>NZ_JAIVFO010000002.1 GCF_029991245.1 Xanthobacter autotrophicus
CCCGCGCCCCTGACGCCCGCGCTCCAGAAGCTGCTCTACGACGGCTACCAGCATCAGTTGCGCGGCCAGTACGAGGACGCGGCGCGGCACTACCGCAAGATCCTGCGGGCGGCGCCGGACCAGATGGACGTGGTGCACCTGCTCGGCATCGTCCGCGCCCGCCAGAGCCGGGAGGCCGAGGCCATCGAGCTGTACAAGAAGGTGCTGGCGCGCCGGCCGGACGACGCCAAGGCCTGGCACAACCTCTCCCTCGCCTACGGGGCGCTGGAGCAGACGGCGGACTCGCTGGCCGCCATGGACCGGGCGTTCGACCTCGACCCCAGCCTGCCGCTCGCCGCCAACCTGCTGCTGCCGGCCCGGCGCGCGATCTGGGACTGGCGCGGCCACGACCGTCTGTTCGACAGCATGAAGCGCGGCGGTGTGCTGCCGGACGTGCCGGCCCTGCCCTTCGCTACCCTCTATGTGGACGACCCCGCCCTCCACCTCGCCACCGCCCGGCGCAAGGTGGTGGAAGAGAAGATGCCGGCCCGCCCGCGCGTCTTCGACCATTCCGCCCGGCGCACCGCCTCGGGGCCGATCCGCATCGCCTATCTGTCAGCGGACTTCCGCACCCACGCCACCACCTTCCTCATCTCGAAGCTCCTGGCCCGGCATGATCGCAGCCGGTTCGAGGTGACCGCCATATCGGTCAGCTTCAACGACGGCTCCCCCCAGCGCCAGAGCATCATCGACGCGGTGGACCATTTCCTCGACCGGGAGAAGGCCTCCCCCTCCGCCATCGCCGAGGAGGTCGCCGCCCTCGGCATCGACGTGTTCGTGGATCTCATGGGCCATACCAGCGGCGAACGTCTTGCCGCCTTCGCCGACCATCCGGCACCGGTGCAGGTGAACTTCCTCGGCTATCCGGGCACCAGCGGCGCGCCCTTCATGGACTATGTGATCGCGGACCCGGTGGTGGTGCCGTTCTCGGATGCCGCATACTTCACCGAGAAGATCGTCCATCTGCCGGACTGCTACCAGCCCAACGACTCGGACCTGCCGGTGGGCGAGCGCCCGACCCGGACGGACTGCGGCCTGCCGGACGACGCCTTCGTGTTCTGCGCCTTCAATTCCGCCTGGAAGCTCGATCCGGAGGTCTTCTCCGCCTACATCCGCATCCTCGGGGCGGTGCCCGGCTCGGTCCTGTGGGTGCTGGAAAGCCGGGAGAACAGCGCCGACAACCTGCGCCGGGAGGCCGAGGCACGGGGCCTCGATCCCGCCCGCCTCGTGTTCGCGCCCATGGTGCCGCTGAAAGACCATTTCGCGCGGCTGCCGCTGGCTGACCTCTTCCTCGACACCTTCCCCTACACCGCACACACCACGGCCAGCGACATGCTCCGCATGGGCCTGCCCATGGTGACCCGCACCGGCCGTTCGTTCGCGTCGCGGGTCGCGGCCAGCATCATGACGCAGATGAACCTGGCGGACCTCATCACCACCGATGTGGACGGCTTCGTGACCAAGGCCGTGGCCCTCGCCAACGATCCCGCCGCGCTGGCGGATGCCCGCGCGCGCCTGGTGGCCGCCCGCTCCACCTCGCCCCTGTTCGACATCGACCGCTATGCCCGCCACATGGAACGGGCGTTCGAGACCATGGTGGCCCGCTTCCGCGCCGGACTGCCGCCCGAAGCCTTCGCCGTGGAGCCGCTGCCCCGCGGCTGATCGCGTGGCGTGCTCAGGCCTTCGCGCCAGCCGGATCGGCGGGCGAAGGACCTGCCACCTCCGGCCCGGCGCCGGAATCCTGGCTCGCGCGCGCCTTGTCCGCCAGCAGGGCGTATTCGAGACGCAGGCGCTCCAGCGTCGCCTCGTCCAGATCCTCCAGATCGAGCAGTATTTCGCGCGGCCCGTCGAGACGCGCGATCAGTTCGTCGAGCTTGATCTGGAGCGCCGCCGTATCCCGGTTCTGGCTGTTCTGGATCAGGAACACCATGAGGAAGGTGACGATGGAGGTGGAGGTATTGATGACCAGCTGCCAGGTGTCGTTGAAGCCGAACAGCGGCCCCGTCATCCCCCACGCCACGATGATCGCCATCGCACCGATGAAGGTGGCGGGCTTGCCGGTGTAGCGGGCCGCCATCTGGGAGAAGCGGGTGAACAGCGGGCGCGGGGCGCGGCCTGCCTCCACCCGGCGCCGCAGCTCCTTCATCGATGCCTGTGCACCCATAACATCTCCTCCACACCTTGGAGGGAACGAACGGCCACGGCCGCGGTTCCCGTTCTTGGTGACGCTTGAGCTGGCGACGCGTGAGCTTGAGCTTGAGCTTGCGCGTCCCGCGACGGAGACCCCCATGACGGTGCAGATGATCCTTCTTCCCCTTTTCGTGCACGTGGCGCTGGTGCTCGCGGTGCTGCTGCGCGCGATCAAATCCACCGAGGTGACGGCCGACGGCCTGCGCGCCGGGCTTGCGGCGGTGCTGTTCTACACCCTGACCACGCTGGCCCTGTACACCCGCAAGGCGGACGTGGCGTTCGTGGTGCTGGCCTGGGTCTTCGTGCTGCTGCGCATCATCTCCGCCTTCCCGCACCTGCTGTCCGCCGCGGCGCGCGGGCGCATGAATTTCGGGGTCAGCTTCGACCTGGCGAGCCTCGCGGTGCTGGCGCTCATGTGGGGCCTGTTCGCCTTCGCCATCCTGCTGAGCATCTGATTGCACGGCGGTTGACAGGCGAAGCCGGCCGGTCGAGGAGTTGGACTTTATGCTCCAGCCTTGCGCCTCAGGTGACCTTTGATGACCGACCCCGCCCGCCACCTGTCTTCCATCGGCGGCCGTTCCATCCTGTTCGTGATGGCCACCAGCCAGGAATACGGCCCCCATCTGAAGTCCCGCATCACCCCCCTCATCACCGGGGTGGGGCCGGTGGAGGCGGCGGTGGAGACGGCGCGGGCGCTCGCCCTCCTCGCCCATCGGGACCTGCTGCCGGACCTCGTCTTCACCCTGGGCTCGGCGGGCTCGCGCCGGCTCGACCATGCGGAGGTCTACCAGGTGGCGCGGGTCGCCTATCGCGACATGGACGCCTCGGCCCTGGGCTTCGAGAAGGGGCGCACCCCCTTCCTGGACGAGCCGGCGGTGATCGAGCTGGCCCACCGCATCGCCGGCGTGCCGGAAGCCTCCCTCTCCACCGGCGGCGCCATCATCTCGGGCGCGGCCTATGATGCCATCGCCGAGGACATGGTGGACATGGAGAGCTTCGCCGTATTGCGCGCCGCCCGGCGCCATGGCCTGCCCATGATCGGCCTGCGCGGCATCAGCGACGGCAAGGCCGAGCTGACCGGCTATGGCGACTGGACCGAATATCTCCATGTGATCGACGAGAAGCTGGGCTTGGCCCTCGACCTCTTTGCCCGGCAGCTGGAGGCGGAAGGCCTTCAGCCCGCCCCCGCGCGCGCCTGACGGATAGAAAATGACCCCCGCCGCCCGTATCTCCGCCGCCATCGAGGTCCTCGCCGACCTCATCACCCGCCGCCGGCCCGCCGCCGATGCCCTGAAGGACTGGGGGCTCTCCCACCGCTTCGCCGGCTCCGGCGACCGTGCCGCCATCGCCGGCATCGTCTACGACACCCTGCGCCGGCGCGCCTCGGCCGCCCATGTGTTGGGCTCCGAGGAGCCGCGGGCGCTGGTGCTGGGCATGCTGGTGCTCATGCGGGCGCTGGACGGCGAGGCCATCGCGGCGCTGGCGGACGGCTCCCGCTTCGCCCCGGCGCCCTTGAGCGAGGACGAGCGCACCCGTCTCGCCGACCCGAGCATCAAGGGCGCGCCGCCCTTCGTGCGCGGCGACTATCCCCAATGGCTCCACGCCTCCTTGCGCCACGTCTTCGGCGAGGACGTGGTGGCGGAAGGCGCGGCGCTCGCCACCCGCGCGCCGCTGGACCTGCGCGTCAACACCCTGAAGGGCGAGCCGGAGGCGGTGCGCGCCGAACTCTCCCATCTCAACCCGGCGCCCGGCCGCTTCTCGCCGCTCGCCCTGCGCATCCTGCTGGATTCCGAGGGCAAGGCCCCGCCGGTCTCCGCCGAGCCCGCCTTCCTGCGGGGCGAGGTGGAGGTGCAGGACGAGGGCTCGCAGCTCGCCGCCATCCTCGCCCGCCCGGTGCCCGGATCCCAGGTGCTGGACCTGTGCGCCGGCGCCGGCGGCAAGACGCTGGAATTTGCCGCCCTCATGGACAACAAGGGCCAGCTCTACGCCCACGACAGCGACATCCGCCGCCTGAAGCCCATGCATGAGCGCCTCGCCCGCGCCGGCGTGCGCAACGTGCAGGTGCGCAGCCCGCGCGGCGCCGAGGACGTGCTCCACGATCTGGAAGGCCACATGGACCTCGTGCTGGTGGATGCGCCCTGCACCGGCACCGGCACCTGGCGCCGCAACCCCGACGCCAAATGGCGGGTGCGCCCCGGCGCGCTGGCCCAGCGCACCTCCGAGCAGGCCAAGATCCTGGAAGAGGCCGCCCATTATGTGCGCCCGGGCGGGCGGCTCGCCTATGTCACCTGCTCGCTGCTGGACGAGGAAAACGGCGCGCAGGTGCGTGCCCTGCTCTCCAAGCGGGAGGATTTCCACGTGGTGCCGCCCAACGAGACGGTGCTCTCGCTGGGCGCGCAGGGGGCCGCCCTTGCGGACGCCGCCCTCACCAGCCGCGAGGGCATCCTGATGACCCCCCGCCGGACAGGAACGGACGGCTTCTTCGTCAGCGTGATGAAGCGGGCGGGGTGACTCCAGCTTCACCGAAATGAACCTTCAGCGCGAGCGCAGCGTTGTTGCTGCAATCCTGCTGAAGCGCGCGCGTCGCCAGCCTCCAGACTCCGAAGAAGGAACAAGACATGGGCATTATCCGCCTGCTGCTGATCGCCGTGCTCCTCGTGGGCGGCTACTGGGCCTTCTACGTCTACGCCTCCGGCGAGCCCTATGACGAGATCGGCACCGCCATCAATTCCAAGCTCCCCGCCGATGCCCGCGCCTTCGCCTGCGCCGAGCTGAAGCGCCGCCACGGGGCCGCCGCCGCCACGCCGCCGGCCGGCTGCGAGGCCTATTGGTCCAGCCTCTGATCCGGGCCTCGTCCGGTGCAAGGCCGACCTGCGCCGGCCTTGACTTTTTAAATGGCCGCTTTGCCGCTAAAGGAGGGCACAACATTTCCTCCTTCGCGCGCAAGGTGCCCCTTCATGTCCTCTTCCGCCCCGGATACTGCCGCCCAGGAAACCGTCCTCATCATCGATTTCGGCAGCCAGGTGACCCAGCTCATCGCCCGGCGGGTGCGTGAGGAAGGCGTCTATTCCGAGGTCGTGCCGTTCCAGAAGGCCGCGGAGGCGTTCCGCACGCTGAAGCCGAAGGCGGTCATCCTGTCCGGAGGCCCGGCCTCCGTCCCGGACGGCGACAGCCCCCGCGCGCCACAGGAGGTGTTCGAGGCCGGCATCCCCGTGCTCGGCATCTGCTATGGTCAGATGACCATGGCCGAGCAGTTGGGCGGACAGGTTGAAAGCGGCCACCATCGCGAATTCGGTCGCGCCACCCTGCAGGTCGAGGCCACATCCGACCTGTTCGACGGCCTGTGGCACCCCGGCGAGGGCCACACCGTGTGGATGAGCCACGGCGACCGCATCACCGCCCTGCCCCCCGGCTTCAAGGTGATGGGCACGTCGGCCAACGCCCCCTTCGCCGCCATCGAGGACGAAGCGAGGCGCTTCTACGGCCTCATGTTCCACCCCGAGGTGGTGCATACGCCGGATGGCGCGCGCCTTCTTTCCAATTTCGTGCGCAAGGTGGCCCGGCTGGAGGGCACCTGGACCATGGGCGCCTTCCGCGAGCGCGCCATCGCCCGCATCCGGGAACAGGTGGGCACCGGGCGCGTCATCTGCGGCCTGTCCGGCGGCGTGGATTCGTCCGTTGCGGCGGTTCTCATCCACGAGGCCATCGGCGACCAGCTCACCTGCGTGTTCGTGGACCACGGCCTGATGCGCCAGGCCGAGGCGGACGAGGTGGTCTCCCTGTTCCGCGGCCACTACAACATCCCGCTGGTGCACGTGGACGCCTCCGAGCTGTTCCTGAAGGAATTGGAAGGCGTCGAGGACCCGGAAGCGAAGCGCAAGACCATCGGGCGGCTGTTCATCGACGTGTTCGACGCCGAGGCCAAGAAGGTGGGCGGCGCCGATTTCCTCGCCCAGGGCACGCTCTATCCAGACGTAATCGAGAGCGTCTCCTTTGCCGGCGGCCCCTCGGTGACCATCAAGAGCCACCACAATGTGGGCGGTCTGCCCGAGCGCATGAACATGAAGCTGGTGGAGCCCCTGCGCGACCTGTTCAAGGACGAGGTGCGCGCGCTCGGCCGGGAACTCGGCCTGCCCGAGAGCTTCGTGGGCCGCCACCCCTTCCCCGGCCCCGGCCTTGCCATCCGCTGCCCCGGCGCCATCAGCCGCGAGAAGCTGGACATCCTGCGCAAGGCCGACGCCATCTATCTGGAAGAGATCCGCTATGCCGGGCTCTACGACGTGATCTGGCAGGCCTTCGCCGTGCTGCTGCCGGTGCGCACCGTGGGCGTCATGGGCGACGGGCGCACCTACGACCACGTCCTCGCCCTGCGCGCGGTGACCTCCGTGGACGGCATGACGGCCGACTTCTACCCCTTCGACATGGCCTTCCTCGGCCGCACCGCGACACGCATCATCAACGAGGTGAAGGGCGTCAACCGCGTCGTCTACGACGTCACCAGCAAGCCGCCGGGCACCATCGAGTGGGAATGATTTTGGCCCATCCGGACGTATCCAGAACTACGCTAGGGCACGACACAAGCCATTGAAAACAAAAATTAATTCCTTCTAAGACAGTCAGCAGCTATCGGTACGCAGAGTTTGGCTCTGGCGGCCTGCCTGACGGACCTCCGGTATATTGCTTGGGCGAGTTTTTCAAAGTACCGTCACGGTCAACGAGGCTCGTGACGGTACTTATTTTTCTTTAAGTCATTGAAGATAAAAGAAATTATCTGCCACGAATCCTCGAAATTGTGCTGACGGTACTTTTCAGGAGGCAGTAAGGATGCTGACGGACGTCGCCCTCAAGGCATTGAAGCCAAAAGAGAAAATCTACAAGATTGCGGACCGTGACGGTATGTATGTGCGCGTCATGCCCAGTGGCGCGATCTCGTTTCGCCTGGACTACAGGCTCAACGGCCGTCGGGAGACCGTCTATCTGGGCAGGTACGGACGCGACGGAATCTCGCTCGCCCGGGCCCGAGAGAAGTGCATCGACGCGAGGCGCGCCATTGGCGAAGGACGGTCGCCGGCGATAGAGAAGCAGCGCGATAAGCGACGCCTGAAAGAAGCGAAGAGTTTTGGCGAGTTCGGGGAGAAGTGGCTCACCGCCGCGCCGATGGCCGACAGCACGCGCGCCATGCGGCGTTCCATCTTCGAGCGAGAGCTTCTGCCGGTCTGGCGCAATCGCCTCCTCACGGAAATCACGCCCGACGACCTCAGAACCCACTGCGGCAAAATCGTTGAACGCGGTGCCCCAGCGACGGCTATCCATGTGCGAGATATCCTGAAGCAGATCTACGGATTTGCGATCCTGCACGGTGAAAAGGTCGCCAATCCAGCCGACGATGTCGGCCCATCTTCGATCGCTACATTCGCTCCAAGAGACCGGTCACTATCGCCGTCCGAAATCCGGGTGATGCTGAATCAGATCGAGCATGTCGCGACCTTACCCACGATCCGCCTCGGGATGCGGCTTTACCTCCTGACGATGGTGCGCAAGAGCGAGCTACAGAACGCGATCTGGGATGAGGTTGATTTCGAGAACGCCGTGTGGACCATTCCAAAGGAAAGAATGAAGCGCTCGAAGGCGCACAACGTCTACCTGTCGCGCCAGGTGCTCGACATCATGATCGCCTTGAAGACCTGTGCGGGAAATTCAAGATACCTTCTGCCGTCGCGGTACGACGCAGACGCTCCGATGTCGCGCGCCACCTTCAACCGCGTGACCTACTCCGTTGTCGAAAGGGCAATGAAGGAGGGCATGCCCCTGGAGCCGTTCACGGTCCACGATCTTCGCCGGACCGGATCCACACTGCTCAACGAACTTGGCTTCAATAGTGATTGGATCGAAAAGTGTCTGGCGCACGAGGACGGCCGCTCCTCACGCGGAGTCTACAACAAGGCCGAGTATAAGACGCAACGGCGCCACATGATGCAGGAATGGTCAGATATTGTTGATGCGTGGGTTGCAGGGCGGAAACGTGCACCTGTCCTTATCCCGTCGTCGATGCCGATCTTTGAGCCCGACCCGAGTCTTTGACTGGTCGCGTGCGGCGTTGGTTCACGTCAGGGTGTGGTGCGCGCACTATGGGTGCGGCTCTACGAGAGACCAACCAGGCTTCGACCTCACCCAGGTCCCAGACGACGCATCGCGGCGACAGCGCGAAGCGCCGGGGGAATTCTCCTCGCTGCTCCATTTCGTAAATTGTACTGTCTGCAAGCGGCACCATTTCGCGCAACTGGTGACGGCGGATGGTTCGCTTGATCGGAATGTCGTTTCGATGTGCCATCAGCATTCTCCCAAAAACTCGGATCTGGAGAGAATGAAGACAATAGTTCCTGAAAGGTGAAGACGTAAAATTCGATCGTCGGACAATGGAGCATCGTAGCGTAGAAATAGAAAGTTTGCGTCCACTACATGCGTGGGCACCTCGTTGGGAAAAGGAGGCCAAGATCACATTTGGCTAGGCGCGCCATAGGAGCAGGCTGCGGTTCACCCCCTTCAAAATCCAGTTCCGAAAGGAGTGCCGGTTCGACCCCGACCACCCGCACCAAATCTTCTCAAGTGCCGGACTCTTTCGACTGGTCTTCGCCGCGCCAGTTTGTATCTGAGTGTGAGGAGACCTGATTACTCCGACACCTTCTGAGGCTGCTTCATGGCCTGAAATCGAGCACGTGTACGCGCGTCGGCGCCAGGACCCGGCCTGAAACGCAGATCCCGCGGGCCGACCTCCGCCCCATCGCCGTCAACCAGCTTGACCCTCGGCAAGGGGCGCCCGCGTTGATCCGTCACCACCACGGGCGGGCGGTTCTCGGAGGCGAATTGGTCGCCCCATTGCTGAAGGGCGACCAACGCCGGAGCAAGCGCGCGGCCCTTCTCGGTCAGGCAATAGAGCGGGCGCGCCGGCGTGCCGCCTCGCAGCAGGACACCAGCCGCACAGAGGCGATCGAGCCGATCCGACAGGGTATTTCGCGCCATGCCGAGGCTGCGCTGAAACTCGGAGAACCTCTGCGCCCCCAGGAAAGCATCGCGAATGATGAGGAGTGTCCACCAGTCACCCACGTCGTTGAGCGCGCGGGCAAGCGAGCAGTTGAACGTCGCGAGATCGGTCTTTCCGGGCATGGTTGCAAGTCGGCCTTGTCGAAGTTATGGTCTCACTCTGCAACCATTATGGATACCGGACAAGCATCATGACCGAAGGCAGGCAGGTCGAGACGAAGGACGCCGCAAGCGCCGCGATCCGGATTGGCGGCGTCGGGGTGGTGCTCGGCGCGGTCATGATTGCCATCGTCAGCGGACTCTATGCGGCCTCGCCCACGGCGGCGACGATGCCCGTGGTGACAGTGCGGCTGCCGGAGGCGCTCGAAGCCCTGAGAGCGAGCGACGGCATGCAGCTGTGGTGGATTGGCGTGGTGGGGTTGACGGGGGACGTCATCTTCGCCGCGGCCGCGATGATGGTCGCCTTTGGTCTCGTATTGCGCGGGCAGTCGATCAAGGCGGCGGGATGGCTCGGGATCGCTCTCAGCAACATCATCTTCGTCAGTGTCGACGCGCTCGTTGGGCGAACCTTCGTGACGGCTGCGTCGAGCGGCACTTCGGAGGCCGGGTTCGTCGCGGCCAAGAGTTTCTCCGATGCTCTGTTCATTTCTGGAACCTTCGCCTTCGGAGCAGGGGCATTGCTCGTGTTCGGGCCGGCGCTGGTCCGGAGTGGGACGTCTTCATCGCGCGCGATCTCGTTCCTCGGAACGGCCGTCGGATTGCTCGGTGCAGGCGCCGCGCTGATCTGCCTGTTTGGCGCCGACGCCGGCCAACTGCTCGGCCTTGCGATCGCCGCAGGCTCGGCAATTTTCTTGATCGTTGGTCTGCGCGCGGCGACGCGCGCCGTTGTCTAGGGTGAGGCACGTAGGCCTGGGACGAACCTCAGAATAACTCGTCGAGAGGGCCGTAGATGGCGGGTCGCTCGACGTCCACCGGGGGGCTGTCGCGAATTCTGTGAGCGAGGCCATGATGATGGAAGGGAGAGACTCGTCACATAGCTTCGAATTGTTGACGATAAGCCGAAGCCTGCGCGTCGAACGGCACACCGATGGGCCGGCGTCCATCGGGTGCACGAGGGGGCTGGCCAGAATGAAGACTAAACTTTGGCCCGGATCGCCTGACTGTAATTGCCGGCGGGCGGAGGCGCGCTAGGGGGGCGATAGATTCGGAGACTGCGACCCGCTCCGGCAAACCGTCTCGCACCAGTACTTCAGCACAGCCGGAAGCGAGGGCTGGGATTGTAAAGGCGAAGATGTATCCGATATGCGGACGTTAATCGTCCCTGAAAAGACTTTCCGATAGAAAATAGACGAATACCCTAAGCTTGGGTGATAGGTGTCGGCTCGATGGTCACATGGAGAAGAATTGGCCGAGATCGGCAAGATGCCCGTTGAGCATCGTGCGCAGGCTTCCGCTCTCGACGGCGTTGCGTGTGAGAAAGTCGGGCATATAGCCGATGCTGCCCCCCCGATCGCTGCGCCGCTAAGGGCTTCCATATTTTCCCATCAGGGTTTCTGTACGGTTAGAGACTCTGAAAGAAAGTCGACAAAGGCCTGAATTTTAGGACTTGCCGACCGACGAAGAGGAAAAATCGCATAGACGGGGATTGGAGGGGGGCGAAGGTTTGGAAGAACAGGAACTAGCGCCCTTGTTTGCACGGATTCCTGCGCCAGGAAGGACGGCAACCAACCCACGCCAACGCCCTGGCGAAGCGCAAATGCGACGGCAAGCATATCATTCAGCAATAGTCTTGGCCTGATCGGGATCTGCCGGACGCCCGAGCCGAACTGAACATCCCAAGGTGCGGCGCCGCGCGTCCAGTGCTTGTCCACGATATCGTGATCGCCTAGGTCCGCAACAATCTGGGGAGTGCCACGGCGGGCTATGTATTCGGGACTTGCGTAAAGACCGAGCCTCATTTCAGCGATCTTGCGCGCGGCATGGCTCGAATCATCGAGCGCGCCCGCCGCGAATAATATGTCCCAATCGCGAGTCGACGGGCTTCCATGGTTTTCGAGCTCAAGAATGACATCGACACCGGGAAATCGTTCCATGAACGACGCCATGAGCGGCATGAGCACGCTATACCCTAACACGTAGGTCGCCTGGACGGTGAGCACGCCATGCGGGACGGCTGTGCTTGTCGCAACAGCATCGGTCGCATCCTCGATCCGGGCCAATATCTGCGTTGCATGGTCGGCAAAGAGAGCCCCAGCTTCGGTCAGCACAATCCGACGGCCAACGCGCGACAAGAGGAGCGCGCCGAGGGCCTTCTCCAATCGAACGACATCACGGCTCACGGTCGACTTCGGCATGCCAAGGACTCGCGCTGCCTCGGTGACGCTCAGGGTACGGGCAACCTCGGCGAAGACACGAAGTTGGTTGAGATCGGCAATGGAGGAATGTTCACGCATGGGAACAACATGTTCGATCTGATGGCAATTGTCTAGTGGTGGCAACAACGGCATAATGCGAGGAGATAAAGAGATCGGAGCGGTTTGAATGACCCAGATACTCATAAGCGGCGGCGCTGTTCTCACAATGGATCCGAGCGTTCCGGATCTACAACAAGGCGACGTTCTCATCGACGCCGATCGCATTGTCGCCGTTGGTCGCAACCTCAGCGCCGAAGGCGCAACGCGGATCGACGCGTCGGGATTGGTGGTCATGCCCGGGCTGGTGAATGCGCATCTTCATTGCTGGCAAACGCCTCTGCGCGGCGTCGCCGCCGATTGGACGCTCAAGGACTATCTGCAGAAAGTGCTCGGCGAGTTCGGTCCACGCTTCTCGCCGGAAGACATCTATTGGGCGACCTTGGCCGCGGCTCTCGATCAGATCGACGCCGGCGTCACGACTCTTGTTGACTGGTGCCACAACGCGCCGACGCCCGCGCATGCCCAAGCGGCGCTGGAAGCGTTGCGCGATGCGGGCATCCGGGCGCTGTTCCTGAGGGGCGCCTTCACCTTCCAGCCGGGCGGCTTTACCACTCTAAACGATGGCTCTTCAACAGAAGGTGGTCAATGGAAGGAGATCGGCGTCCCTTCTGGAGCTGACGGCTTGCTTACAATTGGAATGTCGATCCTGGGGCCTGCTTATGCGCCGCTCGAATTGGTACGCTTTGAACTGAATCGAGCGAATGTGCTTGACCAGATCGTGAGTATGCATTTCTCAAGTTCGTCGGACACAGATGTTTTTCGGACACTTGCGGCCGAAGGGCTTGTTACGCCGAAGGTCAACATTGTCCACGGCAATGGATTGGCCGCTGAGGAAGTCCGGGCACTCATTGATTGCGGCGCGACTTTCACTGTTACACCGGAGATCGAGATGCAGATGGGCTTCAGCCCGTGCACTACCGGGCTGATCCGCGCCCACGGCGCTAAACCCTCTCTCGGCGTCGATACCGAATCGTCTTCCTCTTCCGATCTGTTTCAGGTCATGCGCTTCACCTTGCAATTGCAGAGGTATATGGATCACCAACTTGCAAGGGCGAATACTACAGAACCGCTTGAGACCGTATCGATCGGAGCGCGCGAGGCGCTTCAATGGGCGACGATCGAGGGGGCACGCGCAGCCGGCCTCGAAGCGAGCGTAGGCACTCTGACGCCGGGAAAGCGGGCCGATATCATCTTGGTCCGTGTGCCTGAGGTACAGTCGGGCCTCGATCCTATCCAACTCATCGTATCGAGAGCAGCAGCTGCGGATGTTGACACAGTCTTCGTTGGCGGACGGCTGAAGAAGCGATCCGGCCAACGGCTTGGCGCCGCGCGGGATGAGGTCGGAAAGAACCTCGCGCAGATATCGCGTCGAATACTGTCCCCATTGTCGTCGTCCTTGTAGCCAGAGGCATCGCCGCGTCCTGCTGGCACGGCGTTGCCTTCACGGAACTCGCGACCATCGCCGGCATGAACCATGTCGGCGCCGTGCTCGGCCTCGGCAACACCTTCGCCTTCGGCGCTTACTTCCTGACGCCGCTCGCCATTCCGTTCGTCCTGACGCTATCGATCTGGACGGGCGTCTGGCTCACCGCCGCCGTGTCAGATTGATATATGTCAGCTTCAACGACAGGAGAGCCCATGACGCTCCGCCATATAGGATTGATGACCCTGCTCATGGCTTGCGGCTTCCTCATCGTAGGCCAGCTCTATGTAACGATCCCGTTCGTTGGTGATATCACAAGCCGCTTCGGTGTCTCGTCCGGCAGCGCCGCGTTGGCCGGATCGGCCTTCGGCTTCGCCTATGCTGCGGGGTTCCTTGTTTTTGGTCCTCTGTCCGACCGCTATGGCCGACGGCGCGTGCTCGGCTTCGGTTTGATCGCGACCGCTTTGGCGACGGCTCTGGTCGGCGTCGTTCCGGGCTTCGCCTGGATGCTGTTCGCTCGGGCCGTTCAGGGCTTCGCCGCCTCGACCTTTCCGCCGACGGCGCTGTCGCTCGTCGCCGAGACATTGCCGCCCGAGCAGCGTCCCCTCGGCGTATCGCTGATGAGCTTCGCCTTTCTCGGCGCGGCACCTCTCGCGCCGTTCCTCGCCGCCCAATCGGGTGCGGGGCTGGCGACAATCATGCTCGATCTGGCGCCGCTCTATCTGTTGGGCGCCGTCGGTCTGGTGCTTGCCGCTCGCAGCGGCGTCACGAACCAGTCGGCTCCTAGCGGTACGCCCGGCGGAGGAGTCGCTTCGCTGCTTCGTGATCCCGGCATTCTGGCGGCCTGGGGCGCCGCCACCACGGTCCTCTTCGGCTTCGTTTGCTTCCATGCTGGTGCGCAGGCTCTTGGGCCTGCGTCCATCGGTGCCGATCTCCAGACGCTTCGTCTCGTCGGGCTTCCACCCCTAGCCCTGACCTTCGCGGCCGCGCCGCTCACGCGCCGCCACGGCGCGCCGTTCACCGCCCTGGTCGGCCTTCTTCTCGCGGCACTTGCACTCGGGTTCGCTGCGGCGGGGACGCCGATGGTTCTCATAGTGGCGAGCGTGCTCGTCAGCGCCGGCGTCGCGCTAGCCGTTCCCGGCCTGATCGCAATGGTCGCCGGACGGGCCTCCAACACCAATCGCGGCCTAGCGCTTGCCGTCTACAGCTTCACCCTGTTCCTCGGCGCCAGCATCGCGCCGCCGGTGGCGCAGGTTCTGGCGCCGGTTGGAACGGAGCCCTTGTGGCTGTTGCCGACCTTTCTTCTGGTGATCGCCGCCATCGGTCTTTCAATCGCCTGCAAACTGCGACCTGCAACCGCACCATGAGGAGACCGATCATGCTTCGAATAGGAACAGCGTTCGCCACCGTCGTCCTCGGCTTGATCGCCGGGACGGCCGCCGCGGTGCTCGCTGATGCAACGAAAGGAAAGACCATGACCATCGCCGGAACAACGTCCGGACCATCCACGACGCTCGTCGCCCTGCCGATCCCTGAGAACTACAGGATGGTCGACGAGCGCTCGGTCGCCGTCGATGGCGAGGGGATCGAACTCGTCCGCTATGAGCGCATCGATGGCCGCAACGCCGGCATCGGCGGTGAGCATTTCAGTACGGTCGTCGACGGCACGGGACGCCTAAAGGGCTTCACTCGCATGGATCTCGCTGTCGCCGGGGGGCAATTGCCCTCGCGTGACGAGGCCCGCGAGATCGCCATGAGCTTCCTCCGACAGGCTGCGCCCGATCTGCTTCCGGTCCTGAAGATCAGCCGGATCGAGCCGCACGACGAGCCGCTGCAGGCTACCCACAAGGGCCAATCGGAAACAGTCACGCTCACCGGCATGAAGGTGAAGATGCTCAACACGGCGGATGGCCGCTGGTTCTAGATCATCGTCGGCTCCGACCGCGAGATCATGGTGTTTGAGCGCGACATCGCATGGGTGACGTTCCCCGGGCACCGCAAAACCGAGAAACGGCTGCACGATTCTTGGCTGGCCGAACGCGGCGGGTTCGCTAACGCGATTTAACGAAAGGCATCAGAATGAAAATATATCCAGTCAACCCACCCGAGGCGAAAATACCTGGGATTTCGCAAGGTGTGATCATCGATGGTGGCAATCCACTTTTGCTGTCCGGTCATGTTCCGATGCGAAATGATGGTTCGGTAGTCACCTCTCACTCGGAGGCGCAACTGGAACAGGTTTTCAAGAACATTCAGGAAACGTTGGCTGCGGTCGGCCGAGATTTCCAAAACGCGCCTCGGCTGAGGATCTATGTTCGTGACTTTCACCCGGATCATCTGCGAATAGTACGAGCCGTGCGCGATCGCTATGTCGATCCGGCTTGCCCACCAGCCAGTGCGCTCATAGGAGTTGCAAGCCTCTTTCATCCTGACGTTCTCGTTGAAATCGACGCTATCGCAGCAGTTCCAGCCCGCCTTGAGCAAAGATCGGGAACGATAGACGGTTCAGGTACTAATGGGGCCCTGGATGAGCATTGAGCTGCGTCAGCTTCGGTATGTCCTGAAAGCTACCGAGACTGGCAGCTTCCGATGTGCGGCACGGGAGTTAGGCATTCATGAATCGGCAGTGAGCCGACGCATTCGCGATCTGGAAGACGAAATCGGCGCGTCCCTCTTCATTCGACACCATGGCGGAGTATGCCTCACCTATGCGGGACAACGGTTCGTCTCCCGCGCCCGCAAGGCAATCAACCTGATCGGATACGCAAAGAAGGACGCCGGTGTGATCGGCCGCGGCGAAGATGGCGTGGTGCGCATCGGGTTATTTTCGTCTCTCGCTTCCGGCTTTCTCACTGAGCTGCTTCGCGCCTACATGGCCGCGAACCCCGGTGTCCGACCGGATCTCGTCGAGGACGGGCCGAGCGAACACATCGCTGCGGTCCAAAGGCATCAGACGGATGTCGCCTTCCTGACCGGCGAGCCGATCGCGGACGGCTGCGATAGGACGCACCTGTGGAATGAACGGGTCTATGTTACTTTGCCGAGCGATCACGAACTGGCGCCGAGCGACGAAATCTCTTGGGCCGATCTTCGTGACCGGCACTTCATCGTCAGCGAGGCCGACCCTGGACCCGAGATTCACGATTATCTGGTCAAACATCTCGCGGACTTGGGCCATCATCCTAGCGTCGAGCGTCACGGCGTCGGCCGGGACAATCTGATGCACCTGGTTGCCATAGGCCGAGGTCTCACCCTGACCAGCGAGGCGACCACGGCCGCGTGCTTTCCAGGCGTGGTTTACCGGCCGCTGGCCGGCGAAATCCTGCCGTTCAGCGCGATCTGGTCGCCGCAGAACGATAATCCGGCCCTTCGGCGGTTGTTGAGCCTTGCAAGGGTCATGTCCAAGCGTGGCAAGTTCTCGCCGATGGCCGGATCAGCGACTAATCCTTTGGCTGGGCAGGCATAGGTATCGATTGGCGACCATTTTGAGGGTCGCGCCGCGCTTTCGCAAAACCTCGGTCGGTTGCCATGAAGCGCTCGATCATCGGTGAGATCAGCTTCACAGGATCGCCGACAGATCGTCCCGTCTCTCTCGCCAGCACTTCAGCATAGGCGGCAAGATCCCGATGGACGGCCGCCGGCAGATCGATCGACACCTTGACCGGCTTGTCGTCGGCAATGGCCCCAAGTTTCAGCTTCGCCATGGATCACCCCCCATAGGGTTCGAGGACCAGATCGCGGGTGACGATCACGCGGACGGGGAAGCCCGGCCGGATGGTAAGCGTCGGGGCGATGTTGAGCTGTCGGCGGACGATCTGTTGGCCGGCGTCGTTGATGGTGTCCTGGCCGCCGTTGCGGATGGCTTGGACAAGTCGGTCATTGTCGTCAGTAGCCAGTTCCGCGCCGACGCCGAGTAGCGTCGAAAGCGCGGCCGCCTTGGCGATATCCCACCAATGATAGTCGACACCATCCTCCAGGCCGGCAAAGCCCTCGGCATCCGCTCCAGGCTGGCGCTCGAGCACGATGGAGCGGCCATTGGGCAGGATGAGCCGGTTCCAGACCAGCAGAACCCTGCGTTGCCCGAAACCTACGCCATTGTCGTACTGACCGATCAACCGTGTGCCCTGCGGCACCAGCAAGATGCGGCCGGTCGGGCTGTCATAAACGTTTTCCGTCACCTGCGCGGTGATCTGGCCCGGCAGGTCGGATCGAATGCCAGTGATCAATGCAGCCGCGATGACGGCTCCCGCCTGCAGGATGTTGGGCGAAGCGGGCGCGGCCACGCGATCCGGCGAAACCGTTCGACGGTCGACGGCGGCGTTGAGAAAGGCGAGCTGGCGATCCTGTGCCGAAGGCGTCGCCGGTTGCGGCGCGAGGCCAAGACCGGTGAGATCAGGTGTTGGCGGGGGCGCCACCGCCGCGGACCCGGCAGTACCCGCCGACGCGGTGCGGTTTTCCGTTCCAGAAAACAGGCGGCTCGTTCGGGCCGTCTCGATCTCTTGAAGCCGGCGCTGTTCCTCGGCGCTGGGGCCAGCATTTGGCGTCGCGATGCCGGGCGTCGGGATGGGCTGCCCGCGGTTCTGCGCATCGAGGATCGGTCGGCCGAGGTCGCCTGGGAGCGGCGGTCCCAGCCGAGGCACACTGCCATAGTCGCGCGGCAAGCCAGCCAGCCCGTCGGCCGTAGAGCGGTTCTCAGTCGAATAAAGCTCTTCCCTGGTCCCGCTGCCGTCGCGGGTCTGGAGCGCATAGATCAGCGCTCCGCCAAGGCCGACGCTGGCGACCAGACCGATCCCGGCCAGCGCCTTGCGCGACAGCCGGGTGACGCGCGGCGCGTCTGCGCCAAGCCGCATGGGGGCGGCCGCCTTAGCCGCCGATCCGGTGAGCGGCGCATCCTCTTCCTCGTCCGGGATATCATTGTCGCTCACGACGCCGGCCTCCCGTCAGTGCGCACGATCCGGACGCGGCGCTGTGAATCACCATTGCCGAAGCGCAGTTCGGCGGCGGCGAATAGCCGGTCGACGATTATGTGATTGCCGCGAACGCGGTAGTTCACCAACTCGGAGGTGTTGCCCTCCGAACCGACGATGAAGAGCGGCGGCATCTCGCCCTGAGCGATGCCGCGCGGGAATTCGATGAACACCTGCCGGCCGTCGTCATAGGCGCGCAGCGGTCGCCACGGCGCGCGATCGCCTTCGATCGTATAGCGGAAGTTGATGTTGGCGAGATCGACGCCGGTGGCGATGGGCCGTGTGGCCTGAGCCTCTGCGTTCTGCCGGCGCAATGCGATCAACTGGTCCTGTGGATACTGCCAGGAGACAGACGCCATGTAGGTCCGTTCGGTCGAGCGCAGCTCCATATGGTAGGTGCGCAGGTTGGTGTTGATGACGAGGTTGGTCATCAGGTCCGCGCGAGACGGCTTCACCAGGATGTGGACCTGGCGCGTCGCGCCGGAACCGCTTTCGGTGTCGCCGATGATCCAGCGCACGGTATCGCCGGCGGCGACCGGACCGGCGCCCACGAGCTGCTCGCCGGGCTGGAGCGCGATGTCGGTGATTTGACCGATAGCGGTATAGACTTGATAGAGCGCGCCGCCTGTATAGAGATAGACCTGCATGGCGTTGATGAAGCCATCCCGGACGGGCTGAATCCGTGCTGCCGCATTGGCCTGGTTTACGCGGGCCGCCGGATCTGTGGGCTCCGGCGTCCGGCGAGAGGTCTCGACCGGCTTCATTTGACCCGGCAGCGGCAGCGGGCGCGGCAGTTCGACAATGGTGACGGGCGCCGGAGGATCGACCGCGATCACAGCGGGCGCCGCATCGTCGTAGGAGATCTCGGGCGGCTTTTGCGTCGTCGCGCAGCCGGCGAGCGCCGTTGCCGCGAGCAGGACAAGCGGCAACGCGGATTTGCGGAATGTCGGATGTGCGATTGAGGGTAAGGCCGGATTTCCGGCTTTACGGAAAGACGGCTTCATTGCCCAAGCTCCCGTGACCAGTTGATGGCGTTGACGAAGATGCCGAGCGGATTTTTCCGCAGGCGTTCGGCGTCGCGCGGCGGCTGCACGACGACGGTGAGGATCGCGGTCCAGCGCGAGGTTTCTGCAAGCGAGCCGTCCTGATATCGCCGCTCTGTCCAGGCGACCCGGAAGCTGTCGGGCGACGCCCGGATGACGCTGGAGACGTCGACGGCGATCTGCTGTTTGCCGACCTTGGTGAAAGGGTCGTTGGATCGCGCATAGTCGTTGAGCGCCAGCGCGCCGCGATCGGTCGTGAAGTCATAGGCCCGAAGCCAGTTCTGCCGGACGATGATGGGGTCGGCCGGGATCGAGCGGACCTGCTCGGTGAAGCGGGCCAGGTGCCAGGCGATCTGAGGATCGGTCGGGCGATAGTCCGCGACGGCGGGCGCTACCGCCTGCGACTGGCCAAGACGGTCGACCTGCACCACCCAGGGTACGATGTTGCCCCGTGCTGACTGCCAGACGAGCGCGGAGGCGAAGCCGGCCGACAGGATCAGCGAGCCGAAGGCCATCAGGCGCCAGTTCTTTGCCTGCACGCGGGCCGAGCCGATGCGGTCGTCCCAGACCTGGGCCGCCTTCTGGTAAGGCGTGTCGGGTTGCGGCGTCTTGCCGTAGTGGGTTGAAGGTCGTTTGAACATTAGCGGTCACTTTCGGAGAGATTGACGGAAGAGCCGCCGCCATGGGCGTCGCCGGAACGGACGGCGTGGGCCGCGGCCTGGACGCCGTGGGTCATGCTCTGGGAGCGCTTCATGCGCTTGGCCCATGCGGGCGCACCGCTCGCGGCGGCTGACGAAGACGACGCGGCTTCGCTGGCGTCGCCGCCGATGGTGCCCATGGTCGAGGATCCGCCCGTCGCTTCGAAGGCCGACTTGGCGCCTTCCGAGAAGCTGGAGCGCATGCTTTCGCTGGCGCGGGACGCGGCCCGGCGAAGCGGCGACGTGGCGGCGCCGGCTCCGGCGCGCGCGACGCCGCCGAGACCGGACGCAACACCGGATGCGCCGGACTGACCAGCGGAAGCGAGGCTGTAGGCGGTCGAGGCTCCGCCCGCCATCGCAGCGCCGCCACGAGCGGCAGCAGCGGCTCCTCCAGCCAGGGCGGCGCCACCCGATGCGACAGCGCCGACGGCGGCGGCGCCCGCAGCAACCATGCCGCCTGCGGCGAGGCCCGTGCCGATGGCGGCTCCCGCGCCGAGCTGCGGGCCGCCGGAGACGAGACCGTTGGCGATACCTGGACCGAAGATACCGAGGCCGAGCAGCGAGAGCGCCGCCAGCACGATCGCCATGGCCTGGTCGATGGTTGGCGTTGCGCCGCCGAAACCGGCTGTGAACTCGGAGAACAGTGTCGAGCCGATACCGATGATGATGGCAAGTACCAGCACCTTGATGCCGGACGAGATGACGTTGCCGAGCACGCGCTCGGCCATGAAGGCGGATTTGCCGAACAGGCCGAACGGGATGAGCACGAAGCCGGCGAGCGTCGTCAGCTTGAATTCGATCAGCGTCACGAAGAGCTGGATCGCGAGAATGAAGAAAGCGAGCAGCACCAGCGCCCAGGCGAAGAGCATGCAGGCGATCTGGATGAAGTTCTCGAAGAACGACCAGTAACCCATCAGGCTGGAGATCGACTCCAGCAGCGGCCGCCCGGCGTCGAGCCCGGTCTGCGCCACCTTGCCAGGCCGAAGGAGATCGGCCGTGGTGAAGCTGGTGCCGGATGCCTTCAGGCCGAGGCCGGCGAAGCTCTCGAAGATGATCCTGGCGAGGTTGTTCCAATTGCCGATCAGATAGGCGAAGACGCCGACGAACAGGGTTTTCTTGACCAGCCGCGCGAGAATGTCGTCGTCGGCGCCCCAGCTCCAGAACAGCGCGGCGAGCGTCACGTCGATGACGATCAGCGTGGTGGCGATGAAGGCGACCTCGCCACCGAGCAGGCCGAAGCCGCTGTCGATGTAACGGGTGAAGACCTCGAGGAAATGGTCGATGACGCCGGTGCCCCCCACGATGTTATCGAGCCTCGCCGGGTTCGGGCGCCATCAGGGGCGCTGTTTCCTTGCGGATGTGCTCGTCTTCGGCCGGCGCGGCCGGCGCCGAATTCTCGTTCTGTCGGGGCGCCTGCGGGGGCTCGGGCAAGCGCTCGGCGGGGCGTGCGCCGGGGGCGAGGAAGCGCTCGCGGTTTTGTGCCCAGGCGCGCAGACATGCCGCGTCGCGCGTGCCCGCCTCGCCGAGGAACTGGCAACGGATCAGCTCGTCCCGAAGCGGATCGACCGAGACGCTCTCGGTCGGACGCGCGGACGGAGAAACCGGCGCTTCTTCCTTCCGGGTCAGCTCGATCGCGGTCGCCGTAATGGCGACCGCGACGAACACGACAGCGCCGAGCCGGGCGAACATCTTTCCGTCCATCGCTCCGCCCTCAGTTGCCGTTGTTGAACATCTTGGCGTTGCCCGGCTGGTAGCCGGCGCCGGGCGTGAGGAAGCGTTGGCGCTGCTCACGGCCCTGTTCGGCCGCGGCGGCCTGCTCGGCCGATTGCAGCGACTGCGCGCGCCCGTTCGCCGCGACGACCGCGGTGAGGTCGGCAAGTTGCTGCGCCTGGAGCGCGAGGAGCTGGTTGCCGGCCTGGCTCGCCTGCAACGCGCCGGTGGCGCCCTGGCTCTGGCCGATCAGTGCCGACATCTGCGTGCGGTTGGTGTCGATGTTGCCGACGACGCCGGCCTGCACCCGCATGGCGTCCTGCAGCCCGCCCACCGTGTTCTGCCAGCGCTCGCGCGCCTGGGTGACGAGTTGCTGGTCGGTGGCCGAGAGCGACGCGCTCCCATAGGTTGTTTGGAACGCCCGGTCGATCTGCTGCACGTCGAAGGCGATGCTCTGCGCTTGGGCAAGGAGCTGTTGCGTCCGCTGCACCGACTGCTGAAGCTGTTGGAGCGAGGAAAAGGGCAGGCTTGCGAGGTTGCGGGCCTGATTGATCAGGCCCTGCGCCTGGTTCTGCAGCGCGGTGATCTGGTTGTTGATCTGCTGCAGCGACCGCGCCGCGGTGAGGACGTTCTGCGTGTAGTTGGTCGGGTCCCAAACGGTCACCTGGGCGGCAACTGGCTGAACGAGGACCGGCGACAACGCGGCCGGAATGGCGAGAATGGACGCGGCGAGAAGCGCCGCGCGTGAGCGACGGAAAGTCATGACGATATCTCCAGGTTGGTGAGGTCGGGGATGAGGTCGGCGGCCCACGCGACGTCGCGGTGGCGCAGCCAGGCGGACAGGAACTCGTCGCGGCCATGCTCGGCCATGATCCGCGCGATGGCGGTCTGGTCGGTCTTCGACGACGCCGCGCAGAGCGCGAGGGCAACGTCGCCCAGCCCCAGCTCGAACAGCCGGTTGCCGCGGCGCGACTGGCAGTAGTAGTCGCGCTTGGGCATGGCGCGGGCGAGGATCTCGATCTGTCGGTCGTTGAGCCCGAAGCGCCGATAGATCGCCATGATCTGCGGCTCGATGGCGCGTTCGTTCGGCAGCAATAGCCGGGTCGGGCAACTCTCGATGATCGCGGGCGCGATCGCCGAACCGTCGATGTCGGAGAGGCTCTGGGTGGCGAAGATGACACTGGCGTTCTTCTTGCGCAGCGTCTTCAGCCATTCGCGGAGCTGGCCGGCGAAGCCTTCATCGTCGAGCGCGAGCCAGCCCTCATCGACGATCAGCAGTGTCGGCCGGCCGTCGAGACGGTCCTCGATGCGATGGAAGAGATAGGCGAGAACAGCCGCGGCCGCCCCGGTGCCGATCAGGCCCTCGGTCTCAAAGACCTGCACCTCCGCTTCACCGAGGCGCTCGCTTTCGGCGTCGAGCAACCGACCATAGGGACCGCCGACGCAATAGGGTTGCAGGGCGCGCTTGAGCGTCTGCGATTGAAGCAGGACCGACAGGCCGGTCAGGGTGCGCTCGGCGACCGGCGCGGAGGCGAGCGAGGTCAGCGACGACCAGAGATGCTCTTTCACCTCTGGCGTGATGGTGATGCCTTCGCGCATCAGGATCGCGACGATCCAGTCGGCGGCCCAGGCGCGCTCGGGCGTGTCATGAATACGGGCGAGCGGCTGGAGCGAGACGGAGGTTTCCGCGCCATCGGTCAGGCCGCCGCCGAGATCGTGCCAGTCGCCGCCCATGGCGAGCGCCGCCGCCCGGATTGAACCGCCGAAGTCGAAGGCGAAGACTTGGCTCCCAGCGTAGCGACGGAACTGAAGCGCCATCAGCGCCAGCAGCACCGACTTGCCGGCGCCGGTTGGGCCGACGACCAGCGTGTGACCGACGTCGCCGACATGAAGGGAAAACCGGAACGGGGTCGAGCCTTCGGTCTTGCCGAAGAGCAGCGGGGGTGCTGCAAAATGCTCGTCCCGTTCCGGCCCCGCCCACACCGCAGAGAGCGGGATCATGTGGGCGAGATTGAGCGTCGAGATCGGCGGCTGCCGAACATTGGCGTAGACGTGGCCGGGCAGCGAGCCGAGCCAGGCATCGGCGGCGTTGATCGTCTCGGGCATCGCGGTGAAGTCGCGGCCCTGGATGACCTTCTCGACCAGACGCAGCTTCTCGGCGGCGATGCGTGGATCGTTGTCCCAGACGGTGATGGTCGCGGTGACATAGGCTTGGCCGGCATAGTCGGCGCCGAGTTCCTGCAGCGCCATGTCGGCGTCGGCCGCCTTGTTGGCCGCGTCGGTGTCGACCAGGGCCGAAGCCTCATTGGTCATCACCTCTTTCAGAATCGCGGCGATCGACTTGCGCTTGGCGAACCACTGCCGCCGGATCTTGGTCAGCAGCTTGGTGGCGTCGGTCTTGTCGAGCAGGATGGCGCGGGTGGACCAGCGGTAGGGAAAGGCCAGCCGGTTGAGGTCGTCGAGCAGACCCGGCGTCGTCGCCGTCGGGAATCCGACGATGGTCAGCACACGGAGGTGGGCGTTGCCGAGACGCGGCTCAAGGCCGCCGGTGAGCGGCTGATCGGCCAGCAGCGCGTCGAGATACATCGGGATTTCGGGAACGCGCACGCGCTGATGCTTCGTCGAGACGCACGAGTGCAGATAGGTCAGCGTCTCACCGTCATCGAGCCAGCGGCATTCCGGCATGAAGCCTTCGACGAGCTGGAGGACGCGGTCGGTGCGATCGGCGAAGCCGCGCAGGATCTCGTGGGGGTCGACGCCCTTTTCGGCCTTGCCCTCGTAGAGCCAGGTCTCGGCGCGGGCCGCATCCTCGGCCGGCGGCAGATAGACGAAGCTGAGGAAGTAGCTCGACTCGTAGTGCGAGGCATCTTCCTCGAAGTCGGCCTTGCGCTCGGCGTCGACCAGGGCCGATGCGGCGTCGGGGAAGCGGCCGGCCGGATAGGCGTCCACGCCATGGCGCCGCGCTTCGACGAAGATCGCCCAGCCGGAGCCGAGGCGGCGGAAGGCGTTGTTGAGGCGACCGGCCACTGCGACCAACTCGGCGGCGACCGCGGAATCGAGGTCGGGCCCGCGAAAGCGCGCCGTGCGCTGCAGCGATCCGTCCTTGTTGAGCACAACACCGTCGCCGGCGAGCGCCGCCCACGGCAGGAAATCCGCGAGGCGGGTCGAGGTGCGGCGATATTCGGCAAGGTTCATCATGGCAGGACCTTCAGACGCTCAGGTGGCCGGGGATGCGCAGATGCCGGCGCACGACATCGACGAACATCGGATCGCGCTTGGCCGCCCAGACGGCGGCGAAATGCCCAACCACCCAAAGGCCCAGGCCGACCAGCCAGAGGCGCAGGCCTAAGCCGAGTGCCGCGGCCAGCGTGCCGTTGAGGATGGCGATCGCGCGCGGCGCTCCGCCGAGCAGGATGTGCTCGGTCAGCGCCCGGTGAACCGGCACGGTGAATCCGGGGACGGGCTCTTCTCCGGCAAACAGGGCCATCAGACGAGCGCCCCGCCGCCGAAGGAGAAGAAGCTCAGGAAGAACGAACTGGCGGCGAAGGCGATCGATAGCCCGAACACGATCTGGATCAGCTTGCGGGCGCCGCCCGACGTGTCGCCGAAGGCGAGCGTCAGGCCGGTGATGATGATGATCATCACCGCGATGATCTTGGAGACAGGGCCTTCGATCGACTCCAGTATCTTCTGAAGAGGGGCTTCCCACGGCATGGAGGAGCCGGCGGCGTGAGCGGCGGGCGCCATCATCATGCTGACGAAGGTGACAGAGGCGACCGTCGCGATGTGACGACGAAGGCGCAGAGCGTGACGGATCATGAAGGATCTCCTGTGTGGCCGGGGGCTGCGGGGATGACGCGGTAGTCGCCGTCGGGACCGAGGCCGTCGACACGGGCGAGTTCCACGAGGCGGCGGTGCGAGCCGCGGCCGGCGAGGACGGCGACGAGATCGATGGTCTCGGCGATCAGCGCGCGCGGGACCGTGACGACCGCTTCCTGGATCAGTTGCTCCATCCGGCGCAGCGCGCCGATCGCCGAGCCGGAATGGATCGTGCCGACGCCGCCGGGATGGCCGGTGCCCCAGGCCTTGAGGAGATCGAGGGCTTCGGCGCCCCGGACCTCGCCGATCGGAATGCGGTCGGGGCGCAAGCGCAGCGAGGAGCGCACCAGATCCGACAGCGAGGCGACGCCGTCCTTGGTGCGCAGAGCGACCAGGTTCGGCGCGGCGCATTGCAGCTCGCGGGTGTCCTCGATGAGCACGACGCGGTCGTCGGTCTTGGCGACCTCGGCCAGGAGCGCGTTGGTGAGCGTGGTCTTGCCGGTCGATGTGCCGCCGGCGACCAGGATGTTCTTTCGCTCAGTGACCGCGATGCGCAGCGTCTCGGCCTGGCCCTCATTCATGATGCCGGCGGCGACATAATCATCGAGGGTGAAGACGGCGACGGCCGGCTTGCGGATGGCAAAGGCCGGGGCTGTAACGACTGGGGGCAACAGCCCCTCGAACCGCTCTCCCGTTTCGGGTAGCTCCGCTGAGACGCGCGGCGAACCGGCATGAACCTCCGCGCCGACATGGTGGGCGACGAGGCGGACGATGCGTTCGCCGTCGGCCGGGGACAGCCGCTCACCCGTGTCGGACAGACCTTCGGAGAGCCGGTCGATCCAGAGTCGCCCGTCGGGGTTGAGCATCACCTCGACGACGCTGGGGTCTTCCAGAAACCGGGCGATCGCGGGGCCGAGGGCGGTGCGCAACATGCGCGCGCCTCGGAGTGTCGCCTCGGATTGCTGGTGAGAAGCCGCCATGTCGTCCCCTTGCGTTCAGGGACCGTTCGGCCGGCCCGGGATCGGGGATCAGTAGAAGAGGCAGGAAATGGGGCGTTGCAACAACCAGAGTATGGTCATCGTAGCCTGGCGTAGAAATACAGGGGAACGGCGGAACGTCCGAATACTTGAGATCGATTGGGTGAAGACTATTCGGCCTCGTCGGCGCCGGGAACGTCTTCGGAAATCTCCTGCCGGAGCTTCGGGCCTTTGGCGAGTCGGCGGGCGAGCGCGACGACGAAGGCGTCATAGCGCTCGCCCGCCTTGGCGCGAGCGGCGGCCTGCGCGGGTTCCGGCAGCGGCGGGTTGGTGGTCAGCCAGAACCGCACGAACACGGCCAGCGTCTCGACCGAGATGCCGAGGTCGCGTTCCATCCGGGTCATGCGGCGGTCGAGCTGGTCGAGGCGCTTGGTGGTCGCCGCCTCCTGGCGATCTGCGGCGTCCGGCGACAGGAAGGAGGCAATGGCCGCCTCGGCGATCAGCGAGCGCGACTGATCCCGCCGCGCGGCGTAGTCGGCCAGGTTCTTCATCACGTCGGGGTCGACATAGACGGACAGGCGCTGTTTCTTCGGGGTCTTGATCATGGCCGGCCTCATAGATCGACGCCGTCGCCGGGATCGAGCGACGCCTGACGGGCGACCTGGCGCATGGTCCGATCCATCCGGCTGATGCGGGCGGTGTCGTCCTCGATGTCGTCGGCGGGGTCGGGTGAGAACTCGTTGTCGATCGGCTCTCTCTTTTCGATGGTCTTCGCCTTGTTCAATTCGGGCTGGTGGCGACGCTCCGAATCCGTGGGATCGTCGTCATTTTCCCGTGCGTCTCGCGGCTCCTGCTCCTGCTCTTCGATCGCGAGACGCGGTGGCAGCGGCAGAGCGCTCCAGTCGTCGGGTTTCGCGTTCTTCGGTTTGGTGAGCACGGGCGGCGGCAGGATGCGTTCCTGGAGTCTCGCATCCTCGTAGTAGCGCGCCTTCTTCGCCAGGATCGGCGGGGCGCCCGCCACCATGACGATCTCGTCCGCGGGCGGAAGCTGCATCACTTCCCCCGGCGTCAGCAATTGTCGCGCGGTTTCGGAACGCGAGACCATCAGATGACCGAGCCAGGGCGAGAGCCGATGGCCGGCATAGTTCTTCATCACCCGCATCTCGGTCGCGGCGCCGAGTGCGTCGGACACCCGCTTGGCGGTGCGCTCGTCGTTGGTCGCGAAACTCACACGGACATGGCAGTTGTCGAGGATCGAGTTGTTCGGGCCATAGGCCTTCTCGATCTGGTTCAGCGATTGCGCGATCAGGAACGCCTTCAGACCGTATCCCGCCATGAAGGCCAGCGCGGACTCGAAGAAGTCGAGGCGGCCGAGCGCCGGAAATTCGTCGAGCATGAGGAGCACCCGATGCCGATCCGCCCTTGCATGAAGATCCTCGGTGAGCCGTCGCCCGATCTGGTTGAGGATCAGGCGGATCAGCGGCTTGGTGCGGTTGATGTCGGATGGCGGCACCACGAGGTAGAGTGTGGCGGGGCGCGCGGCGCCGACAATATCGCTG
This sequence comes from Xanthobacter autotrophicus, assembly GCF_029991245.1. GTDB lineage: Bacteria > Pseudomonadota > Alphaproteobacteria > Rhizobiales > Xanthobacteraceae > Xanthobacter > Xanthobacter autotrophicus_C. The sequence continues at coordinate 27,941 of NZ_JAIVFO010000002.1, forward strand.
ATGCGCCAATCGCAGCGCCGCGTCACCTCGGCCACCACGGGATCGCGATAGAGGCCGAGGAACGACATGGCGGTGGAGAGGACGCCGGATCGTTCGTTGTCGGATTTGTTCAGGAGCTCACGCGCGGCGCTGGCGATGACGGGATGCGTGCCGGCTTCGCCGAGATGCGCCGTCTTCATCATGGCGGCGAGCGTGGATTCGATCGGGCGCTTGGGGTCAGAGAGGAAGCCCGCGACGCCAGCCAGCGTCTTGTCGGTCTCCGCGTAGAGGACATGGAGGATGGCGCCGACGAGAAGCGCGTGGCTGGTCTTTTCCCAGTGATTGCGCTTCTCCAGTGAGCCCTCGGGGTCGACCAGGATGTCGGCGATGTTCTGGACGTCGCGCACCTCCCATTCGCCGCGGCGCACCTCCAGCAGTGGATTATAGGCCGACGATTTCGCATTGGTCGGATCGAACAGCAGCACCCGGCCATGCTTTGCACGGAAGCCGGCGGTGAGCTGCCAGTTCTCCCCTTTGATGTCGTGGACGATCGCCGAGCCGGGCCAGGTCAAGAGCGATGGCACCACGAGGCCGACGCCCTTGCCGCTCCTCGTCGGGGCGAAACACAGCACATGCTCCGGCCCGTCGTGACGGAGATAGGCGCGATCGAGCTTGCCGAGCACCACGCCGTCTGGACCGAGCAGCCCCGCGCTCTTCACCTCGTCGGGGCGAGCCCATCGCGCCGAGCCATAGGTCTGGACGTTCTTCGCCTCGCGGGCGCGCCAGACCGACATACCGATGGCGACGGCAATCGAGATGAAGCCACCTGACGCTGCGATATAGGCGCCCTCGACGAAGATCGACGGCGCATAGGCGTCGTAGAAATACCACCACCAGAAAAACGCCGGGGGATAGTAGACGGGAATCCCAATCAGCCTGAACCATGGCTCGCCGAGCTGCGGCTGAAAGCCGAGCTGCCAGGCCGTCCACTGCGTCGCCGCCCAGGTCGTGAACAGCACGATCAGGACGACGGTGAGAACTTGGCCCCAAAGGATTTTCGTGGCGGACATCGTGTTGGTCCCTTCTGTTCCAGATGACGGGCGGGCTACAGTCCCAGCCCGCGTTTGCGGCCGAAGCTCCAGTCGATGCCGCCGTCGCCGCGGGCGATGCCGGAAACGTGGCGACCGAGTTGCTTTTCGAGTGACGGTGACCAGGGCACGAGCTGGAAGCCGAGCCCGTCGTCGATCATCGCGTACCGGCCGGACGCGAGCGCGAAACGCTGCCGATAAGTGCCGGCGACATACTCACCATTCGCGGATCGGCCGAGCGTCCGTCCGGTCTCGGCGGCAAGCTTCTCGCCGAGGGCTTCAACATCGCGGCGACGAAGCGTGTCGATGAGGTTGCGCGCGAAGATCACGCCGCGCCCCTGGCGCTCGGCGAAACCCTGTTCGATCAGATGCTCCGCGCGTCGATCCAGGGCGCCGCTCACCTCCGCCCCGAATCCCCCGCCGCCGAGCGCGACGGGCTCGCGGGCGATCGCCTGCCGATCAAGCCAGGTCGCGCCTGTCGCAGAAATCTGACGTTCGATGGAGAGATCGGAGCGGACTGCGAGCGCCACGCGTCGTCGCCCCTGCGCATCGTCGAACTTGCGCAGTTCGACGATGGAGCCCGGCGCACTGTCGCCAGCGGCGTCGAGGTCGGGCAGCTTGATGTGATGGGTGCGGCCGTCGACGCCGTCGACCACGGCATAGGCCGTGCCCTTCAACTCGTCGTCGAGGCCGCGATCGACCAGACGCCCGATAACCGGATCGTCGAGGCTCTCGCCGGCCAGCACATAGCTCGACGCACCACGTTCGATGCCCCGCTCGGTGAGCCCGCGATGGATGCGCTTGATGATGTCGCCGCGCTCGCCGAGTTCGCGTAGCGTCGCCTCGGCGTTCTCCGCCATCACCCATTGGCCCGGGCCGATCTGGTCGGCGAGGCCGAGGGATTCGAGCTTGCGTAGCCGGCCGACCTTGAGCGCATGGAATTCGTCGGGCTGGCGATCAGCGCGCGGGGCGAGATCGACGGCGCCGGTGCGGTAGCTGTCGCGCGCGAGCTGGCGGTCAAGATTGGTCCAGCGCTCGCTATCGATCTGGCGTTCGAGTGTCCGGCGGATTTCCTGATCGGTGCGCGGACCCAACTCCTGGGTGATCAGATCCTGGGCGCGAGCCCGCATGCCCTCCTTGATGTAGTCGCGGGAGATGACGAGGTCCTGGCCATCATCGGCGCGGCCCCGCACGATGACGTGGATATGCGGATGCTCGGTGTTCCAGTGATCGACGCCGACCCAATCCAGTTTCGTGCCGAGATCCTTCTCCATCTGACCCATGAGGTCGCGGGTGAAGGTCTTGAGGTCCGACATCTCCACCGCATCCTCGGGCGAGACGATGAACCGGAAATGATGCCGGTCGTCCTCGCACCGCTCCGCGAAACCCTTCGCATCGACGTCGTCGGCTTCCGGGCCGAACAGATGGGCCTTCTCTCCATCACGGGTGACGCCTTCGCGCTTCAGATATCCAAGATGGGCGGCGAGCGGCGCGGACCGGGCCGAATGCCGGACCACACGGGTCTTGATGACGGCGCCCCGCGAACGGCTGGTCAGCAGCCGGTTGGCCTGGACGCTGGCGCGCACGCCACGTCCGAAGCGCGAGCGATTGCCGGAGGTGATCTTGCCGGAGCGGGAGACACGGCCGCCGGCCTTCTGGGCGGCGGCGAGCGCCTGGGCGATGAAGGGCCGCGCGCGCTGATTGCCGGATGAGCGGATGCGGCCAGGCCGGATGCGGAAATCGTCCTCGCCGCTCATGGCAGGGAACCCGCACATCGCGCAAAAGCCCTGAAATCCTTATGAAAACGCGGAAGCCGCAGGCTGCGCCAGTCAGGCGTGCCTCGCGAAATCGTCGCGTAAACCCTTGAAAACACACGACCGAACCAAGGCGCACATCGCGCCCTTTTATCCCGCCATCTCCCGGTCGTGTTCCCAGCCTTCCACCTCCGCGCCCTCCATGACACGCCATGACACGCCAGACCCGGAATCCAGGATGATCGACTCATCGCGGACCTTCCTCGCCGGATCGCGCAACGAACATGCCGTTTGACCGCGGCGTGGTGGTGGAAGAATCGCGAACATGTGCCGTAGCCAGATCGTCGCCGGATCGACGATTGGGCTGCTCAGGATCGGCGGTCGATGGGCGTTCGGACTGCCCGACGAAGAGCGGCGCTCGTGTCCACGAAAGCGGGTCGGCGACAGCGACCCTGATAGCGCCGGAAAGATCTTCACCGCCGACAAAGGGCGCAAGTGCGGCGACATAGGCGCGTGTCTCGGCCGGCAGCGCGCGGCCCGTAGCGAGATATTCCTCGTAACGTCCGGACCCTGCATTGTAGGCTGCCAGGAAGCCGGGCGATCCGTAGCGGTCGTACATCTCGCGCAGATACGCCGCGCCCCCGAGAATGTTGTCGCGTGCGTCATAGGGATCGCCGCCGAGCCGGTGGCGGATACGCAGCTCGGCCCAGGTCGCCGGCATGATCTGCATCAGGCCCATCGCACCTGCGGGGGACAAAGCCCGCACCTCGCCGTGGCTTTCAACCCGCATCACCGCGCGAATCCAGCCCTCCGGAATGCCGAAACGCTGCGAGGCCTCGGCGATGATCACCGCGTAAGGGTCGGCGATAGCGGCCCGTTCGATCGGGGCACTCTGCGCCAGCGTGGCGGCAGGCAAAGCGGCGATCGAAAGAAGGCCGGAAAGGAGAAGGAGGGCGGAACGGCGGGCGACCTTGGGACCGCCGGCGGCGGAGCGGTGGTGAGTGATCGGCATGGCGTCACTCCCGCTCGCCGCGCTTGGGCGGACGATTCCAGTGCAGCGACCACGATGCTTTGTCGGCGTCGGAGCGGAACAGGTTGGCGCGGATCGGCTGCATGAAGACGGGATCGTCGAGCAGCAGCGAGAGGTATTCGCCAGCCTTCTCTCCGGTGCGCTTCCAGGCGGCTCCAACCTCTGGGCCGACCTCCGACCCATCGCCGTCGTCGCCGAGGTGAACGCGGTAATCCGGCGCGTTCTCGGCATCGGACGGATCGGCCGGAACGAGGGCGAGCCGCACGTCAAGAGTGAGCGTGCGGACGTGGCCGGAATATCCGGACTTCGTGCGGGTGAACTCTCCGATCTGTGGCATTGGTGTTCCTTTCTGCGGTGGGGTTGATGAAATCCGGGCCAATCAATGGGTCGGAGCGCGCCATTCGTAGCGGCCGGTCCCGTCCTCGTCGGTCCAGAGCGGGGTGGCGCGGCCGATGATCGAGCTGGCTTGAAGCGGCCCGAAGTAGCGGCCGTCGAGGCTGTCGCGGACGTCCCAGTTCATGAGGAAGACCTCGCCGCTGAGGATGCGGCGGCACCCCCGCCAGACCGGCAACGGTCGGCCGAGCCGGTCGCGTTCGAGCGCCGTACCCATCTCGTTGCCGTCGACGGTGATGGCGCCGCCGGTGCGGCAGACTTCTTGCCCGGGAAGGCCGACGACCCGCTTCATCAGCGGCACACCGCGCGGCAGGTATCCGCGTTCAGCCATGAAGCCAGCCAGCGGATCGGGCGCGTCTACGGCGACCAGGTCCGTGACTTCGAGGTGCTCGGCCGGATGGATCGCATAGAGGCCGATCGGCGTACTGGCCGATGCGTTCCAGATCAGCCTCGGCGCGACATGGACAAAGGACAGTCCACCGATCGCGAGCACGCAAAAGTACGTCGTCATGACGTAACCGAAGCGGGTCATGGCGCGACCCTCCGGCGCTGGAGCCAGGCGTCGTGGCGCTCGCGGGTGTAGGCGCGCGGTTCATGGCCGGCGCTCAGACGGTTGTGGACGTGTCGCCAATGATCGGGCGCGGCGTCGATCGGATCGACGCCGAGCGCCTCGATGGTGTCGATGAACTGGAGCACCCGCTCGACCTTCGGCCAGCCCTCGACCTTGAGCAGGATGTCACCGCCAGGTCGGACGAACGGCAGCGTCTGGAACGGCTCGCCGGATCGAACCGCGCGCACGATGTCGATGCGCGAGATGACCGTGCCGAAGTCGTTCGCGGCCCAACGGACGAAGGCGAAGGTCGTGTTCGGGGCGAAGCCGACGATGCGCCTGCGCCGGTCGAGGATCTGTTCGTGAACCTCGCGGCCGAACCTGATCCAGTGCTCGATCTTCTTTTCGAGCCAGGTCAGTTCGACGAGTGTGGTGAAAGGTGCGGCGACGGCCGGCAACGGGCCGCCGCGCACGCGGGGGGCCGCGTTGCCGGTCATGGAGTGCCTCCTTGGCTCTCGGGAAATTCGCGGGCGAGCAGGTCGCGCAGCATGTCGGCGACGGTCTGACCGCGCCCAAAGGCGGTGATCTTGATGCGGCCGCGCAACTCCGGCGTGACGTCGATCGTCAGCCGGGCGGTGAACGTCGAGGCGTCATCGCTTCGACCCGGCGCCGTCCCGGATTCCTTTATCCAGTCCTCGGCGGTGCCGGGACGTGCGGCGAAGCCGCGCTTCGGGGATCGCCCGTTCATGGCGCGATCCTCCCGACCTCGGTGGCGAAGATCGCGATCTCGCGTGCCGCCGGGCTGTCCTCGTCTGTTTCAAAGACGAGGCGGCCCGATCGCGCGGCATCGGCGAAGGCGACGCGCTGGCCGATGGTCGTGGCGAGCAAGGGCGGATCGTGATCGGCGAGGGTCTCGGCTGTTTCGCGGGCGATGACGGTGCGCGTGGCGCAGCGATTCAGCACGAAGCGGGCGGCAAGCTCCGGACGGTAGATCCGCGCCTCCCGGATCAGCGACAGCATCTCGGCTGACGCCCAGCCATCGAAGGGCGACGGTTGTACGGGGATCAGCGCGAGATCGGCGGCGAGCAGCGCCGAGCGCATCAACCCGGCGATACGGGGCGGCCCGTCGATGACGACGTGATCGGCGTCACGCGCCAACTCGGGCGCTTCGCGATGCAGCGTGTCACGCGCCAGGCCGACGACACCGAACAGCCGCGGCAGACCTTCATGCGCCCGCTGTTCAGACCAGTCGAGCGCCGAACCCTGCGGGTCGGCATCGATCAGCGTGACGCGCTTTCCCGTTCTGGCCCATTGTCCGGCGAGGTGCAGCGCAAGCGTCGTCTTGCCGACGCCGCCTTTCTGATTGAGGAGGGCCACGATCATTGTGCCCCCCGCGGTTTGCGGTCGAAGGGCAGTTCGGGAAATACCGGGGCATCGGGGTGCGCGGCGCCGGATTTACTGAAAGACGCGGCGTGCTTGAGTTTGCCCGATAGCCTCGATGTTCTGGCGTTACTGCCACCTTCGGCGGAGTTTTCAACAACGCCGCGCGCTCTATAAGAGTTAGATTCTGTGTTAGATTCTAAGTTAAGGGCGCGATTTCCGCTTGCTGTCGAGGGGCTTAACCCCTGTTTTAGTTCCCGATAGCACGAGCCTGCGGTTCCCGATGGCACGATAGTTCGGGTTCCTGATAGCACGAGGCCGTCCACAGGTTTTCCACAGGGCGATGGTTCGAAGGCGAGCAGCACCCGGCCGCCGATCTGGACCTCGATGAACAGCGTGTATCCGGGCAGCGGTTGGCGGCGGACGATGTCACGCAGCTCGAAGGCAAATCGCTTGAAGGGCGAGAGGCTGCCGGACTTCAGGTAGAGATGGCGGAAGTCGAAGCGCCAGCCGGCGCGCTGGCGGCCGCCATGCTTGCGCACGATCCGATAGAGCCAGCGGTCGAGCCCGCCCGTCAGCGAAAAGTAGGCGCGGTCGATGGTGAGCACGAGGGCATCGTCGAGGACTGCCTGGTAGAACCAGTCGGGGACGATCAGTTCGATACCGGCGGGACGGCCGCGCCGGTCCGTGCGCTCGACCCATTCGTTGATCCAGGAGAAGCGGTGCCGGCGGCCTTCCGCGGGCTGGCGGATCGTCGTCGCCACCGTTGTCGATTGCAGGCGATCGAGCGCCGCCTTGAGGCGCAGGTAGTCGCGAGCGCCGACGCCACGTCCGATGAAGGTGAGGATTTCGTAGGGCGTCGCCGCCATCAGGCGCGAGGTGCGCAGCCCGGCGTCGCGCGCCTCGACGAGCTGGCTCGCGGCCCAGATCAGGATATCGGCGTCCCAGATGGTCGCCATGCCGTGATCGGGCACGGCCTCGACGCGGATGGATACGTCGCCGGCGACGAACTCGATCGGCTGGGTCCGATGGGATTTGGAGAGGCTGAAGAAGGGATAGGCCATGAGATCCTGCGCGTCTCGGGGTGCGAGATCGCCGCCGCGCGCGCGGAACAGTTCGAGCTGTCCACGTTCCGACAGGGGGCGATGGCGCACCGGCATTGAGGGAACCGCCGCGACGGTCAGCGGGCGTGCCGGCCGGCAAAGGCGGGCGGCACGGTCTCTTGGCGCTTGGCGGGCAGGACGGTGCCGCGAGGATCGGAGGTCGAGGTGACGGCGCCGCGGTCGGCCCAGGCCTGCAGGTCGTCGATCGCGTAGACGACGCGCCCTCCGAGCTTGCGATAGCCGGGACCGGTCCCATAGGTCCGGTGCTTCTCCAGGGTGCGGCCGGACAGGCCCAGGAATCGGGCGGCTTCGGGAGTACGCAGGTAGCGTGGCGGCAAGCCGGCGAGATTAGGCGTCATGATCGGGCCTCCATGCGTTTCGCTGGGGCCGCTGGCGGTTAGCGGCGGACGAAGGACATGGTGGCGAAGCAGGACAGCGCAGATGCAGTGGGAAGATTGGGGGGCCTAAATGCCCACACCAGTCGCGTGTCGGGCCTATGATCGACGGCGATGACGCAGAAGTTTGCGATAGCCGCCCGCGACCATGGCAAGGCCATCCTTGATCAGATCCATGGTGGCGTAGCGTTCCGGCGCGGCCTGCCATTCGTCACGGGTGGGTTTTTTCAAGCGGAAGATCACGTCGGCGATCTCCTGTTGGTTCGCGCCGTTGCGATGCCCATCGACTGCCTGCAGCATGCGGCGCGCGCGGGCCAGTTGCTGGCGCGTGAGGCGGGTATCCGGCGGGATGGCGCGGGCGTACAGGGATTTGAGCAGCCGCGTGACGGCCTCGATGCGGCCGAAGCCATCGAGGTCGAGCGGCACGATCGCAGCGAGAGCGCCGTCGGCGGCGGCGCCAGCGAGGCGCACCACATGGAGCCGCTGGCCGTTGCCAAGATCATGCAGGGTGTGAGCGCCCTGTTCGTCGAGATACGCGGCGGCCTCGCTCAGGGTCGCGAGGACGTCGCTATCGGCTGGCAGAATGGGCGGGGCGCTCGTCAGCAGGACGGCGCCCGTATCGTCCTCCGCGGACCAGAACACCGGGGCTTCTGTGGCCTTGAGCGACGGCCTCACCGGGAAATCGCAACCCCCAGCGTTGGCGAGCGCCACCGATCAATCGCTCAAGGTCGCCCGCCGGATGCGCGATTTCAGCGTAGTCGCGCTGATAGTCGTCATTGCGCCGTAGATATTCCCAGCCGACGTCGGACGCCGTCAGATGGTCGAGGTAGTCGTAGGTCGATGAAGTTTGCCACCTGGATATATCAGGGGTCATCTCCGTCCTCCTGGCTCGCATTATTCTTGCGTGTCGAGCCAAGTACGATCCCCGGTTGAGCAATCTGGCGGAAGTCCCCGAACCGGCAACAGGCGATGCCACAGCGGCATCGCGGCCGATCAATGCTGGTGGCTCTCCCGCACGAGTTGGCGGTAGCCGTGCTCGGTCATCCAGCGGGCGCGGGCGAGATGGGTGTCGTGGATATGGCGGGCCCGTTCCGGTTCCCGACCGGGGTCGAGGCCGAACAGGATCGAGACCGCCTCACGCCAGTCGGCGCCGTCCGCCGCGGCGTCAAGCAGGCGCAGATAGAGCTTCCCGTGCTCGCGATCATAGGCCGTGAGCACCGCGCCCTCTGGTGGCTCGTCCAGGAATTTGACGTGCGTCACACCGACCCCCATTGGCCAACCATAATTGCCTTTGAAGCAATTGTTAACTGTATCTCTCTTGACAGACGGAGGCCCCAGGGCCGGGAAAGTCGGACACTACGCCGCGCCCGCGAAAAGGCTTTCGCGAGCCTGATGTCAGGATGAGTGGCTACTTTCGATCTTGGCACGGACAAGCATCACCCCTTCGCCCTGGTCGGAGGTGAGGAAGACGATGCCGTTGCCCTCGAGCACCTTGCTGACTTGATCGCGCGTTGTTTCGTACACCTCGAGCCCGTTCTCGGACTCGAGACGCTTCAACGCGGTCAGCGATACCAGGGCCTTTTCAGCGAGCGTCTCCTGCGTCCAACCAAGCAACGCGCGCGCGGCCCGCGTTTGTCGGGCGGTGATCATGCATGATCACCTCCTACAAACCCAAATGCGCACGCCAGAACTACGGCTAAAATAGTCGTTCTTGACCGATTAGGCGAGAGGAAAGTGCGTCACAGAGCAGGTGTTTGGCGAATCACGGCCGAACTGATTCGGTCGCCCGGCAAAGAGCTTGGCCCCGCCCGGGGGTATCCGGGCGGGGCGTTGCTGTGGTGGCTTATTCGCCCCGGCGACTGGGGCGGGACCAGATGAGGCTGTAGCCTTCGTCCTCGTCGTCGAAGAGGTTGGCGTAGATCGGAGCATTGAAGCTCGGGTCGTCCAGCTTCACACCCAGATAGTCGCGGCCCTCGGTGGAACGCTTGGCCCAAGCGGCGCCGATTTCAGCGCGTCCCACGAAGATCCGGTGGGAAGGGGCGTTCTCGCTGGCCTGGCTGGCCTCGGGGACGATGCGGACGCCCTTGGCCTGGACGCTGAGGGTGACGATCTCGCCGGCGAACTCGTTGGTGCTGGTCTTCTTGAAGGTGCCGATGGTGGCCATGATAAGTCTCCGTTGCTCTCTGTTTCGAGCCCGCGCCCATCGCGGCCTCGATGGCGATCGGCAGGCCGGAGGCGATCGACGGCGCATCGCTTGCGACCGCAGCGTCAGCGGAGGATGGCGACAGGCGACTTTCTTGTTTCGCGAGGAATGACGGCGCAGCCGGTAGGGGAAGAAAGTCGATCGGCGCCGTTGCGTCATAGGCGATCGAGGCTTCAGCCGTCCTTCGGCCAGATCAAGCCGTTGAGAGGCCGCAGGGGAGCGCGCGACCCGACAGAGGACCGTCAAGGGAGCTTGGCCCACCGACCTGACCCGAAAGCGGACCTGGCACGCGGCGCGCGTTGGTGATGCACCCGCTCCCGCCGGAGCCCGCGCCTGCATTGCCCTCTATCCGGCCAGCGCGTCAGACGCCCCCTCGTACCGGGTTGGTAAGCTGGGCACGATGTCGTCGAACCGCCGGGCTTCAGCCTCCACCACTTGCCGTGAAGGTGAGATGTGAAGCGGGTTCGAATCCGATTCATAGCGCCCGACAACCGCTACGCTTCCCAGGACAGGATGATGCGGCGGCGCGCCTTGTCTGGACATGCCCGTCGCCAGGATTGAGGATCAGCGCCGTGCGAGCGCGTGCCCGGATACCTCGGGCGGGGCCATCGCGACCAGGCGCGTCCAGGCTGTTGCGCCTACGGCGACCGCGCCGATCACCGAGAAGGCGATTTGCCAGCCTTCGGAGGGCATGGTGAGTTTGGTGAGGCCGAGCGTGGCGTGATAGCCGGCGACGGCGGCCGGAGCCGCGAAGGCGAAGGCGATCGCCAAGCGGATCCACACTGAACGGACGGACGTGAAGATGAACTGGGCCGTGCCCCACGTCACCCCGGCCGCAAAGGCGCCGATCAGCACCCCGCCAATGGGTCCGGCGCCGGTGTCGTAGGCCCATAGGCCGATGGTGACGCCGGCAAAGAACGGCAGCGCGTAAACGGCGAGCGTGAATAGAAGCCAGCAAAAGAAGCCGATGCCGGCGACTGAAGCAAGAATACCGAGGGCGATCATGAGGGTGGTCTCCGTGACAAAGGTCGAACGGTTGCGCCTCCACCACCACCGCGGCGCAATGGTGAATATAGCCGAAGATGAGCGGCGGCGGGAGCGGAAATCCGGTGGGACTTCCGCTTCCACGGCGAGGCCGGCCCCGGTCAGGGGGCGAAAGGATCGAACTCGTGCACGATGGCGGCTGTATCGCCGTCGTACTCGTTGGCTGGCATGACGCCGAGGCTGCCGTCGCCGGCCTGAAAGATGATGATGGCGACCATGAGGGTGGTGGCGAGGCTGAATGCGAAGGCGTGTGCGTCGTTGAGGGACATTGTTCCGGCTCCTGTCTTGGAGGCGGGGGCCATCCCCCGCGCGACAGGCGCCCGATGTGTCCAGCCGAGGGCCGCGATCACCGCGCAGGCATAGCCGAAGCGGCGGCATGCTCGCATAGCCGACCCTTCACGGGTTGATGGCGTCAGGCCCTCGGCTGGATCAAGGATCAGCGCATTTGGAAGCGGGGGTGGTTTTCCGTCCATCTCAGGAGCCTTGGGGCAGGCCCTCGACGATGCTTCAGTCGGGAGCTGACTTGCTGCGCTCTTGGTCGTGATGTCGCCGTCACGGTTGGCTACAATATCGGCAAGAACAACGGCGGACAGGACGAGTGATGACAAAGCGGTATGAGAAGAACGACCTGCCGGTGGGCCAGGTGCGGCGCTATCTGGAACCGGGTTCGATCGTGCTGGTGTCGTCGGCGTGGGAGGGAAAGACCAACATCATGACGCTGGGCTGGCAGACGGTCATGGAGTTCACGCCTTCGCTCGTCGGCTGCATGATCTCGAGCGGCAATCACAGCTTCCAGATGATCAGAAACAGCCGCGAATGCGTCATCAACCTGCCGACGACGAAGCTCACGGACACGGTGGTCGGCATCGGCAACACGTCCGGCGCCGAGATCGACAAGTTCACGGAGTTCGGCCTGACGGCCGAGGACGCCCATGAAGTCGGAGCGCCGCTGATCCGCGAATGCCATGCAAGCTTCGAATGCCGCCTGCACGACGATGTGCTCGTCGAAAAATATAACTTCTTCATCTTCGAAGTGGTGAAGGCTCATGTCGCGGCGTCGCCGAAACATCCCGAAACGCTGCACTACACTGGTGACGGTGTGTTCATGGTGTCCGGCAAGATCATCAGCCGGAGATCGCTGTTTCGACCGGAGATGTTGTGAGATGACGGCGCTCACGCGCCGCCTCTCTTGCGGAAATCGAACAGCTTGATGCCGAGCTTGCGGGCCTTGTCGGCGAAATTGTCCTGAATGCCGGTGCCCGGGAAGACGATGACGCCGATCGGCAGGACGTCGAGCATGGCGTCGTTGCGCTTGAACGGCGCGGCTTTGGCGTGCTTCGTCCAGTCGGGCTTGAAGGCGACCTGTGGCACTTTGCGCGTGTCGGCCCACTTCGCGGCGATCAGTTCGGCGCCCTTCGGCGATCCACCATGCAACAGAACCATGTCCGGATGCTTGGCGTGAACCTTGTCGAGCGTCTCCCAGATCAGCCGGTGATCGTTGACGTCGAGTCCGCCGGTGAAGGCGACCTTCGGCCCGGTCGGAAGCATCACCTCGGTTTCTGCCCGACGCCTGGCGGTCAGGAAGTCGCGGCTGTCGATCATCGCCGAGGTCAGTGCGCGGTGGTTGACCATCGATCCGGAGCGCGGCCGCCAGGATGAGCGGGTGTGGCGCTCGAATTGCTCGGCGGCCTGGTCACGCATCAGCTCGAAGGCGTCGCGGCGTTCGAGCAGGGTCTGTCCCTCGGCGATGTGGCGCTCCAGCTCGACCGATTTCACCTCGGAGCCATCCTGTTCGCGTTGGCCGCGACGTTGCGCCTGCTCGTTGTCGTCCAGCTCGCGCTCGATCCGGGCGGTGGCGCGGTGGAAGAGATTGACGGTCGACCAAAGGATCTCGTCGAGGTCGGGTTCGAGGCGGGTTTCAGCCATGCTCGTGATCAGGGCGTCGAAGATATCGGCGATGGCGCCGGCGACGACGTTGCCCTCGGGGAGCGGCCTCGGGTCGGGTTCGTCCTGGAAGGGGCGGTAGCCGTAAAGCTGCAGTTCGGACAGGAGGTGGTCGGTGGGGGAAGAAGCGTGGTGAGGTTCGTAGGTGTCGTCGAGATCGGCTGTCATGGGGCTCGTCCTTCGTCGGGTGACCGCGACCGCCGCGGCCTTCATGGCGACGAAAGGCGGCGGGCGGCCCCGACCTGCACCCGGAGCGACGCGCAGGGCCGGAGCGTCAGCGGAGGATGGCGAAGGCCGGCTATTTTGTTTCGCGCTGCAAAGCCCGAAGCCGGGGTCCCCGCGCGGCTTGCCGCGTGGGGTGGAAAGGGCGGCGGAAAATAGCCGGGCGCAGCCATTGCCGGTCGGGACCGCTTGCCGCCCCGATCGCCCTCTCAGAAGGCCGTGGTCGCGGCTCTTTCCGATGGCAGGTGGAGGGGCCCATAACCGATGCGAGACACCGGCCACGACCCTCACTTCACGTCCCCGCTTCGATCTATGCCGCCATCTGCATGAAGCGAGCGACGTCTTCCGGTGCGATCTGAACCCGCACCGCCGCCCGAAGCGCATCGATGCCGAGCGTGCGGAGATCTTCGTTGAAGTCCCCGAGCCGTGGCGACAGGGTGATCGCCTCGATCCCGACCGCCTGCGCCCGTTCGACCAGGCTCGCCATCGCGTTGTCACCGGCCAGATCGTCGTCGCGGGCAATGTAGAGCCGTCGCAGCGTCGCCGGGAACAGGATGGCGGCGAGATGTGCAGCCGAGAGCGCCGCCACCATCGGCATGTGGGGCAGAGTCATTCGCAGCGACAGCATGGTCTCGATGCCTTCCCCGGCCGCCATGACATGCGTCGCGCGGTCGAACCGGACGGCGTTCCCGAGAAGGTCTCCCATCGCCCGCCTCGGCGTGTCGATCGGCGCCTTGCGGCTTCCGTCAGGCGACAGCCAGGTGCGGTGCGCGCCGGTGATCCGGTTGTCGAGATCGGTGACGGACGCGATCATCGCCGGCCAGGTCTCGGTCGGGCTGTAGCTGTCCGGGCGATAGTAGCAGCGTGGATGGAAGCGCAGGGCTCCGGTTCCGTGCAAAGCCGTAATGCCGCGTTTGCGCAGATACGTCTCCACGATGGTGCCCGTAATCGGCTGCGACATGGAAACCAGCCGCCGTGCTGATTCCGGCGATCCCGCCGGTGCGGATGACGGCCGGGGCCGCGGCTGAGGGCCGGGCTCGGGTTGGGGCAGGCTGAGGAAACGTCGGGCCTCGTCGGCGACGTCCTTGAAGTCGAGCAGGCCACAGCTCTCGCGGATAACGTCGAGCAGATCGCCATGGTCGCCGGTGGCGGCGTCGGTCCATTTGCCGGCTGCGCCCTTGCCGGACTCGGTGCCCTTCAGCCGGACGAACATCGAGCGGCCTGGATTGTTCTGGACGTCGCCAACCAGCCAGTAGCGGCCTTCGCGCCGGCCGTTGGAGAGATATTCGCGGCAGACGGCCTCGGCGTTGCGGCCGAGACGTTGTGCAAGGTCGGAAGCGTCACGGGCCATTATACCGCCTCCCGTTCGGCGATCCGCGCGAGCGGATAGCGTTCGAGCACTTTCGCCAGAATGGCGGGGTCAGCGGCGTCGGTCGGCACGAACATGCGCAGCTTCCAAGAGATGATCTCGTGGAACAGGCCATAGGTGCGCAGGCGATCGCGCATCGTGTCGGTGAAGCCGGACAGTTCGATCCGGTTCACGCCCATGACACGGACCCTGCGAAGCTGGAGCCCTTCGGCGAGATCGAGGATCGTCTTGCCATCCATCAGCGCCGTGAAAGCGTCTTCGGGGCTCAAGGTGCTGCTGCCCGCTGCGGTCGCACCCGCGACCCACGCGGATGAGACGCGCCGGCCGACGATGCGTTCGCCGGTGTCGGTCTGGAGCCGATAGACGCGTGTCGATTCATTCGGCAGGCGCTTCCAGATTGGCAGCAGCAGCCCGGAGACGACGTGGATGATGCTGTCGGTAAACGTCGGCACCTCGGTCAGTTCCACCTCCCAGGCGCGAGCGAACACCTGGCGGTCGGCTTCGACCCAATGGGTCTGCGGCATCATCGCCAGCGGCATGGCGGGATGCTCCATCGGTCGGATGAGCCGGACGCGGCGTTCGACCTCGCCGTCGTCGAGCATCAGGCTGCTGGTCGGAACCTGCACGGCGGCGCGGCCCGACTGCCCATTGATGAGCAGCACCGCTCGGGGGTCGGTGAGGTGGTTCAGCGCTTCGTCGAGCGTGACCGGTCGGTTGCGCTCGCGCTGGGTGATGGTGAGAAGCCGGGTCTCGGCGGAGGTGCCCGGATGGGTGTAGATCGCCTGACGGTCGGTGACGACGAAGCTCTCGGCGGTCAGGGTCTCCAGCCCGACGTCATAGACGCCCGACGCGATAGCCCCCTCGATGCGAGACGACAGCAATTGTTCGAACGCCGTGAACAGGATGTTCTGCAATCGAATAGTGAGAGCCAGCAATCGGTTGAGGAAGGTCGTGATCGGCGGCAACTCGTCCTTGATGCCGCCCGAATCCATCAGCGACAGGCCGGTCGCATCCTCGAACATCTGCAGTGAGCAGCCCTCGACCTTGCCCCGCACCAGCAACAGGTAGAGCTGGCGCAGTGCGTCGCGGGCATAGTGGCTCTCCAGATTGTCCTCGGGCCTGAACAGGCCCTGGCCGCCGGTCTGGCGCTGGCCCTTGGTGATGGCGCCGAGCGTGTCGAGCCGACGGGCGATGGTCGAGAGGAAGCGCTTCTCGGCCTTGACGTTGGTCGCGATCGGCCGGAACAGCGGAGGTTGCTGCTGGTTCGTGCGATTGGTGCGACCGAGCCCCTGGATGGCGGCATCCGCCTTCCACCCTGCCTCGAGCAGATAGTGAACCCGCAGCCGGCGGTTCTTCGCCGACAGCTCGGCGTGATAACTGCGCCCGGTGCCACCTGCCTCCGAAAACACGAGGATGCGCTTGGCATCATCCATGAACGCCTGCGTCTCGGCGAGATTGGCGGAGCCGGCGCGGGTCTCGACCATCAGGCGGTCGACGCCACCGGCGCCGGTCTTGCGGATGATGCGGCGCGAGCGGCCCGTCACCTCGGCCACCAGGTCGGTGCCGAAGCGCTGGACGATCTGGTCGAGCGCGCCGGGAACCGGGGTCAGCGACGCCAACCGTTCGATCAATCGGTCACGCCGGGCGACAGCCTCGCGGCTCTCGATCGGTTGGCCGTCGCGATAGACCGGCCGCGATGACAGCTTGCCCTCGCTGTCGGTGAATGGCTCGTAGAGCTGCACCGGGAACGAATGGGCGAGATAGTCGAGGACATACTCCCGCGGCGTGATGTCGACCTGGACGTCGCCCCAATCTTCGGTCGGGATCTCGGCCAGACGCCGTTCCATTAGCGCCTCGCCGGTGGAAACGATCTGGATGACGGCGGCGTGGCCCTCCGCCAGATCGCGCTCGATCGACTGGATTAACGACGGTGTCTTCATGCTGGTGATCAGGTGGGAGAAAAACCGCTGCTTGGCGCCTTCGAAGGCCGACCGCGCGGCGGACTTGGCCTGCGCATTCAGGGTGCCGGTCGAGCCGGTGATGTTCGCCGCCTGCATCGCGGCATCGAGATTGTTGTGAATGATGCCGAACGCCCCGGCATAGGCGTCGTAGATGCGGACCTGCTCAGGCGTCAGCGTGTGCTCGAGCAACTCGTATTCGACACCTTCGTAGGAGAGCGAGCGGGCCGCATAGAGACCGAGCGCCCGGAGATCGCGCGCGAGCACCTCCATCGCCGCGACGCCGCCGGCCTCGATCGCCTCGACGAACTCGGCGCGGGTGGCGAAGGGAAAGTCCTCGCCGCCCCAGAGGCCGAGGCGCTGGGCATAGGCGAGATTGTGGACCGTTGTGGCGCCGGTCGCCGAGACGTAGACGATGCGTGCGTTGGGCAGGGCGTGCTGGAGCCGAAGGCCCGCGCGTCCCTGTTGCGAGGCGGCCTGGTCGCCGCGTTCTCCCTTGCCGCCGGCGGCGTTCTGCATGGCGTGGCTCTCGTCGAAGATGATCACTCCATCGAAGTCGGAGCCCAACCAGTCGACGATCTGTCGGACGCGCGAAACTCGTCCGTCGCGCGCGTCGGACCGCAGCGTGGCGTAGGTGGTGAATAGGACGCCTTCCGCCAGCCGGATCGGCGTGCCCTGGCGAAAACGCGAGAGCGGCGTGACCAGCAGACGCTCCATGCCGAGCGCCGACCAATCGCGTTGAGCATCCTCGATCAGCTTGTCGGACTTCGACACCCAGACGGCGCGGCGGCGGCCTTTCAGCCAGTTGTCGAGCAGGATGCCGGCGACCTGGCGGCCCTTGCCCGCGCCGGTGCCGTCGCCCAGGAACCAGCCGCGACGGAAGCGGACGGCGTTCTCGGCGTCGTCGCGCGCGGCCGAGACGAGGTCGAACGTCTCATCCACCGTCCATGATCCGGCAAGATGACCGGCATGGGACTCGCCTGCGTAGATGACGCTTTCGAGCTGGGCGTCGGACAGCAGGCCGTCGCTGACGACGACGGGTGGCAGGTGTGGCCGATAGGTCGGTGTCGGCGGCGCGACCGAGGCCATGGCCGCCGACTGCACCAGCTTTGTGGGGTGAACCTGAGAGCCGGGAATATGGATCGCCTGCAATCCGTATTCCTCATAAAGCGCCTCGGTGATCCGGCCATCCTCGACCGGCTTCCAGTCGACGGTCTCATAGGCGAGTTCGACGCCTTCTGGCTCCGCCGTTCGCGCTGTACCGGAGGACGGGCGCATCGCGCAGGCGCGCACGGTTCGAGGGATGGCCAAGCCGACAACCGGCGCCACGGTGGCGGCAACAGGCAGCCTCGACGGGACATGATCGGCGACCCAGCCGAGAAGCGTGGCGACGTCGGGTGCGACGCCCGGTGAAGTCGGGAACACGCTCGCATTGTCGGCCGGAGCCTTGTCGATCACGGTCAGGCGGGTGTCGATGGTGGTGCCGTGTTTGGCGTAGACCGCGCCATCGATCGCGGCCGAGAACACGACGCGCCCGCGCTCCTGCAGCCGAATGAAGGCGTCACGCCAGGAAGGGTTGTCGGGGGAAAAGCTCGCCCCGGTGATGGCGACGAGGCGGCCGCCATCGGCAAGGCGCGACAGGCTGGAGGCGACATGGCGCGAGGCGGCGTCCGCCATTCTGCCCTCGACATTGGCCATCACCGAGAACGGCGGGTTCATCAGCACAACGCTCGGCGTGACGCCGGCGTCGAGATGGTCGTCGATCTGCGCCGCGTCGAAGCGGGTGACGCCGATGTTCTGGAACAGGTGGCCGAGCAGCCCGGCGCGTGTCTCCGCCAGCTCGTTGAGGACAAGCGATCCACCGGCAAGCTCGGCCAGAATGGCGAGCAGGCCAGTGCCGGCCGAAGGCTCAAGCACGCGGTCGGCCGGTGTGATCGCGGCGGCAACGCTCGCCGCGAGTCCCAATGCGATCGGTGTCGAGAACTGCTGGAACGTCTGGCTCTCCTCGGAGCGGCGGGTGTGGGTGGGGAGAAGGCCCGCCAGCTTGCCGAGCATCGGCAGCATGGCGGTGGGCGACGCGGCTTTGGCGCGGATCGCCGGGCCAAACTTGCGCAGGAAGAGGACCGTCGCTGCCTCGCAGGCTTCGTAAGCGGTCTTCCAGTCCCAGGCGCCGGACGCGTCGGAGGCGCCGAAAGCGGTCTCCATCGCTTTACGCAGCATGGCTGCGTCGATGCGACGGCCCTGTTCGAGATTGGGGAGGATGAGCCGCGCGGCTGCAAGAATGCGAGCGGCGGGGTCAGCGTCGTCGAGCGCCGCGGGAAGGCGCGCGGCCGGAATGGCGGACGCGGCAGTGGAAGAAGTCGTCATGGTGTGAAGCCTCGGGAGAGCGGGGACGGATCGAACCGCGGGGCGCTCTCTCTCGACCCCGTCGGCTCAAACCCGTCCCGGCATCCCTCTTCCTCTCAGGCTGCGGCGCTGACGCCGCGCCACCACGCGATCCGCTCGTCGCGGCTGGCATTGGCGAGCCGCCGCAGCAGGTCGCCGTGGCAGGCCAGCGGCGCGCAGAAGCAGACGAGGTCGCTACCGCGCAGCTCGTCGAGCGCCCGTAGCAGATGATGCTGATCGGCAAGCCAGCGCTCGTGCTTGGCGATGACGGTGGCGCGATCGCTGTCGGGGCCGATGCGGAACGGATTGCTCCACTTGCTGCCCCGGCCGATGTAGACGGCCCCGGCAGGCACGCCGACCTCCCGTTTGTTCAAAACCCTGCACATCGCCGTCACCTCCTGATCCCGTTGCGGCGACCTGTCGGCCGGGCGCGGTCAGGCGGCGTCGGTCACGCGAGACCGGATGGGCGATGCGGTAACGGCTTGTCCGTTGACCGGCGTTGCGCCGCGTCCAGACAAGAGAGCCGTCATGGGATCGAAAGGGAGGCGAGCGTCAGGGCGAGAGCGATAAGCGGCGTGCCGACCCGAAGGCTATTTCTGTCGCGGGCGCATGGCGGTAGACTCGGGCCTTCATCGCAAGGCACGCGCTTCATCCTGCCCTCGGCCGAGTTGCGTCCGCGCCATCGAGATAAGGCCAGTCGCAAGGAGGCGGACTATGAAGGGTAGCGTGATCGCAATTGCCGTGGTGGCTCTGGTGGTGGGGTTCGCTGCTGGATTTGCTCTACGGCCCGTCCTTGCGCCGGCGGGAGTATCGGCAGCGGCAGCCGCCGGCGTTGCGCAGCCAACGGAAGAGGAAGCGATTGCGGCAGTTCGGCGTCATAAGCTGTTCACGGGCACGTCGCTTACCAGCGCGACGCTGAAACTCGGCGACTGCGCGCCGGGCGGCGTCGGGCCGGGCGTCACCTGCATGACGCAACTCACGATGGATGCCAGCAAGCCCAACGCGACGCCGCAGAACCGCCCCGTCGGCTTCGCCCGCGTCAATGGACAATGGGAGGTCGCGGTCTGGTAGCTGGTCAGCCGGGCGCGGCGCCGTTGATCTCGCCGGACGGCTCTGGTGGACGATAAGCGTCGTAGGGATTTCCGTCCGCGAGATGGCCGAACGGTGTGAACACATAGTCGCCGTCGTCCCGACCCACGGCACAGATGACATAGCGCGGCTCGCCGGTCACGGCGTCCGTGCATTTCATCAGGGCGAGACTGCCGTCTTCTGCCGCGCGCAGCAGCGTGTTGAAGTTGGCGCGGGCATGGTGGGGGATGCTCATGGTTTTCCTCCCTGTCCTGCGTCGAGCATCTCGGCGAGCCAGCGATGCGTGCTGATCCATGCAACGGTCTCGCCGGCGTCGAGATCGAGCACATGCGCGCCGCCTGCGAAGGCGTTGACGCGCGGGCGCGAGCAGGTGTTGGACCATTGAAAGCCCCAACGGCCGGTGAGGCCGAAGGTCTTGGCGCACACCAACACGAAGTCGATGACACGCTGGGGATCGCCAGTCGCCTCGTCCCGCATCCAGAGCTGTGTGCCGCCATGCTCCGGCTGGATCGAGAGAAGGAAGCCGTCGGATGGCGGGTCTTCCTCTGCGCCCTCCAAGGAAAGTGCATTGTAGAGATCGAGGGCGCGAGCAGCGTTGTCGGGTGTGCCGACATCGAGCAGGCACGAGAAATGGGTAAAGTAATCAGCCATCGGAGGGCTCCTGAAACGTCGAAAGCCCGGCTGATCCCTGTCACGCAGGGGGCCGGGCTTTCTGATCGATCTGGTGATGAAAACGAATGCGGAGCGACCGGAGCCGCCCCGCACAAGGCTACTCGGCCGCGATCATGCGGGTCGGGTCGTCGTCGGTCTCGACTGCCGCGTCCTCGTCATCGCTGGCGAGGAAGTCGGGCAACGCCCCGGTCTCGCCAGTCGGCGTATCGGCAGCGGTCTCGATGTCGGCCAGGCGCAGCGGCTCGGGCAGCCAGCCGGTGCCGTCGAGCAACCGTTCGGCCTCCCGCGCCATGTCGCCCTTCTTGAGGTGATCGATGAGCTGGGCCGACTGCTCGCCCTTCGCCTCGCGCACCGCCTCGAGAATGCGGGGCTTGGTGACACGGCTAAGATAGTTGTCGACGGTGGGCCGCCACCCGGCGTCGACCATGTCGAGACCAACGGCGCGGGCCAGGCGATCGGCGTGCTTCAGGCGGCGTTCGAGGCCGTGCTGCGAAAGCCCGGCGCCGCCGTAGCGGTCGACCTTCTCGTAGAGCGCGTTCACGCCGTAGGAGACGCAATGCGCGAGCAAGGCCGAGCGACTGGCGTCGTCGAGGCCGACCAGCCAATCCCACAGCGCATCCTCGTCGGCGGGCAGATCGGTCTTCCAGTCGTCCTGCCGCGCGGCGATGGCCTTTGCGGATGGGCTGTCCTTCAGGTCGGCGGCCTGAACGGAGAAGAAGACGTGCCGAACCGAGGCCTCCAGGCATCCACCCGAAGACGAAGTACGCTGGAAGGTGTCGAGCACCAGCTTGTGCAGCAGCGCCGTCAGAGCAACGTGCGGATTGGTGGCGAGGGCGTCGCGCAAGGCCAGCGTCCGATGTGCGGTCAGCTCGGTGACCAGACGCTCCGGCAGCGGCTTGATGACGTCGTCATCGTCGTCCTCCGGCTCGACCTGACCGCCGATGGTAATGATCGCGCGCTGGACCATTGGCGTTGACGGGGCGGATGCCTCGGGCGTCGCGCCCTCGGCTCCGGTATCGTCTTCGCCATCCACCGTGACCGGCGCCTCGTCCTCGGGGCGGACATAGCCGCGATCGACCGACAGCTTGCCGTCGCCGTCGATGCTGACGAACACGCCGGCACGGACGATGTCGCTCAGGTCGTAGATGAGAGGGCGATCGTCGAAGGCGGCCAGCGCCGTCTCGATCTCGCCAAGCCGTTCATCCGCTTCGTCCGGCAGCTCGTCGGCGCCTTCATACTCGGCTTCAAGCTTGGCGTATTCGGCGTTCAGCGCCTCGATCGTCGCCTTTTCCTCGACACGGAGATCGGCAGTCGTGCCGGACAGCTCGCGCAGGCCGTGGGCGTGTCCGTAGGGCGTCTCGACCGCGACCGAGATCCACTTCCAGCCCTCGGCGGCGATGGCCTCGGCCTCCACCTTCAGCTTGTCGGCGACCAGGCGGTCGAGGAGAGCGACATCCTCCAGCCAGCCGCCATCATCGTTCTGGAACAGGTCGCGCATGACGACGCCCCCGGCCTCGGCATAGGCGTCCAGGCCGACGAACTGCGCGCGCTTGTCGGAGGCGCGGACCGTCGTCTCCGTCAGCATGCGACGGATCTGATAGGCCTCCTTGCTATAGGAGCGCTGGACCACCTCCCAGACCTGTGCCTGACGGGCGTGGTCATGGGTGACGGTGAACGCCATCAGTTGCTCCAGCGTAATGCCGTCCTCGGCGTAGAGGTCGAGCAGGCTCGGAGCGACGGCGGCAAGGCGCAGACGCTGCTTCACGACATTGACCGGGACAAAGAAGGCCGCGGCGATGTCCTCCTCGGGCTGGCCCTTCTCGCGCATCGCCAGGAACGCCCGGAACTGGTCGAGGGGATGCAGAGCCACACGCTGGACGTTTTCCGCCAAGGAATCCTCCTCAGCCGAGGTGGCGGCGTCGGCGGCTTTCGGGATGCACGGCACGGGCGCGGTCTTGGCGAGACGCTTCTGCTTGACGAGGCGTTCGAGCGCCCGGTAGCGGCGACCGCCGGCCGGGACCTCGAACATGCCGGTCTCGGCGCCTTCGGCATCGAGCACCGGCCGGACGTTGAGGCCCTGAAGCAAGCCGCGCCGGGCGATGTCCTCGGACAGCTCCTCGATCGAGACGCCGGCCTTCACGCGCCGGACGTTGGACTGGCTGAGCACCAGCTTGTTGAAGGGAATGTCGCGCGAGGACGACAGGGTGATTTTCTGAACGACAGTAGCCATCGGGGTAGTCTCCGCGACGGGCGCCGAGAGACTCTCTCTCAGCCCTAAACCCGTCACGGAGCGAAGCGCCGCCCTCTTCCTCTAAGGGGGCAGCGCCACGGAACGGAATTGGGGACACGCGTGAAGCGCAAAGCCGGAGACACGGAAAACCGCATCCCCGGCTTCACGGAAATCAGGCCGCTCGGTCGAGCAGCTTCTTCGCCTTGCCCTCCATGTCGAGGCGGGCATCCTGATGGGGCTTGTCGCGCGCGAGGGCGGTGATGCCCTGCACGAAATCGAAGACGCTCTCGGGCGGGCGACCTTCTTCGGCCAGCACCGTGTCGATGATCTTGCCGGTCTCGGCCTTCGAGAAACCACGGCGGCGCAGGAAGTCGGTGCGATCCTCGTCACTGCGCGCCACGATCCGCTCCCGGGCCGCCTTGATGCCGTTGACGAAAGGCAGCGGTGAGGAATTGGCGAAGTTCGCCAGCGCTGGTGCCGCCTCATGAGCGAAGCGGTTGGCGGCATATTTGGAATGGCGGATGGTGATCTCCTCGAAATCCTCCACGCCCCAGAGATTTCGATTCTGGCAAACCGCGCGCAGATAGAAGCTCGCCATGCCAAGCGTCTTGGCGCCGACCTCGGAATTCCAGCAGTAGAAGCCCCGGAAGTAGAGATCCGGCGAGCCGTCCGGCAGACGGCCGGCCTCGATCGGGTTCAGGTCATCGACGAGGAAGAGGAAGACGTCGCGGTCCGAGGCGTAGAGCGTCGTGGTGTCCTTGGTGATGTCGATGCGCGGATTGTAGGTGCCGGTCGACCAATCGAGCACGCCGGGCACTTTCCAGCGTGTGTCGCCCGTGCCGTTGCCGGCAATGCGCTGCACGGCCTCGACCAGCTCGTGATCGTAGATGCGGCCGTAGTCCGGGCCGGTGACGGCGCGCAGTTCGATACGGCCGTTATCGGTTTCCAGCGTCTTGATCTGCTCCGCCCGATTGGACGTTAGGCCATATTGCAGGTTGATCGCGGCGAGCGGCGCGGGAAGCTGGCGTAGATAGGCTGCCGGCGCGCCGACCAGGCTCGCGAGTTGGCCGAAGCTCCAATGGGTCGGGGCGATGGGCGTATCCGTGCCGGGCAGGATTAGCGCCAGCCGTTCCGGGTCGCTGCGGTTCGCCTCGACATGGATGAGCGCGCTCTCCACTACGCGCGTCCGGCTGCGATCGGCGCGGTCACGGACGGCCCGCGCCAGCTCGGACAGCGACAGGTAGCGCTCGTCTGCGGGCCGGGAAAACCATTCCGACGAGACGCGGCCGATCCGGTCGCCGCGGCCGACATCCACTTTGTAGCCGCCGCTGGTGTCGCGGCGGGCCTCTAGAACTGAAACCTGAGTCATGGGACCAATCTCCATGACGGTCGCCGGAGAACTCTTCTCCAGCCCTCAACCCGTCACGGCAAAGCCGGTCCGTCCTCTTCCTCTCAAAGGGGCGTTGCGGGGCCTCCCGCAGAAGGGGTCGGCCGAGACGCAAGGCTCGGGCGCAGGGGAAGGCTTTCCCCAATATCTCGACTTCCAATCAGCTAGCGGCTGACTCCTAGTCCGCCGGTCGAAACCCTCGTCGAATGACATGCATGCAGGTTTACGCCGCGTAGCTCTGAGGCACCTTCATCCCCCGACTCGGACAGATCGCACACGTGATTGTCGAGTGTCGATTATCACTATAGGGTCTGATTGATGGGGTTTGAACGAGTCGATTTGGCGATGCATCCAGGATCAGCGGTTCGGCAGGAATGTCTTGAGAAGCACGGGTTGAGCGTCACCGACGCCGCCCGGGTGCTTGGCGTGGATCGGCAGACACTCAGCAACCTGTTGAACGCACGATCGGGGATTTCGCCTGAAATGGCGATCCGGCTGGAGAAGGCTTTCGGGACACCGGCCCGGGAGTGGCTGATGCGGCAGCTGGATCATGAACTGGCCGAGGCGATGCACAAGGCCGACAGCATAGACATCCAACCCCTTCCTAGCGCCCCGGACGAGATGCGGGAGCGCTCATGAACGCCGTCGAAATCGAAGAAGCTATCTCGGCGCTGGCAGAGCGGCCTTTCGACGTCTCGGAATTTCCCTACGCGTTCCTCGAAGCTTTCGGGAACAAGGAGACCACGCTCAAGCGCTTGCGCAAGGGCGAGTCCAACAAGTCCGATCTGGGCGGCGTGCTGCAGACAAACAATATCCACATCGCCACCTGCAAGCCCGGTGACGTGACGCGCACGCTGGAAGCATTGAAGGCCAGCCCGGCCACGGCGCGGGCGAAGGCGCGCTTTGTGCTCGCGACGGACGGCGACCTGTTTGAGGCCGAAGATCTCACGACTGATGACGCGCCGCTCTCCTGCACCTATGCCGATTTTCCGAACCACTTCGGCTTCTTCCTGCCATTGGCGGGCATCACCACGGTCAAGCAGGTCCGCGAAAGCTCGTTCGACATCCGGGCGACCAGCCGCCTGAACCGGCTCTATGTTGAGCTGCTGAAGGACAATCCCGACTGGGGCACCGCGCAGCGCCGCCACGACGTGAACCACTTCATGGCCCGGCTGATCTTCTGCTTCTTTGCGGAGGATACCGACATCTTCAACGGCATCGGCGTGTTCACGTCGGCCATCGAGAGAATGAGCGCGAAGGATTCGTCCAACACCCATGAGGTGATCAGCGAACTGTTCCGCGCCATGAACACGAAGGCAACGAAACG
This sequence comes from Xanthobacter autotrophicus, assembly GCF_029991245.1. GTDB lineage: Bacteria > Pseudomonadota > Alphaproteobacteria > Rhizobiales > Xanthobacteraceae > Xanthobacter > Xanthobacter autotrophicus_C. The sequence continues at coordinate 53,443 of NZ_JAIVFO010000002.1, forward strand.
GGTTGCGGCGGGCATCCCGCGCTGGGCCGATGGCTTCCCGTATGTGAACGGCGGGCTGTTTTCTGGCAGCACGGATGTACCGCGGTTCAGCCGCATCGCTCGGTCCTATCTGCTGCATATCGGCAGCCTCGACTGGAGGAAGATCAACCCGGATATTTTCGGGTCGATGATCCAGGCGGTAGCCGATGATGACGAGCGCGGCGCGCTCGGCATGCACTACACCAGCGTGCCGAACATCCTGAAGGTGCTGAACCCGCTCTTTCTGGATGACCTTCGTGAGAAGCTGGATGAAGCTAGCGACAATGCGCGCATGTTGCTCAACCTGCGCAAGCGCATGTCTAAGATCCGCGTGTTCGATCCGGCCTGCGGTTCGGGCAATTTCCTTGTCATCGCCTACAAGGAGATGCGGGCTATCGAGGCGGAGATCAAGCGCCGCCGTGATGAAGCCGACCAACGGACGGAAATTCCGCTAACGAACTTTCGCGGGATCGAACTGCGCGACTTTCCAGCCGAGATCGCGCGCTTGGCGCTCATTATCGCCGAATACCAGTGCGATGTGCTCTATCGCGGCCAGAAAGAGGCCCTGCGAGATTTCCTGCCGCTCGATGCGCAGAACTGGATCACCTGCGGCAACGCCCTGCGGCTCGATTGGCTGAGCATCTGCCCGCCGACGGGAACGGGCGTGAGGCACCACGCCGACGACCTGTTTCATACGCCGCTCAATCAGGCGCAGATCGATTTCGAGAATGAGGGCGGCGAGACTTACATTTGCGGAAATCCGCCGTACATCGGCGGAAAGAAACAAAGTGCTGAACAGAAAAGCGACCTCGCGGCCATTTTTTCCGGAGGGCAGCATAAGAACTTAGATTACGTATGCGGGTTCGTTGTTAAAGCTTGCAGATTCATAGATTCTTTTGACAAGGCTGCATTGGTTACTACTAATTCGATCAATCAGGGCACCCATGTCCCAGTGCTCTGGCCAGAGGTTTTCCGAGCCAATTGCGAGTTGGAGTTTGCATACGCACCATTCAAATGGGCGAACAACGCGGCGAACAACGCCGGCGTTTCCTGCACAATTTTGGGTTTGAGAGTACGTAAACCGGGCCCGAAATACATCTGTAACGGAAATACCCGGCGCGAAGTGTCCAATATCAGTCCTTATCTCGTCGAGGGACCGGATCGGATCGTGCAGTCGGAAACGAAGCCGATTTCTGGTCTCTCCAAGATGATCACTGGCAACGCTGCATACGACGGCGGCCACCTTTTTCTTGATAGCCGCGAGGCCCAAGCACTTAGAGGCAGCTTCCAAGAAATTAGCGGCAATATCCGATCTGTCTTGGGCACGTCGGAGTTCATTGACGGCATTTTGCGGTTTTGCCTTTGGTTTAACGACGACGAACTCGACTTCGCGGCCTCGCATCCTGCCGTGGCTCCTCGCATTGCATCTGTGCGCTCCTATCGCGAGACTGGTGGTGATGTTGCCAGGACATTAATTTCTCGTCCTCACCAATTCAGGTATCGGCACGAAGCAAAGCACTGCCAAATACTTGTACCGCAGGTATCATCGGAGCGTAGAGAGTACTTGCCAGTTGGGTATCTGAGCAGTGACACTATAATAACACATCTCGGTCACGCAATTTACGATCCAACGCTAGTCGATCTGTCGGTGCTGAGTTCAAAGCTCCATTTGACGTGGGTCTCGACGATATGTGGGAAGCTGGAAACGCGACTGCGCTACGCTAGCAATCTGGGCTGGAATACGTTTCCGGTACCGATATTGACTGATAAGAACAAAGTTGATCTCACTCGCTGCGCCGAAAATATCCTCCTTGCCCGAGAGGCACATTTCCCAGCGACGATCGCCGAGCTTTATGATCCAGCGACCATGCCCGACGACCTCCGTGCAGCTCACGACCGTAACGACGAGGTGCTCGAGCGCATCTATATCGGCCGTCGATTCAAGAACGACACCGAACGACTCGAAAAGTTGTTCGACCTTTACATCAAAATGACGACAGGATCGAGCAACGCAACCAGAACACGTATGGCGGCGACAGCATGAGCGACTATGCGTTGTTCCAGATGTGGGGTCCATTTCGGCAGTCTCTGATTGCCGGCCACCTCTTCTATGTCGAACAGGCGAGAAGGCGCTTGCTCTCGCAGTTTGAAGACATCGAGGCCGAAGCCGACAAGGCTGCCGAAGAATGGCTTCAGCGAAGCAGCGGACGTTTTGATCCTGATCGGCATGACGCGGGCGACTTCTACGAAGCTGCCAACGACGCCGGCATCGAGTTCTATACCCTTCTAAGTGACATGCGGGACCAGACCCGCTTGAGCGTCGTCGCGGGCATGTTCCATGAATGGGACAAGCAACTGCGCGATTGGCTAGTTCGAGAAATTCAGCATTGGCACCAAGGTGACGCCGCTGCGCAGAAAGTGTGGTCGGCTGATTTCGTGCAGATTGCCGAATTGTTGGCCAGCATTGGTTGGGAGATACGTAGCACGGACTACTTCAAAATTCTTGATGCCTGCCGTCTTGTTGTTAACGTCTATAAGCACGGTAAGGGAAAATCACTTGAGGATCTCAAGCAAAAGTATCCTGAATATCTCGATGACCCGTTTCGCGGCGCTGCATTCTCGAGCGTGGAGTATCGCGACCACACGCATCTAAGGGTGAGTGACGAGCAGTTTCAGGCATTTTCAGATGCGATCATCGCGTTCTGGCAAGCGGTGCCAGAGAACATATTCGAGTCAAAGGTCAATGACGTGCCCGACTGGTTTGGCAAGGCCATCCTGAAAGACCGCACCGGCCACAAACAGGCGAGCAAGCAATGATCGACAATACGCCAAAATCAGTCCCCTCCGTTTCGGTTAAGTATGCCAGCAACGGCAGCTCAACCAAGGCCAACGAGTTCGGCATGCGACCGATGCAGGAGCGCGCCTTCGAGAAGCGCGGCGAGCAATATCTGCTAATCAAGTCGCCGCCAGCCTCGGGCAAGAGCCGCGCGTTGATGTTTATCGCGCTCGACAAGCTGATCAATCAGAGCGTCAAGCAGGCCATCATCGTCGTGCCGGAAAGATCCATCGGCTCTAGCTTTCATGACGAGCCGCTGAGCAAGCACGGCTTCTGGGCGGACTGGCACGTCGAGCCGATGTGGAATCTCTGCGACGCGCCCGGAAACGACAATGGCGGCAAGGTCAATTCGCTCGGCGCGTTCCTTGAAAGCGACGACAAGGTGCTGGTCTGCACTCATGCGACCTTCCGGTTCGCCGTCGACAAATTCGGGGTTGGAGCTTTCGATGACCGTCTGATCGCGGTGGACGAATTCCACCACGTTTCGGCTAATCCCGACAACAAGCTCGGCATCCATCTGGGCGATTTTATCACCCGTGACCGCGTGCATATCGTCGCGATGACCGGATCCTACTTCCGGGGCGACGCCGAGGCGGTGCTGGCGCCGCAGGACGAAGGCAAGTTCGAGAGCGTCACCTACACCTATTATGAGCAGCTCAACGGCTATCAATATCTGAAGCAGCTCGACATTGGCTATTTCTTCTATTCGGATTCCTACGCCGACGACATTCTGAAGGTTCTGAACCCAGCCGAGAAGACGATCATCCACATCCCGAACGTCAATTCGCGCGAGAGCACGAAGGACAAGATCAAGGAGGTGGAGCACATCATCGAGGAGCTGGGCACCTGGCAAGGGACCGATCCGGCCACCGGATTCCAACTGGTCAAGACGCCGGAAGGCCAGATCCTGCGTATTGCCGATCTGGTCGATGACGATCCAGCCAAGCGGGATCGCGTGTCTGCCGCGCTGAAAGACCCTACGCAGAAGAACAACCGCGATCACGTCGACATCATCATCGCGCTGGGCATGGCGAAGGAAGGCTTCGACTGGATCTGGTGCGAACATGCGCTGACGGTTGGCTACCGCTCCAGCCTGACCGAGATCGTGCAGATCATCGGTCGTGCCACCCGTGATGCACCGGGCAAGACCCGCGCCCGCTTCTCAAACCTGATTGCCGAGCCTGCCGCCGCCGACGACATCGTGACCGAAGCGGTGAACGACACGCTGAAAGCGATCGCGGCGAGCCTGCTGATGGAGCAGGTGTTGGCCCCTCGCTTCGAGTTCAAGCCGAAGAATCCGCAAAACGAGCCGACGCCGGGCTTTGACTATGGCGAGGGCGGCTACCATCCGAATAAGTGCAACGTCGGCTTCAACGAGGAATCCGGCAAGTTCCAGATCGAGATCAAAGGCCTTGCCACGCCCAAGAGCGAAGAAGCGACGCGGATCTGCCAAGAAGACCTGAACGAGGTGATCGCGGCCTTCGTGCAGGATAAGACGACGATCGAGCGCGGCCTCTTCGACGAGGAACTCGTCCCCGAGGAACTGACCCAGGTGCGCATGGGTAAGATCATCAAGGACAAGTTCCCGCATCTCGACGCGGAGGATCAGGAGGCCGTGCGTCAGCATGCTGTGGCGGCGTTGAATCTGACCCAGAAGGCGAAGGAAGTCGCGGCGGGCAGCTCGCTCGGCGAGGAGAGCGCGAATACCGCCTTTGTCGATGGCGTGCGCAAGTTCGCGATGGACGTGCGCGAGTTGGACATCGACCTGATCGACCGGATCAATCCGTTCGGGGAGGCCTATGCGATCCTCGCCAAGACGATGAGCGAGGAAAGCTTGAAGCAGGTCGCCGCGGCGATCGCCGCCAAGCGCACCAGCCTGACGCCCGAGGAGGCGAAGGTGATCGCCAAGCGCGCCGTCGAGTTCAAGCGGGAGCGCGGGCGTCTGCCGTCGATCAGCTCGGCCGACGCTTGGGAAAAGCACCTGGCTGGAGGCGCCGCAGCGTTCGTCCGCTTCAAGGATGAGGGCCGCTATGAGTGATCTCGACCTTGATGAACTGCGTGCGGAGCTCGACGATTTCGCGCAACCGGAAAAGAAGGGCGGCCGTTCGCCCCTGGAGGAGCGCATCATCGCGGGCTTTGAGGAGATTCAGCGCTTTGTCGAGAAAAACGGCCACGTTCCGCGCCACGGCGAGGATGGCGATATATTCGAACAGCTCTACGCCGTGCGGCTCGACCGACTGCGCGCGCTGGAAGAATGCCGGTCTCTTCTCACACAGTTTGATCACCAGGGACTGCTTACCGATGCGCCCATGGCGTCTGGCCCGCCCGCTGACTTGATGGATGAGGACGAGCTGCTCGCCGAACTGGAGGGCGCGGCCGGTTCATCCGACATCACCAAGCTGCGCCATGTGCGCACCAGTGCGGAGAAGCGCGAGGCCGAAGAAATCGCGAGCCGCGAGAAGTGCGTGGATTTCGATAGATTCAAGCCCCTATTCCTGCAGGTGCAGGCCGATCTTGAGAGCGGGCGCCGGATCACAAGACCCTTCGTCAAGGATGCAGGTTTCCTGAAAGCCGACATTCAGGCCGGGCAATTCTTCATCCTTGGCGGCCAGACCGCTTATGTGGCGGAGGTTGGAGAGCCGATAAGGGCGCCGAATGGCGAAACCGACGCGCGGCTCCGGGTGATCTATTCCAATGGCACCGAGAGCGACCTGCTGCTGCGATCGCTGCAGCGCGCCCTCTACAAAGATGAGGCTGGTCGGCGTATTACCGAGCCCAGCGCCGGCCCGTTATTCGACGACCAGACTGGCGATGGTGATCAGGCCAGCGGCACGATCTACGTGTTGCGGAGCAAGTCCGACCATCCGCTGGTCGCCGCGAACCGTGAAATCCTGCATAAGATTGGCGTGACGGGCGGCAGCGTCGAGCGGCGTATCGCCAACGCTCGCCTCGATCCCACTTACCTCATGGCCGATGTCGAGATCGTCGCTACTTACGAGCTTTACAACGTCAACCGCGCGAAGCTTGAAACCTTGATCCACAAAGTCTTTGGCGCGGCTCGGCTAGATGTCGAGATCAAAGATCGCTTCGGCCAGCCGATCGTGCCCAAGGAGTGGTTCTTGGTTCCTCTGTTCGCCGTGGATGAGGCCGTCGTCCGCATAAAGGACGGTACGATCACGGGATGCGTCTACGATCCGCAGACTGCGCGTCTGGTGCTTCGGGAACGCTGACCTAGAGTTATCACTTAGGAACATGTTGAAAGGTATTTGGCGCAAAAAAAGCCAATGGTAGTGCGGCAACGTTAGGCGTATCGCAGATCGACTCAAAGGCGCGTGGGGCGGCCAACAAAGCCTCTCCATAATCTAGCAGGCGGCTCGGCCCATTTTGGCAGGGCGAGGCACAATAATTGCTCCGCGTATCCCGCGGATTTTGAGCAGCCCCTTTCGAAGCTCGGAGTGATCCTCTGTTCGGGCGATATCGTCCCAGATGACCACGACAATATGTCTATATGGACTGAGTTCCTGGAGATAGGTGCTTGCATCTGCAGCGACTTCTTCAATCACCTTAGAAAAAGCGGTTTTGCCGGCGCGAAGGAACTTCGCCTCTATAATAAGATCCAAGGAGGGGACTGCGAAGTCAGCCCGGGGCTTATGATGCCCAAGGGATTTCAGCCACTCCTCGTCATCAATATCAGTGAAGACGGGAGCTAGCACGGCCCAAAGTAGGTTTTGAACGTGATATTCATTTTCTATTTGCCAGCGCGCGATGGCGGAGTTCGGCGTGCGAGGTTTGTCTTCCCACGTCCAGTGCCGCAGGCCCGCTGATAGACCCTCAAGCAAGTTTACGACCTGCTCTACCATAATCGCACCTGGTCGGATTGAGGTCGAATTTTTGAGAAGAAAGTGGAGCGCGATCTGCTGCGTGGCGGCACGTGTCATACCGTCGTTTCTACCGCGCCTTTCGGCGATCAACGTCCATGCGGCTTCCTTGTCTTCCTCTGATGCCGGCGTGCCCAAACGTTCGGCCAGCGCAGTTCGTAAGTCGGCCGTCATCGTGCTCATGGATTGTCCGACGAGTTCAGATGCTGAGGCAATGAGCGCATCATTCCAGTCACCGGGACTTCCCGGCGCCGGCTGCTTTGCAAGTAAGTTGCGTAGCCAACTGGCAGATTCTTTTGCCTTGGCCGCGGGCAATTTCGAAATCCCGAGCGCCACTCCGAGCAGGGCTATGCCGTCTACTTCAAACGCGAGTGGCCGACCTGGGACGAAGAAAGACCGCTGCTGGAGCCAATTCAGCGCGTCGACAAACGCGGCCTGAAACCCTGGATCAAGATGGCAAGCATAGCCAAGGACAGCGGCGTGCTTGGACTCACGCACAGCTCCATTTGGCGCCATTGCGGCGTCTCCAAGACCTGCGAGGATTGTGATGTTGCCGTGATGCCTGAACCCCATCCATTGAGAGAACGCGCGAGCGTGTTCCGGCTGGTCCACATCATCGCTGGCCGCGATCGCAAGTGCTTCACTTAGCTGGTCTATCAGATGGGTCACAGGAACCACCGCGTCCGGCCGATGGAACCAAGCATGGTGTCGGGGTCCCAATTGGGTACGTCGCGCAGTCCGGCCAGAAGGCGCGCGATGAGTTCGGAATAGAGGATCGTGATGGGAAGTGGAGCTGGCGTGAACATACGCCATGAGTGACAGGAGAAATCGAAGGCCTGTCGAGCAAGATAGGTCATGTCTCGGAATGTGGACTTCCGATGAAGCTTCAGAAGTGAAGGCTGCGGGAGACCGTGATGCGGCAGCTTCACCTCGCGACTGCCGGTGAAGCAGAGAAGCGTCTCTGAGTCGCTCAGCACGACCGACAATCCTCGCTCTGGAGCAAGCGCTCCCTTGGTGGCGCCTGACCATCGAACGCCTTGATTGGTCTCGTCGAATAGACTGAACGGATGGTCATCGACGACATGCAGGAACGCGTACTTCACTTGTGATAGGCCAAGGTTATCGACGAGCTTAGCAACAGCTTCTGCTTCGGCGTCCTTGATCTGCTTGAACACGTGAAAAATCAGACGGACGTCGTCGGTGCTTCGCCAATTGTCTGTCTTGCGCACCTGCTCGATTGAATGTGCCAGCGACTTGAATAGCTCGTGAGGATAGTCGTCGTACGACACCGCCGCCGTCCGATTTTCGAGAAGATATCTCCCGTCGCTGCTGAAGACGGTCGTGATACCCACAACGCGTTCTTGGCCCCCAAGGCGAGAGGAGCTGATATTTTGCGATCCGATGCCAATGACGAGTTCATGGGCGACGCTCGGGTGCGATTTTAGGAGCCAAGGGACGCCGCCGGCCTTGGCGTAGGTCGCCACACTCATATTGTTTAGCGCGTAGACGAGCCGTCCGTCCGGCATGTTCATCGTATCGAGAGTGATCTCTTGAACGGGCACGCGTTGTTTGAGGAAGGCGGCCTTCACCGAGAAATATGGATTTCTCACCGGAGGTAAGTCACGGAACGCTTTGTCGATCTGCACGATGGCCAGATTCCACTCGAAGCCGTCGTTGGTCGCCGCTTCGATCGCTTCGCGGCACGCAGCGGCGTATTCCGCCACGCTGCTGCCTCGCGATGTGAAGATCTGGACCTTCGGTTTTTGGAGTGCGTAGCGCCGGATGAAGCCCTTCTCGTACGGAATGCGATCACCCGATTTGACGTTTGGGAGACCGTCGAGGAACTTCGCCAAGAACCGATCTACCTGCCCCTCGAACGCCGATTGGCAGACCACCGCGATTCTAAGCTCCTTAGGCGTGAACGAGCGCTGGTCGTATGGTCCGTTCTTGTCGAGACCCCCTTCGTTCCAAGTACCTGTCCGGGTGCCGCTCGGGTCAAAGACCAGGATCGGCTTTTTGATCACCTCGCTTGCGAAATTCCAGCTTCCTTTGACGCTGCCGGTCAGTGGGCCAACGCGAAGTGGGACACCGGGAGCCAACTCGATGTCCTGCCGACGAAGGTAGTCGAACATCCTTCGCGTGTGTTCGAGGCGACCCGGGCCGCTGAGGTGCTTGGATGCAGTGTGATCGGCCGCATTGAGAACCTGCGCGGCCTTCGAACCAAGCAGCCGCTCGGCGCACCAGACCAGGTTTTCCTTTCTGTTCTCGAGGAAGGCATCAGCGAGTTCGATAGAGGAGGGCCCATCGCCGTGGTCTTCAAGTGTGATACGGGATCCTTGAAGTGAGGTGACGCGCCCGGCGAGCTGATACGCGCCGCGCAAGCGCTCGTCGTCGCGAGCATGGAAGGAAGTGACATACCGGCCTTCTATTGGAATACCGGCGGTCATTAGGGCTTCGCAGTTGGCTTCGATCCGGTTGGTGGTGCGTACACCGCACATGAGCAACAACTCCGAGCGCTTGTCGCCAGTGCGGATCGAACGCGTGTCGAAAGAGAAGATCACCCGGCGCTGCAGCCAGTCGGGGAGGCCGCTATCTGCGGGGAGCAGATTTGTAGGCTGCTGCGAGAGAATGCGCAGGGGATGCCATCCTATGACCTCGCGCCCCAACCTTGTGAAAAGCCGTAGCAAGGCGTCGAGGGTGAGAGGCCCTAGAAGCCAAGGCGCTTCGCTTGCGAGGTGATCTTCGGCCGAATTTCCGAGCCGCGTGAGGCCATCGACCAGCGCCACCGAATGGATCGATGAACCGTCCTCTCCCCCGCGCCGGAACAGGTATTCCTGTCTATGTTTGGTGCGGAGTTGCTCGAGGACGTCTCTGTTAAACGGCTGAACGCCCACCGTTAAGCTGGCTTCCGGATCGCTTTCTATACGCACTGCATTGAGTAGGAGCTTTGCCATACAGGATTATCTCTGAGGTCCAGATATTGGAAATGAATGCGAGGCCGGCGTTGCCATCCTGTAAGGGCGGCTCGTTTGATTGTAGAAATAAAAGGCAATGTATCGACCAATGCTCGCCTCTATTCTACGTTGCCTACTGACGCTGGCGGAAAAACTGTCCAGCCAGGTGGGGGGGCGAACTTGGGGGACGCAGCGACGAGCGCGTTCGCGGCGACCTTTGATGTTGCCGACGATCTTCTCTGGCAGGCGAGCGCCGGCCGGCTGGCGGGTCGCGGTGCAATTACTATCGGACGGTCGGGACAGATTGGCCCACTGGTCGAACTGGCGCTCGCGACACGCGCGACGCCGACGGTTTACGGCTCTGTCAAGGTCACCCCGCCTTTCTTTAAGCAGGTGCTGCAGGGCTTGGCCGCCGGCCAGATCAGTGGAGGCGGCGCTCGCGATATTGCGGGCGTGTTTCCGTTGGTTCGAAACGAACCCGACGGCGACGACAGCCGCTGGCACCAATGGGCGAGCCACGCGGAAAACGCAGCGGTAGCGTCCGGCCTTGCGCGCGGCCTTGTCAGCGGCCTGATGGGCGCGCTGGGTGAGCTGCAGGAAAACGTCTATCAGCACAGTGGCCGACCAGAAACGGGCCTGGTGGCATACGCGACGGTTAACGGAGCATTCGAGTTGGTTGTTGCGGACTCTGGAGTCGGCGCCCTGGCGAGCTTGCGGCAAAATCCCGAATATTCCGAGCTCGGCAATTCCGGTGAAGCGTTGAAGGTCGCCGTATCGGACGGCGCCTCGCGCCACAGCCGCGTGAGTGGACGAGGCTACGGTATCGGACAACTGTTCCGGGCGCTGGCTCATGATGCGGCGGACCTACGCTTTCGCAGCGGCGATCACGCGCTGCGGCTTTGGGGTGATGCCCCCAGCCTCAGCGGGCATTTCGAGGTCGCTCAAAAAGCTTGGCTGGATGGGATGATCATTACGATCAGGTGCGCACCCCCGCGTGATGGTGGAGCGCAGGCGCGGCGCGGGCTCCACACACAGCTCATGGGCTGAGCGCACGGTCCTGACGTTGTGAGCGACGAGGTCGTCGATTGGAGCGCCTTTTGGTGTCGGCGATGACGCCCACTTAAGCTGACCGGATTCCGTGAGCACCGCGCGCTTGCGGCGGATCGCGCGCGCGAACGCCTCGGTGTCCAGCAGAGTGACTTGGGCGAAGTGGCGGCGAAGCTGCGTCGCCTTCCGGCCGCCGCCGCGGATGATCAACGTGAGCGGGCGGGCAACGCGGTCTGCGAGCGTGCAGAGCTGATCGACATGCCAGTCAATGCGCTCACCGCGACCACCCCCGGTAGCGAATTCGAAGGCGAGAACCTCGATTTCGGATCGTTTCGCGATAAGACCGCCCCACCGGCGATAATCGTGGTCGGTGCGGGCGTTGACGTGAAGTGCGGCAGGAAGGCCGGCCGCGGCCATCTCCGTCCATGCGAGCAGAATGCGCTTCATAGCGTGGAGGTTGTCCGTCCGCGGGACGTCTAGGAGCACGCTGTAATTGGGCGCGGTGATCGCCGCGACCCCCAGGCGAGCTAGACCCCCGAGGATCTCAGGGCGGTTCGGAAGCTCCCACCAACGTTCGATGGGGCCGTCCTTATCGACGCCACTCAGGACGATCATGGCGTCATCTGGAATCAGGAAGCGTGCCGCAATTTCCTCCCGGGATGCGACATGCAGCTGACCGGTCGCCATGTTGACGACCTCGTAAAGCGATAGGGCAACGACAGGTTCGTTCAGCGTGCCAGCGCGACCATAGCGATGGTCAATGAACGGAATGAGTCGCGGCAGCGCGGGGACGCCGCGCGGAGGCACGCGCGGCGCGGTGTCAAACGAGAGCCCGCCGACCTCTCGCATTCGGGCGAGAAATAGGCGCTGGTTGAAACGACATACCATGTCGCACCGGCTCTTATCGCGGCAAGAGCACAAGTCGCGGCAATCGAGCACGCCGGCGTCGGTGTGAACGCCTCCGCAACCACTGAATTCGAGACAGGTCGGGCAGCCCAGGGATGGGGCGTGACGGATGTCATCATCCCAGAGGCGCTGCGGCTGCGGGAAGTTGCGAGACGGCTCGTTCGGGGGGCGCTCGTTCATCGGATGCTGACCTCCGCCGTATCGCCGAATAGGCCAATGCGCTGCGCCGTTCCCTCGGCGTAGCCGCCGGCCGTGGCGAGGGCGGACGCGAGATCAGCGGAGGGATTGGAAATACGGCCGATCGGGCGAAGGCCGTTGCTGACGGTGACGCCGGTCGGGCCGCTTTCGACAATCAGGGTGTCGCCCGCCCGCAGCGACGCGCCGGGCTGAAGCTCGACGGTCACGGTGCGAGCAGCCTCCGACATCGTAAGGTCGAGCAATGTCGGTTGCTTCAGCCGATTGAGACCGCCGTCCCAACGCTTCTTCCAAGGCCTGCCCGTCTGGGCGCGGATGTAGTCGATACCCATCAGGCAGTCTCCAGAACAGGGCTAAACGATTTGGTTTTCCCCGCCTTCCGCTCAACGACCAGCCCCTTTGCGGCAAGACTGGAGAGGCGGTTGTTCCAAGCGGTCGGACCTATACGTTCGTCGGGGAATCGCGCCGCAAGTTCGGGCGCGGTGACTGAACCAAGCTCACGGATTGTCTCGAACGTTGAACGCTGCGCTGGGTCGAGATCGCCGACTAGCCGAGCACCGCTCGCTTGCCCGTGAGCGTCAACGTCGCAGACCCAGAAGACGTCGTTGCGGGCTTGAAGGAAGAACTCGAGCTCTTCGAGAACAACTGGATCTAGGTTGGCGGCGACGGGGTAGACGTTGGCCAAGGATCGACGCGCATAGTCGCGGAACCCTATGATGGCCTCGCGTAGGAAGGAACTGGTTGCGACTTTCACTCCCTGGAAGTCGAGGAAGGAGGCTGTCGGCTCCTTGAGGGGCGGTGTTGCATCGATCAAAGCAGTGAGCAGCTTCCGTCCGGCCAATCCGCCGGAAAAAACCTCACGCCCGTCCATCAGCTTTAGCAGTTCGTATCGCAACTCATTATCCTCACGTGTTGATAGTGAAGATAGTGAGCGACGCTTTGGCCGTCAAGGGTGCGCCATAGCCCTCCACAGTCTCCGATTTCCGCAAACGGCACCGAGTTGCAGTTTGTCAGAAAACGATCTCTAGTTCTGACAAAGAGGTAGGTCATGCAGCAATTGACGGAACGTATTTTGGCGCACGCGACGCAGCTTCCGGAGGGCGCTCCGGTGTCGGCTAAGGGCTTGTTGCATCTTGGCAATCGGGCGGCGGTCGACCAGACGCTGCACCGGCTGGCTGCGCGTGGCCAGCTTCAACGTGCCGGACGAGGTGTGTACGTCCTGCCGGTCGAGGGGCGCTTCGGAACACGGCCGCCCACCGTCGAGCAAGTCGTCAGCGCTGTAGCGGCGCAACGCGGCGAAGTAATCGCCCCGAGTGGCGCGGCGGCGGCCAACGCTCTTGGATTGACTACGCAAGTCCCCGTGCGCGCGGTGTATCTCACCTCGGGACGTAGCCGCACCTTCAAGTTGGGCAAGCAGTCGGTCGAATTGCGCCACGCGCCGCGTTGGCAACTGACATTGGCCAATAGGCCGGCAGGCGAAGCGCTGCGGGCGCTGGCCTGGCTAGGCCCGGAGAGGGCGGAGGAAGCCCTCGAGACGCTGAAGCGGAAAATGCCGTCGGGCGCCTTCGGTGAGTTGGTCGCTGTTGCGCCGCAGCTCCCGACCTGGCTCGCTCGAAGTGTCGGGAAAGCCGCATATGGCTGATGCCTTCCTTCGTCTCTCGGCCAAGGATCGCCGCGACGCCCTGAGTGTGGCGGCCGACCGTGCTGGGCGACCTGCGCATCTCTTGGAAAAGGACGTGTGGGTGGTCTGGGCGCTGGCGACCCTCTACGGCTCGGCGCTCGGCGAACATCTGGTGTTCAAGGCACGTCGTTCTCCAAAGCCTATCAGGTCATCCGGCGGTTTTCCGAGGACGTCGACCTGACCTACGACATCGGAACAAGATCGGCCTGTCCGTGGCGATTCAAGGCCTTCAGGAAGCGCTGCGCCAGCGCAAGACAGCCCCCGGACGCGATTGCCAGACAGGCCGAGCGTGGAGCGGTCGCTACGGTGATCTTTCCCTACCTTGTGGCCCTGACCGCCAACTGCTGACGGGAAGTCGAGAATTATCACGCATTTCAGATGCGTGATAATCCTTGACCGGTCGACCCAAGATGTGCGATTAACGCGCATCTGAAATGCGGGATAATCCTGTGACTATCCACCTGGTGGGAGAGACGATCGATGCCAAGCGGGCGCATCAGCGCGCGCAGGCTGGAGAGCTGATCCAACTCGTTCGGGGCGTTTATGTCGATCATGATGGCGATGCTGAAGCGACCATCCTGGGCCATGCCGTCCGTATCGCCCACTACCTCTATCCCAACGCCTATCTCTCGTCTGCAAGCGCGGTTCTGCTCGCGCCAACGCCAGACGGGCGCCTGTTCATCAGTGGTCGCCGCAACCAGCGCACGCGGCTGCGCGCACTCGAGATCGTTCAGAACCAAGCCCCGGCGCACCCTTCGACGGCGATCGCGGTGATTGGCGACGATCTGGGAGAGCTGCGCGTCGCCGCGTCGTCGCCACGCCAACGCTTCCTCGAAGCCTTCCGCCTGCGAAGCGAACATGCCAGCGCCGTCACCGTCGAAATGCGCGCCCAAATGGCGGCCCGGTTGGTGGAGGAGCATGGAACGCCACGAGCGGCGGCTGACGCCGTCTGGGCGCTGGCGCGCGAGAATGAATGGTATCGTGAGGGGGAGGGCGCCGAACGCTTCCTGTTGGCCCAGCCCGGCGGGGCCAAGGTCCCCGTCAACAAGGCGGCGCTCGATCTTCTGGTCGCCTGGCATGGCGAACCTTTAGGCCGCCTGCTCCATGATGGTTTCGAATGGCGCTGGAAGGCTCAGAGACGGGTGGGTCCGGTGTTGGTGCGCGAAACGACGCCGGGCAAGCTGCCGGCATTCATCGAGTCGCTGCTGCCGGAGGGCTGGCTTGCCCAGGTCCTCCATGAACGCGACGAGCGCGAGGCGCTACGGCGGGGTCGACGCTACATGTCCAATATCGTCATCGTCGAGGACCGCGAGGAACTGGCGGCATTGCCCGCCGATGTGCTCAGCACCACGCTCGCCAGCTTCCTCGACGCGGGGCGCTTCACCGGCACGTACGCCGGACCGGCGCGCGGTGAGATCGAGGAGACCTTCGAGCAGAACCTGGCGCGTATCTTCGCGCGTGCCGAAACACCACGCCTGTCAGGCGTCCAGATCAAGGCGCCGATGAGTCTGACCCCGGACGGCGCTCTCGTCCCGGCCATCGACCAGCCCTTCACCCACATTCTCAAGCCTGCGGGAACGGCGGGATTCGAGACGCTGCCGATTGTGGAATGGCTATGCTTGGAGCTTGGGCGCGCCGCCGGGTTTGAGGTGCCCGACGCGGCCCTGATCGAGATGCCCGACGGCATGTCGCCGGCCCTGGTGGTTGAGCGGTTCGACGTCCGGCGTGGCCCTCAGGACAATCGTCGTCTGGCGATGGAGGACTTCTGCTCCATCTTGGACCTTCCGGCTACGGCAAAATATGATGGCACGATCGAGCGCATGGCGCGGGGCCTGCGTCCGCTTTCGACCGATCCCGCCGCCGACCTCGACATCTTGTTTCGTCGCGCGGTCTTCGCCTGGTTGATTGCCGACGGCGACATGCACCTGAAAAACCTCGCGATGCTCAAGACGGCGGAGGCGGAAGCCAAGGCCTTCACGACCGTGCGTTTCGCGCCGCTCTATGATGCAGTCACCACGCGAGTCTTTCCGGGCCTTGGCGGTGATCGGATGGCCCTGAAGCTGAACGGCAAGGATGACCGCCTGACGCGCCAAGACTTCCTCGCACTGGCCCGCACGATCGGACTGACGGTCGGCGATGCCGAGACCGCGATCGTCGAACTTGCCGGGCGGCTCGCTGTGCGTGTCAAGACGCTGGGCCTGCCTGCGTTCGCGGCTCAGTCAGAGGTGGCAAGGGCCACGAGAGACAAGGTGATCGCTATCGTCGAGGATCGATGCTCGGCCTTTGCTAGCGGCGCTGAATAGGCGGTTTGGCCTATGGCCCAAGTCGGATTTGTAGCCCTCCGCAACAGGCGCCGGTAGTCTCTCTTCCGCCTTCCAACCCGTCACGGCGAACCCGTCCGCACTCTTACTTTCGATCTTTCCGCGCACGCGATTCGGGAAATCGCGGGGCGGTCTTGGCTGACCGGCGGGGCGTTGCGGGGCGGCCAGCCCCGCTGAAGGGTCGATCGAGACGCAACTCGAAGGATACACTCATAATCTTCGCGGCCGCCGTTCGGGCGCTGCTCGAGGATGAAGAACTCGCCTAGTGGCGACGCTGCGGAACCTTCTATGTGCCGAAGCTTAGGGATAGAAGCGGGCGAGGAAAGCTGCCACGTGCTCGATCCGGGTCGCGAACAGAAAGCGATCGCTCGTATCCCATCCCCATAGCACCCCCGTCAGCCGCGCAACGCCGGGGGTCCAGGTTTCACCACGCTCGGCGAATTCCACTATGCGCGTGTTCCAGACCAGAGACCCGCTCATACCATGTGGGTCGAGCGGGATCGAACTGGTCTTGCCACCCGTCGGTGTGGTGGCGTCTGGGTGCCAATGCATGGCGAAGTGACAGACGGGATCGAAATCGGGATGCTTGATCGAGCGCCTGGTTTCCTCCGGTTCGAGGGCCCCGTCATACTCCTGGGTGAGGTAAGGAGTCCCCGTCGTAAACAGCATCTCGAACGCGGGTGAATAATGGGCCTTTTCGCCGGTGAAGCCCATGACGAATAGATATTCGGCCTGCAACGGCGCGTGCCGCTCTTCAAAACGGTAGTCGGGAAAAGCCATGGCGCTATGCCTCACGGCGTTCCATCGGTCGTCCACAGGGCTGAAGGCGAGATCCTCTGGAGCCGCGACGACCTGATAGGGATTGTTGATGTGGAGGTAGTCGGATGAGTCGAAGCATTTGCGTGCCAGCGAATGCTTCTTCACCTCCCGTGCGACATGCTCGTTGGTGAGCAGAAGACGGTTTCGGCGCCATTCGACATATCCGCCCGTGCCGACGTGGATCGCAGTGCCATCGACAAGTGCGCCAGATATCGGCGTCACGAACGGCTGCAACTGGACGCTCAACAAGTTGCTCGCCACCGCGAGCTGTTCCTGTAGTGTCGGCTGTTGGCTCGTGTTCATTATGCCCCCCAGGCGCAGTGTTAAATTCCCCGCGACGCTTCTGCCCGCGGATAAAACCGAAGATCAGCCAGTCGCCGTGACCTTGTGCAACGCCCAGAGCCGATCGAAGAAACGCTCAATCAAGTGCCCGGCACCTTCTCCGACAAGCTCATTCGAACCGAAGCGGTAGATCTCATAGCCGGCCAGGCGCAGATCCCGATCCGCGCCCACCATCTCCGAATAGGCGGCGAGCGAGGGCTTGCTGTCTCGGCTGAAGTGTTGCGACCCGTCGACCTCAATCACAACGCGCTGGTTGTTCGGCAGCAAAAGGAGAAAGTCCATCCGCTGGCGTGGCAGCCCAGCTCGATGTCGCAGCAGTTTCACGACGGCCGGATCGTAGTGGAGGTAGACCTGCGGAATGAGTGCGGGCAGCGCGCCGGCGAGCTTCGCGCGATAGAGCCTGAAATATGTGTCGAAGAGACCACGCTCCGCGTCTGACGCCAGAGAGGCGCGCAGGCGGAGCCCCAAGGTGCGGGCGGGTTCGTCGGGCTCCACGCCCGGGACACCGCGCCACCATTCGACCAGCTCACTCCACAGAAGGCCGTCGCGTCGGATCGGCCTGTCATAGACCAGACAGCTCGAAGCGTTCGACAGGATGACGATGTCGTTGTTGACCGCGTCGCTGAAGCCGATCTCCGGCTTTGGACCGTTTGAGGCGAAGATGAGATTTTTCGGCGATCCTGCCGGACCTCTGCCCATGGGAACGATCCGATAAATCGGATAACCGGATTCCTCGGCGACAACATTGAGCACACGTCCGTCTCGTCGGAGAACCATGTTGAGTTCATCCACTAGTGCCACTTGGCCAGGCCCTCTTCGTCCAAGGGGGTGAAGTGCCGCCTCGATGAGGCGGTTGAAGCGATCCCGCGAGCAGGTGAGTGCGCCAATCTGATCGAAGAGAAACTCCACACTCCAGTCGCCCTGGTTGCGGATCATGTGCTGTTCAATATCGTGCGCGAGGCTTCGGCTGGAGAAGAGTTCTGCGCCCATCGTGTCGATCGGGAAGAGCTTGCGGACGATTTCCACTACATCCTGTTCGCCGCAAAGATCGTCACCGAAGCATTTGGCCGCGTCGCGTCGGGTGATCTCCGTGATGGCTGCCGTGCCGTGTTCGAGAACGGCGAGTCCCGCTTCCTCAAGCGCATAGTCGCCGAACTGCACACCAAGCAGGCGGGCGATCTCACCCAACTCCCGGTCGGTCTTGCCCGCGAGAGCCCGGCGGGCGCGATCTTTCTTGCTTACACCCTCTTCGTAGTCAGAGATCACCAGGCCGGCACCTGTCGCGACGGACGGCATCTGGTCGTTGGTCGCACGCTGTTTCAGCGTTTCGGCGATGCGTTCTGCTAGTTGCGATGCCCCACTCATATCGCGATCTCCGGCACACCGGCGTCGGTCAGAAGTTGAAACAACTCGGCGACGCGGCGGCGCTGGCCACGCTCTTGGCAGAAGGCGAAAATCGCCCGCTGCTTGGCGCGGGAGAGCGCCACGAAAAAGGTGGCAAGGCCTTCTGGATTGCCCGGCGTGTGTGCCCACCAGGCCTGATCATCGAGGCCGATGAAAACGATGGTGTCGTATTCGAGGCCTTTGCTTTTGTGGACCGTCATCAACGGGATCTGTCCGAGACCCTCGAATGCGTCCAGGCAGACCGTCCACGTGACAGCGCCGTTTGCCGATGTGGCAAGATGCTGTTGGAACGCATCGACCATGATGGCGAGGAGGTCGCCCGAAGAATACTCGAGGTAGGTTCGAGCGACAGCTGCCAAATCGAGAAATGCCAGGACGCGAGCGGCGAAGATCGCGGCGTTCGCCGGCGACGGCGGCGTGTTGGCCATGTCGGCGCGCAGCATCGTCAGAAATGCCGTGAGATCGGTCTCAGTGCGCGCCTTCGCGACATCGTCCCCGGACGTAATCGCCCGTATCTCCAATAGCGCAGCGGAGCACAGTTGCCACGCATCCGGCGCGCGGCGGGTAGCTCCCAGGCGGAGCAGGGCGATCGCGACTCTCGCGAACTGATCAGAGAGGAGATCCTGGAGGGTCGTGCGTCCGAGGGCGTGGCTCTCGTTTCGCAACCGCAAACCTTGCTGCGCCAGTGGCGCCGCAAGGTCGGCCTCGAAGTCGTCGGACTTCTGCTTGACCAAAATGGCATAGTCACGAGGCGCGCGGCCTCGGGCCGCCATGTCATTCGCCAGCCAGCGCGCAAGGTGCTCGGCCTCGCGGGCCTTGGTCGGGCTGTTCCAGACTTGGGCGACATCGCCGTCCACCTGCCGGACAGCTTGGGCTACCGTAGGCGCCGCATTCGGATCAAGGGCTCTCGCCACGACATGCTGAATCCGAACGAGGTCTGGCGACGATCGGAAATTGAATAGGAGCGGGATCCGAACGGCCGCAAAATCTACGGCGATGCGTTCGAAGGCGTCAATCCGCGCGCCGGCCCAAGTCATGATGCGCTGTTTGTCGTCGCCAACGGCCGTCACGGCGATATTGGCGCCGCTGAATGCCGAGAGCAGGAAGTCGTACTGTGCGTAGGTTGTGTCCTGAAATTCATCGACGAACACGAAGGGATAGCTCAACTGAAGCGCACGGCGGATGTCTGGGCTGGCGCGCAACAGCAGTTCGGCGAGCCGATTGAGGCTGACGAAGCTCAGGGCTGATTGGGGTTGGGCTCCGAGCTGACCCTCCCACCAACGGTGGACGGTGAACTCCGTGCCGGCCTGCGGCGCAGGGCGCACTGTCGGCAGGCGGTAAGCACCAACATAGCGGGATTCGAAATTGCCCGCGCCAAGGCCAGCGATTTCGGCCTGCCATTGCGCGGGAGCCGCGAGGCGAGAGAGGTCGAGGAAACCTGCGACCTGCCGGTACGCCGGAAACGCGATGTCATAGGGTCGGGTTGGCCGCCAGTCGGCGGGTATCGCACTCTGGAATCGATCAACCAGACTTTTGGTGAAAGCATCGAAGGTGAGCGACGTAAAGCGGTGCGCCAGTTCGGGCGGACAGCGCTTTCGCACACGGGCGGCAAGGTTGTCGGCGGCATCGCCTTTGAAGGAGATCGCCAGGACGCGATAGGGCGCTGGGCATAACCCTGTCTCGAGAAGGTAGGCCGCACGCTGCGCCAGAAATTCGGTCTTTCCCGCACCGGGGCCAGCAACAATGCACGTTGAACCGCCTTGGCGCAGAGAGCGCCAAGCGTCGGGTTCGAGGTCATCGATCCCTCGTGGTCGCCAGTCTTGTGGCCGGACGAGCGCCATGATCAAGCCACCGCTGGCGGCGGCGGCGGCGGAGCCAGTCGGGCTGAAATGGACAAGAGAAGCGCTCGCAGCTCCTCGGGTGCGCCGAGGGCCAAGGCATGGGGCGGCTGTCCGCTCAAAACACGAACATGCGTGCTGGGCTTGCCGCGCCCAAGGAACAGGTAGCGATACCAGCGCAACGGCGCATTCTGGTCAGCACCATAGAGATCACCGCGACCGGCTTCGCCGAGGACAGCCGAGCGCGGATCCCCCTGAGCCGACGGACCCTGTCGGCCCGGCTCCACCAACTGATAGGCCACGGGAAACGCGCGCAACATAGAATAGTCTAGGTCGAGCGGTGTGCTGAAGAACACGTGGAACTGACGGAGGAAATTCGTCCAGGTCGTCATGAGGGCGAAGTCCTCTGTCGGCGTAGCGTCAAATGCGGCGAGGTTAGCCGCCGGGTCTGAATTAAGGTGTGCGCCAAAGATGGCCTGCGGCGCGACGCCGTTTTCCAGAAGTTGGGTGCAGACCGTCTTGATGCGGCCCCAGCCACCACCGTCACGGCCCCAGTCGAGATCGAGAAGAGTCGCAAATGGAATGTCGAGATCGGTCAACAGCCGCCAGAGGTGATTGACGTGCCGTCCGCCGAGCGGAACAACGGCGACAAAAGATCGATCGATATCCAAGCCCAGGGCCTCGGCGAGACGTGGCAGGACCACCTCTTCCGATGCGCCCTCGCCAAGAACGACAAAACGGGCAAAGTAGAGTTCGGGATAGGTGCGGACGGCTTCGCGCACGAACTTGGACGCATCCTCGAGGCCGATCGGAAGCCGGATGGCGCGAACCCGCGCTGTCCGATCGGCCGGGTTCAGGCGGAAATGCCTGACCTGCGAAGGATCAACCCGCGCAAGAATGCTCGCGGAATGGCTGGAGACGACGGCCTGGGCTCTGTTCCCCTTGGTAAGGTCGTTGATCTGCCGAACGATGCGGGACAGGTAGAAGGGAGCGAGGTTGTTCTCTGGCTCCTCGATGGCAATGAGCGTCAGAGCTGGCAACGGCACGCCGCCAGGCTGGAATCCGGCAGCGACCGGATCCGCAGCTATGCTGCCTTCGACGTCCAGCGTGGCGGCCGTCATTGCCAAGTGAAAGAGGGAGCGTTGTCCGTCGCTGAGGTCGTCGAGCGCTCGCTCGCGGCCGACTTCGTCGGGACGAAAGACCACCTCGACCTTGCGGATGAACTCCTGAAAGCGCAGGTCGACTGGCCGAAAAAGCGGAGTCGTGTCGGTGCCGGCGGTATAGACCTCTTGCCAGCGTCGCCGCACGGCAGTCGCGACGATGTCGACTGCGGCTTCGCCAGAAAACGCGCCGTTGAGGGTGGCGCCCGCGTCAGAGAATGTGTCCCTCACGCCCTGCGACCAGTTGATGGCCCGCCAGAGGCGGCCTCGCAGAAACGCCGTCACCTGAGAGGCGCCGTCGCGTGATGCGGGCACATAAATCATCTGAATCCGGGCGCGGTCGAGAGCCTTCAGTTCGATGCAGTCGGCTTCCACGAAAGGACCGAACGCGCGCACGGCCCGGTATTTCTGCTCGATCGTTCCTTCGAGTGAACCATCGTCCGTCCAGGTCGCCTCCAGGCGCAATCGGCATTTCAGACGGCCGGCATCGTCGGCTGCCATTTGTTGGAAGAACTCGGGAATAGCTCCAGCGTTGACCCCGCCGGGGTCCAATTCGGGAAAGGCAAGAATTGCCTCGAGAACGAAAGTGCGTTGAAGCGGTGGGACCAGTTCGGCTGCCGGCACGTGAAAATCTTGGCGGCGTAGCCGCCGGTGATCGCCCGTGATGCCAAACAGGCGTTGAAGTGCCTGCATAACCGCAGTTTTGCCCGCGCCGTTGACACCGACAAACGTGGTTAGGCCGGAGGTCAGATCGATCACCGTCGCCTCTGGACTGAAGCAACGGAAGTTCGTCAGAAGGAGCCGCTCAATAAACATTTCTATTCGACCTCCGCGCGCCGATGGCCGATTGCTTAAAGTTCTTGTTGTACGACATTTGTGCCTCCCCCATTTTGGCTTTTTACTTTTTATTACACAGCCTGTGGCTTGCGTTCGACCGGAAAAAACGGCCGACGGGGCGCTGGCCAGCCGCCGGTTTCCATCTCCGCGGCGAAATCGGTGCTGGTGATCCGGCGAAGAGTGGAGGCAGCGGTGAACTGCACTCCCATTGCCAATCGAACGACCGCCAAACGCGTCAGCCCCGCCGGCTTGTAGCGACTGTCGACATAGGGAGGCAGGTTCGCAACCACCTCCGCTACAAATGGGTCGTCGCGATGCGGTCGTGCGGTCGCCACGCGGTCAGCAAGCAGCTTGAGATTATGGCCGTCTTTTCCCTTGAAACTCTTTGGGTCGGTGCCATCCCACACAAGCACACCCTTCAAGGACAGCTCAGCGACCATGCAGATCGGCTGGATCACCGAGTCAACGCTGAAGGTTGTTGGCAACGTGTTGGCTGCATCCTCCAGGTTCGACCGCGCCATGCGCCATAGCGTCAAAGCCTCGGCGCTGCCTTCCTGCGCCTCGTTCAGCCCGTAAGCGAAATCGTGCAGATCCGCGAAGGCGAAGGACGATTGCGATCCAATGTCATGGTCTTTCCGGCACCAATCCCACCACTCCTCGGCGCTTTCGAATCCCGTGGCTTGCCAAGCCTGGATGGCGCATGTGCCGAAGACGACGGGTAGGGTGACCTTGCGAACGCGGTCGACGGATGCGGCGAGGCCGATGCCGGCCCCCGGCCAACTCGCGTTGGTTTCTGGGAACATCGCTTCATATGCGGCCGTGATCTTCTGGACTTCCGGATTGCCGCCCACCCCCAGGACAAAGGCGCTGCCCAGCAATTCCGTAGCCGCTCGGAAAGGGCGTTGATGAAGATGAACGCCTTCGTTCGCGTATTTAACGTCGAGCCTTTGAAGATCGTTCTTGGTCCATGGGGTCATCTGTCTGCCTCGCTATCGCTTGCGCCGGTGGGCTAGAAGGCAGTCGATCCAAGCGGCTTGAATTTGATCGCGATCCACTGGTGTGAGGATTTCTCGATTTTGATCGTGACGATTGGTGTCGAAACGCCGCAAAAGCGACTGTTCCATGCCGAACGCCAGTATCGCCGTATCCCAAAGCTCGTGCAGAAAGACACGGTAGCGGAGCCCGCCTAGCGTGGGCATTGACGCTTGATTGAACTGTCGCTCGCGGATTTTCCAATCGAAGGCCCAACCGATCTTGAAGGCCGGCTTGTCCACACCTTCGATCGCCATGGCATAGGTGAAGGCAGGCGCGCGCCGCAGGTGCATGATCCCGCGCCGTGTGGTGGTCGGGGGCGGCGCGGCACGGCGCCGCGCGGCGTCGGCGCCGATGACGCGGGCCTCCGCACGAACCGGCCGCAACAATGAGACAGCTTCACGCTTCAGCCGGAGGATTTGGTCGGCTTCTTCCGCAAGCAGAGGAACAATGCCTTGAGCGGAGTCCATGCTGAAACGGCGTGCGGAAATCTCAGCAAATGTCGCCCTTGGCTCTTCAAACCGCCAAGCATGACGCAGTTCGAGGCCGTAGGGCCAACGATAGTGGCCCTCCTCGTCGAAATCTCGCGGGCCGCGCGCCAAGTCGTAGTCGAGAGAGCTTACCACAAGAGTTGTGGGCTCCATTAGGCCGAGTATCTTGCCCCGTTCCTCGGGCGCGGTCTCGTCGCCCATGGTCCCGACGATCACGACGAAGTCGCCTGGCTGAAGTTCCGCGCGAGCGCGGTCTCGCCACCCTCGTAGACTGAATTGCAGAGGCCCCGATGGAGAGCGAAAGCCCCAGGTTTTGGTCATGTATATGGTCATAGCGACCGCCTGCTCAGCCGGTCATGTTCGGCGATCAGAAAGGTCAAATAACTGCGGATCAGATTGCAGTAGAGCCGCGCTTCATCGATCTGAAGTGCGATACCCTCGCGGAGATCGACGCCATGTCGAACACCACCGCCCGTCGGAGACGAGAGATAGCCGTGCAGGGTCATCATCCACTGCAGGATCTGCTCTTGATGCCCGCGCCCGCGCTGACGGAGTTCCCCGATGATCTTGTTGAAGTACCGGCCTTGGATGCTGCCATCCAAGACTTGGGGACTGCGGAACGCCTTGGAGATCGTTTCCAAGAGCCAGAGAACCTCTTGGACAGCCTGCCTCGCGTTCCCTTCACCGAGCGCGCTCTCTGAAGCCTTCAGAGCTACGTCGATCAGGACTTGGGCCTGCGTATCGAGGGAGGGCGCCTGATCTGGAACCGCGATCGGAATGTGGACGCGGGTTGCGATAAGGTTCGGGGGATCGATTTGATAGCCAGCGCCGGCGTCAGCGAGAACGCGATTGATCCGCGCGGCGTCGGGGAGCGCCATTTCGGGATTCTGCTGCTGGAGACGCTCACAGGCCGCGTAGAAGGCGTCAATGAAGAGCGGAGCGTTGCCCGCGGCTTCGCTTATGACCTTTTCCAAATCGCTCGCCGCCCAGCTCGCGTTGCTGCTCACGTGATGGGGGACACCCGCTGCGGCAGCGAAGTGGGACTTGAAATGCTCAAGGATAGTTTGGCGATGCCCTTGGCCGCACACGCGATTAATGAGGTCAATAAAGCCCGTCTCCACATCTCCTTCGATCGGGCCTGGACTATCGAAGCGCCATCTATTGTCGAACTGCAGCATGCGCGCCTCTCGGACGGGGTTCTTCTCGAACGCACCTCGTTAATATCGGAAGCCGAGAAGGCTGCCCCTGGGATCGGTATCGGTTAGGCGGAGACGCACCAGGCTTTCGAAATCGAACCCGGTGGAGAAATCGCTGACGGGAACCATGTCTGTATTCAGCGTGCAGATGTATTGGAAATTGTATTGAGCTGACATCGCAGCAGCGAGTTCTAGGGCGTGGGCTCGTTGCCGGGGATCGACACCGTCGAAGATCGTACTGTCATGTATCAAGAAATCTATGCCTAGACTGCGTTGGCGCGCGAACGAGATCAGCATTAGATCGTAGCAAAATATTTTCATTTTGCTGATGCCTTCGCTCGGGCTTCCGGCAATCTCCACGTCGAACTTGTAGCCGGTGTCGTCGATATCGATCACCAAACGGCCTGGCGTCTTGTACAGATGCTCAGAGAAGTCTGAGAAAAGGCTCAGCGCTTGGGACCAGAGCGCGCGACGTTCCTCATAATCTATGCCGGTGGCGCGCTTCAGCTCGACTGTCTCTATCTTGATCGTGTCAGCGCGCGACGTCATCTGGCGCAACTGAGTGATTCTGTTGGTGAGCTCGTCCACCTTGAGCCGTGTAGCTGCGTGGAGTTCCTGAAGCTGGGTGAGTTCTTCAAGCGCACCTTGCCCGGCAAGCACGTTGAGGTAGTTCGCGCGCCGGTCGGTGAGAGCGGCGATCTGCGTGTCGCGCTGCACGATGCCGGCTTCCAGCGAGGCCACCTCGCTAGCGATGAACTCACGGCGGTTGACCACGATCTTCTCGTTGAAGGCGCGCGCATCGGTGAGTGTCTTGATGACTGCGCCGGGGAGCGCGATGCCGGCCTCTCGGTACAATGCTTCAAGCCGGTCGTCGGTCGGGGAGTCCTCGGCCACCACGGTATCGCGGTAGCGCTCCAACCTGCGCTTGTCCGTGATGTTCGTATTCACGAGGGCGTGGATCTCAGCGGTAAGCGCGTTCGCCTGGGCTTCGATGTCGCGGTACTGAGGCAAGACTTGGAAATTGGAAAGCGCGGCCCGCTCTCGTTCGAGCTGAGTCGAAAGCCGCAGGCGTTCGGCTTCCAGTTCACCAAGGGTCGCCAACTCACCGTCTACGGCGCCTGTCTTTATGGCTTGCCTGAGCGCCTCGATCGCATTCTTCTGATCCTTGAGCTTTTGCCAGGTTGCCGCCTTTTCCCAGTCCAGGCCGAGAAGGAAGGCGTTGTGAACCTGGATGTCCCATGTCTTTTGATTATCAAAATACTTGAATGGCGTGATGTAGGCCGCCGGCTGATTCCGGTTGAAATAGGATAGCAGCGAGCGGGCTGATGGTTTGTACCCACGCTCTGCCGCCGCCTCGCTGAGACCAAACATTGCCCACGCAAGAACCGCTCGCCAACGCTTCAGGTCGAGACCCGGGGTGCCCTCCTTGTTGGGGGTGGGCTGAATCGGCCATCCGTCCGTCGTACCTTCGATCGCGAAAAAGCCGGGCGTGTCCGTCGCGCGGGTTACGGCAATACGGCATCCGCCTACGTCCAGTTCGAGAGTGAAAGCCCAGCCTTGAAGGGCCTCAATGCGGAGGCCTTTTCCAGGCGCGGTGTTGCTGCCCAGGCAAAAGTCGATGATGTCGATGAGCGTCGACTTGCCCAGCGCGTTCGTCGTGTCCTTCTCACCGGCTGTCGTTGAGCGGTCGGCGAGAATGAGATTGACGCCCGGTGTGAACTGGACCTCCCGAAATCCGCGGCGATTGGCCTTAACCGAGTGGATCATGATGCGGTCCTGACCAGCAGGCCGTCTTTGATCTCAAGGGCGCCGATGAGGTAGAGGAGGTTAGCGGCGAGCACGAATCTTTCGAACGTGCCGACGTTTGGCTCGGACCGAAGACGCTCCCAAAGGCTGGAAACCGTCAATGGAGCGTTGAGGTGTTTGAGCACGGTGGCACCGACACCAATCAGCGCCTCGTTTTGCGGGATGTGTTTGGTCGGTAGGATCATTTTTCAAACACGTCGCAAATTTCGAACAGGTAGATCAGAACGGCGAGCCCGGCTGTCCGGTCGGCCTGGTTGCGGAGCCCCCGCTGCGCGAACGAGCACATCAGCTCAAACAGTTCGTCTCCTTTGTGACCTTGCTTACGCAGCGCATAGTATTCCTCAAGAAATCCGGCCTTCAGGCGCTCGGGGAAGTCGGAGTCCAAATGCGCCTCGGCTTCGACATACGCCGACACGGTCGATCTTGCGGTCATGCCCGCCGCGATGATGTGGCGGGCGCCGTTCGTGAGCGCGTTCTTTTTGATCTTTTCATCCGGCGGGACGAGGTCAAACGACCCGTTTACGGCGGGCGGCTGCGTGGTCACCCATGAGATGGAACGCTCCAGCTCGGGAAATGCGACGTCAGCGAACGCCACCTCCATCGCCTCGCGCACCTGACTCTCATGCACCTCCTTCAAGGTTTGAAGAGTGCCCACAGGCCAGTCCTTGTCGACCTTGTCGATGATGGTGTGGTGGTCGGTACACATATAGATGAGGTTGCGGACGTTATCGCGCTCCTCGTCGGTCATCGTCGCGTCGTAGCGCGCGGCGGTGGGCTTCTCGCCTCGGATGTGGGCGGCTTCGCCAACGTAAGTGTCGGCACCGACCTTTGCTTCATACGTGAGGTGCTTGCCGCATTTCGGATAGGCGCACATGCCGCCGCTGCGGAACGCCAAGATGATTCTGGTCGGGTAGGTTGCGCCCATAATTATCGCCCAATCTGCCGACGACCGGAGGTCGAGCCGGTCGGCTTTGGGCTATGGTGGTGACGCGCTCTCGACATCGCCGACTTCATGCTGCGCCCCGCAACGGATTGACGATCTCGATTCCCTCAAAATCTTTCTCGTTGTCGGTGACGACAACGCATTCATTCGCTTCGGCGACCGAGGCGATGATGGCGTCGAGACCACTGCGAGGGCGACCTTTCGCCTTTCCGTCGGCCATCAGACGCGCCCATACCAGGCTGGCCTTTTCGTCGAATGAAAGGATGCGGCCTGCAAAGAGGGCCTGTGGCCCTTCAGGCCCGGAGAACCATGCCTCAAGCTGATCGCGCTTCTTGCCTGCGGGTTTTTCAAGAACGCCACGACGGATTTCAGCTACCGTCAGTGAAGCGATAAACAGATCTGTGTCGGCTTGGCTGCTCATCCAAGTGAGCAGCGCTTCCGAGGGCGCAGGCTTGGTGACATTGCTGAGGATATTTGTGTCGAGCAGGTATCGCATCAAAGATCGACCTTGCGACCTTCCTCGCGCGCACGAGTGAGGTCGAGGTCCGCGCCTACCATGGGGGAGCGGCGAAGCGCCGCTAGGATTCCGCCTCTCTTGGGTGGTTCTCCGGCGATAGTCTGACTGACGGCCGCACGCAGCCGAGATGCCTCCGGACCATCCTCCGCCAGACGACGCGCCAACGACCGGATGAGATCGCGATCAGCGTCGCGGCCAAGCACCTCGAAACGCGCCAAACCGCGCTCGCTGAGGCGAGATCGGTAATTCTGGATCGCGCGTTTCTGGGAGCTGCCCATCGTGACCTCCTACTGATTTCCAGTAATATAGCCAGAAAAGCGATTTCCGCAAGGTGGGCATGGCCCCCGCCATACAGCGGTATTGCTGGTAACTAGCGATGGCAGTCAGACTCTGCTATGGACGCGCTGACGGTACTTTTCAGTTGGTCGGAGAAACAGACTCCGGTCGCGATGGCCAAAAAATTCGGCGACGGCTGCCGATAGTTGGCGAAACCTCAAAAATATTTTTTTGGCGATTTTCCCTTTAAAATCAACAGCGTAACTTTTTGACGGCCTTAGCGTCGGAATTTTCGCGCGTTAATAATAAATTCCCAAGTGATTTCAATCAGTTACATGCTGTTTAAACAATTGAGTGGGAGTGATTCAAGGTCGTTTCAGACCATCTCGCTCCGTGCCAGAAATCGCACGATCCCTCTGATTGACAAGGATTATTTTTCCCACCCCGTATCGCTGCATGTCACCCCAGCCGAGCCACTCTGTTGGGTGCGATGTTGGTATCCCGATGATCTACTCTTCCGAAAAGCGGCTGCGCTTTATGCTCTGGTCCTCATGTCTGGCAAGAGGGGCAACGTCAGGGCAACGTCACATTGCCGCTCGCGCAATGGGAGAGGACTGAATGAGCGATTTTTCAGTCCATAAGAAGTGAGATCTCACCTGCAACGTCTGCAGCGGTTTGCCTGAGCAGCTTCAACGTCTGCGCGGTTCTCCTCGCACCATTCTCTCCAAGGAAGAACATGTGGTTGCCTGGCAGCGTCGCGCTCAGCCGCTGGGCGGCGTGCCCGACATGCTCGACCAGCAACGCCCATTTCTCGGAGGGAAGCGCGGCGAGCTTGTCCGCTTGCGAGAAAACGAGACCTTCGCAAAGCTGCTGGGTGATGTAGACGCCCCATGTGGAGCGGTCCGTGAGAGCGTGCCGGGCGTCGATCGCAGAGGCGTGCGTCATCAAGGCAAGCGGCGGAAAGGCGCGATACTGCGCGGTGCCGACCTCACGCGCGTCTCCGGCCCGGTCGGAAACGAAAGCTCCGTCTCTGTAGCGCATGGCCGATGCCGCCAGCCCGACCGGGAAATCGCCCGTCATCCCGCGGGTGAATTCGTCGGCATCGAGCACCACGTGGCCGGCAGCCGCGTTCTGATCCGCGAGGCATTGGAGCAGCCAGTCGAGGTAGGCGCCCCTGATCGAGGCGAGGCCGCTTGCGGCTGGCTTCAGGTGGTCGAGACCGGGCAGGGTATTGGGGAGCGCCGTTGCGGCCGCCATCGCGACGAAAAGTTCGATGCCCTTCCCCCTGCCGCGCAGCGCAGCATGAAGCGGCTCCGCAATCCGCCCCGCCATGCTCCAGCCGAGCACGATGGCATTCGCTCGCAGGCCGTTCCGGTCCACGTAACGGGCGATGATCTCGGCGCTCTGCTCCGCCCAGTCGGTGACCGAAAACTGCGGGGATGGGGTGTCGAACACACCCCTGTTGTCGATGGGATAGGACAGGACCAGCGACGGAAATCCTTCCTCATGCAGCCAATGACAAAGGAAATCGGCGGCTCTTCCCCCGGGCGGTCCGTAGGCGATGCGGCCGAGCACCCCTCCTCCTGTGACGAACACCACGACGGGAAGCTCCGGTCGCCCCGGTTCGAACCGTACCAGAGCCGGATAGCCGGCCGCCTCGGTCAACTCCTCGCCCGGATAGAGCATTGGGGATCTCGTCTGTGCTTCCGCCGGAGCGCGCCATGTCGCGGCCAAGGCTACGCCGAGCATCGCGACTTGACGACGATTAAGGTCGCAGACAACCACTCTCGAACCTCCATATCGCGTCCGGCCATCGGCCGCCCGTCAGCCCACGTTGCGGCGTGTAGCATAGCCCGGAGGCAGATCCTCCGGCGCGCAGGCGATGACGCTTTCGTCGTCCCGGCCGCAATCCTCCACGAAGGTGATATCGGCAAACTCGTCGACGAGAAGGGTCGGATAGGTCGGCCCCGCGTCGCGATACTGGCGCATCAGGTCGATCTTCTCGTTCTGGAAGCCGATGATCTTCTTCGGTTCCTGCTCGATCCAGCGGGGGAAGAAGGTGGCGCCGTGGGCGCGGTTCTCATTGAGATTGTAGGCGACGCTCACGCAGGTGCCCGTCGGCTCGTGCCAGGAGACCTTGTACACGCCGTCGGCAAGGCGGACGATGTGGACCTCCTGGCCCTTCACCCAGCGCCCGCCGACCATGCCGCCATGGACGCGGTAGTCGATGGTGCGGTCGTTCTTGAAGTACATCTCATACTGCCAGCCATTGGCATAAGTATAGATGATGTGCTTGCCCACGAAGGCGGCGATCTCCGCCGGATGGGTGGATTCGAATGCGTCGGTCATGGTTTTCCTCTCTCCGGCGCCGGGGTGATGCCCGGACCGCCGGCTGTTGACGTGGGGTGGATGGGCGACGCTGACTTGAACCCGTACTCGCTCCAGCGCCGACGCACGCGGTCGACGATGTCCGCCGGATAGCCGTGGCGGAACGATGCCCGCATCGGCAGGGCTTCGCCCCATTCGTCCGGGGCAAGGCAGTTGTAGACGATCTTGCCGGTATGGCCCGAGACCTTCTCGCTCCTGCGCAGATAGGCCAGCATCGGCGCTCCCTCGATGTCGTCGAACACAACATGGCCGAGCAAGGGATGGCAGCGCGTGGCGAAGGCCCAGACCAGCTCCTTCAAGTCGGTCGGATCCACGTCGTCATTCAGCACGATCACCTTGGGGATCACCGCCCCCGCCTTGCTCGCGAAGACCGTCTCCCCGATGCGCCGGCAGAGCGCCTCGCTCTCGCCGACGCCGCTGCGGCGGCGCCAGTCACGCGGAACGGTGACCACCAGCCAGTGCAGCGCCGACTGCAGCGGGATCCAGGCCGTGGTGGCCGGGATGCCGGCCTTACGCAGTTCGTGGAGGAGCTGGGCCGAGCTCGGCAGGCCCCAGGCGGTGTGGTTCTCTTCCACCGGCTCGCCGGCGACGACGACCGGCAGGATCGCGTTGTCGCGATGGCTGATGGCGGAGACCCGGTAAGTGGGCCGGCGCGCCTGCGTATCGAGAGGGATGTAGCCGGCGAACTCGCCCATGGGGCCTTCCTCCACCAATTCGTCAAGATGGAGGTGCCCTTCGATCAGGATCTCTGCGCTGGCGGGAGCTTCAAGATCGACCGTCCTGCACTGTACGGTCCTGATGGCGCGCCCCAGCAGCGCGCCGAGGCGCCCCGCCTCGTCGACGTGGGCGGGCAGCGGCATGCCGCAGATGAAGGGAATGGCAGGCTCGACCCCGAGCGCCAGCGCGAACGGCATCGGCTTGCCCAGATCCGCCCAGGCCTTCGCCACCATGCCGAGGTGCTGCTCCGGCGCCACGACCCCCGAGAGGCGCTTGCCGTCGACCACCATCATCCGGGCAATGGACCAGTTGGTCCAGGTTCCATCCGGCGTGCGGGCGACGATGCAGCCGAAGGTGTTCAGATAGCGACCGCCGTCCCCATAGTGCAACAGCGGCACGGGGAGCGCGGCGAGATCCACCGCATCGCCCGTGACGGTGTTCTCGAACACCGGCGCATCGTCCACGACCACCGGGTCGATGGCCGGCCTGTCGAGGCTCGCGGCGATGGCCTCGGCGATCGCAAGGCCGCCGGTGGTCGGCGGCAGCTCCAGCGCGACGGCAACGCGCACGAGCTCCATGCCGGGCTGCGCGCTGGTGCCGCCCGGAGCACCAAGGATGCGGAAGCGACCGGGGTGGTCGGAGAGAACGTTGAACAGGGGCGCCGGCGCCCCGGTCTCGATGCAGCGCCGGATGATGGCGCCGAGCTCCAGGTCGAGGGAGACCGGCGCGTCGATCTCCTGGATTTCCCCGAGGGCGCGCAGAGCCTCGATATAAAGGCGCAGGTCGGTGAGGGGCATCAGGCGTCTCCCCTGGCGCGCGCGTCGGCCGGAGGAACTGCTTCCGGCTGGCCGCCCCATCGATTGAACAGGCCTGCGTCGAGGTCGTACAGATCGAGCACGCGCCCGACGGTGTGGTTCACCATCTCGTCCAACGAGGCGGGCCGGTCGTAGAAGGCCGGCACCGGCGGGAACACGATGGCGCCGCTCTCGGTGGCCTGCGCCATGGCGCGGATGTGCCCGGCATGCAGGGGCGTCTCGCGGAACATGAGGACCACGCGGCGCCGCTCCTTCAGGCAGACGTCGGCCGCGCGGGTGAGCAGGCCGTTGGTGTTACCGGTGGCGATGGCGGACAGGCTCCTCACCGAACAGGGCGCGACGATCATGCCCATGGTACGGAACGAACCGGAGGCGATGGCGGCGCCGATGTCGGCGTCGCCATAGCTGAAGTCCGCCATGGCGCGGACGTCGCGCACCTTCAGCTCGGTTTCGTGGGCGAGGGTGCGCTCACCCGGCTTCGACATGACGAGATGCGTCTCGATGTCGAGGCGCCGCAGCACCTCCAGGATGCGCAGCCCGTAGATGACCCCGGTGGCGCCGCTGATCCCGACGATCATGCGCCGGCGTGGTGCAGGGGTGACGTGCTGTTGCATGGCGCGCATCCGGTCCCGGTTCGATGAAACGCAGCCTAGCCAGCCGGACCCGGCGCCTCATCGTCAGAACTGTCTATGCGGGACGCGAAACGACCAGCGGGCCGGCCGAACACCCTTTAGCGCAGCTGTGGCACGAGCGCCCCGAGGGTCGCCATGGTGCGCTCGAAGTCGCGCAAATTCTCCGCTTCCGACTTGCCCAGGATCGAGCGGATCTGGCTGCGGACGGTCATGAGCGAAACCCCGCGTCCGCGCGCCACGTCCTCGGCGCTGGCGCCGCCGCTGAGCGCGAGGGCCACCTCCGCCTCTGCCCGGCTGAAGCCGAACATCTCGCACAGCATGTCCGCCTGCGGCACCGCCTTGCGATTGAGCGGGCGCAGGATGATGAGGGCAAGAGGGTCCCTGGCATCGCCTCCGTCCCGCCCGCTCACGTCATTGGCAAGGCCCAGCGGCGCCGGGGCGACCATCAGCGCCACGACCGCACCGTTCCGCGAGGTCACGCGCATTGCGCCTCCGGGGCCCCCCGATGTGGCGGAGGCGACGAGCCGGCGGAGCACGCCGGCCTCTTCCCGGGACATGGCGGCGAGGTAGACGCCACTGCCGGCATAGGGGCCCGAGCGCAGGGAGAACAGGCCGGAATCGGGTCCGGCCAGGTACCTGCGGGCGAGATCGTTGATGAAGCGGATCTTCAGTCCCGCATCGACGACGCTCACGCCCACGGGAAGCGCGTCCAGGGCGGCCCGGGTCAGGGCGACCGCCTCGTCGTCCCGCCCCAGCCGCGCGCGCAGCTCGATGGCGCGCTGGACGTGCGGCATCAGGGTCTTGAGCAGGCGGACATGGGTTTCGTCGAATGCGCCGGCGTCGTCGCCGCGGAACACCAGAACCGGGGTGGCCTCGGTGATGCCCGCCATGCCGCCGATCACGTGGCGGCGCTCGTGATGCCGGGCGAAATCAGAATAGAACTCGCTGTGCAGGAAGTCGGTCTCGGCGACCAGCTCGGCGCCGAGCTTCGCGTTCCCGAGGTGGTATTTGCGTGCCGTCGCAAAGTCGTAGCGGGCCTTGGCGGCATAGGGGTCGCTGGCGTGGAAATAGGCCGAATAGGCGCTCTCGCTGCCGTCGGCGGGCATCAGGAGGTTGCGCGGCCCGCCCGGCCCCCCGAGATTCAGCAAAGCGCGCCGGGCATCCATGATCCGGCAGATGCGCTCGCCGACGTCAAGCCAACTGCCGTCCCCGGCGCCGGCCTGATAGATGGCGCCGACGCAGTCGGCGAGTTCGCGCTCCGTGTCTTTCACGCTGGGCTAGCCCCGAAAGTAGCCGGAAGATGCCAGAGAATCCGCTTGTATTCAACGCATGCGCGCCGGGCCGGGATACGTAGAAATGGCTCGGCCCTGACCCACTCTGTTCTTTCAACCAGGACAAATGTCTCATGGATTGTCCGCCATGAGCTGGCTCAGTCACTCTTGTATCGATGAGCTTCTATACCGGCGCGCGGGGCGCGGGTTGACCGCGCGCGGATTGCCGCCGCCCTCAGTCGCCGAACTACCGGGCGGCATAGTCGATGCCGGCCTGAACCTCGCCCATGGCCTCCTGGATGAGCGCGATCACCCGCTCCCGGTGGCCGCCCTTGTCGGGCGTCGCCTCGCGCAGCGAGCGCAGGGCGGTCTCCAGTTCGCCGATGGCGCGCTCCATGTTGCCCTGATAGGCTTGTGCGCCCTGGGCGGAGGCCGCCACCATGGCGCCGCCGGCAGCCAGCGTGGCGAGGCGCAGGAGGGCGCGGCGGGATGAGATCTGATCGTCCATGGCCATTGTCCTTTCGATTGTACGACGGAGGAGGCGCTCTTTTGGGGTAGCGCGCGACGCCGGCCCTGTCATGGCGCGATCGTCAGATCGGTGAGCGGCACCGCCTGGCAGGCGAGGCAGGTGCCTGGCTCCCCCTCCACCGGCACGAGATGGGCAAAGCGGCCTTCGACCACTGTGACCGCACAGCTTTCGCACTGCCCCACCCGGCACCCGCTGCGCAGGGCGATCCCCGCCGCAAGCGCTGCGTCGAGGATGGAGCCGCCACCGGGTGTCCACGCGAAGGACTGGCCCGAACCGGCCAGCGTGACCGTGCGTGGCGCCAGCTCAGGCGGCACCTCGGCGGGGACATGGAAGGCCTCTGTGAAGATGTCGAAGCGCGGCACCCCCCATCGCACCAGTCCTTCCCGCATGTCAGAGATGAAGGCTGGCGAGCCGCAGATATAGGCGAGCGGACGGCCGTCGGGGGCATCCGGGAGTGCGCCGGTGGCGCGCAGCGCGTCGATGTCGACGCGGCCGTGCACCTCGAAGCTGCGAGCCGCCCAGTCCTCCGCGTCGGGACGGGAATAGGCGGTGATCCGGCGCAAGCCGGGAATGCGTGGCGCAAGGACGTCCACACGGTCGGCGAGGGGATGATCGGCACGGCCGCGGCAGCCGTGAAGGAGAAGCACCTCGCCTGCGCGTGCCGCGGGCTGTGCCGCCAGCGCCTCCAGATAGGACACGAACGGGGTGATGCCGATGCCGTTGGCGATCAGGAGAAGCGGTCGGTCCCCGTCGAGGGGAAGTGTGAACACGCCGGCGGGCGGCTCCAGCAGCAGCGCGTCGCCGGCCTCAAGCTCCTGGATGCGGTGAGAGAGAAAGCCGGCTTCCTCGCCATCCGCACAAGCCGGATTGCGCCGCACGGCGATGGAGAAGCCCCGGGGCGCGGCGGGCGGCCCGGTCAAGGAATAGGCCCGCGCCGGACCGCCCAGCTGCAGGCGGACCACCACATGCTGACCGGGCAGGAAGTCCGGCAACGCGTCGCCGTCCTCTGGCACCAGCGTCAGGGCGCGGGTCTGCGCATCCGCCGCATGGGCGGCGGCGACGATGAAGCGGCGCTCACCCTGCCACCGGCCGCGATTGGCCTCGGGCAGCGGCATGATCTGACAGCGCACCGCCCTGAGCGGCACCGAGCCGCTGACCGGATCGCGGACGGCATCGCTCAGGGCGGCGTTGATGTTTGCGGTGTCCGACCCATGGGTTCCGGTGGCGATGCGGCCGAGCGGGGTGCAGGCCTCCCACCAGCCGAACTCGGCGACGACGGTCGCCGCATCCAGCGCCGGGTTGATGCGCACCCGAAGGCGCGCGACCCCATCCCGCGTGCGCACCTCGGCCCAGTCCCCGGCCGCAAGGCCGCGGGCGGCGGCGAGGTCCGGGCTGATCTCGACCGCAGGATCCGGCGCCTTGCGGCGCAGGGAAGCCACATGCCGATGGGAGGTGTGGACGAACCAGCCGCTCTTGGCGGTGGTGAGGATGAGCGGCAGCGCCTTGTCCTCGTCGGCATAGGGCGGCACGAAATCGGGCAGCGGGTCGTGGCCGTGCTCCAGCAGGCGCTCGCTGTAGAGCTCCACCCGGCGGGTCGGGGTGTCGAAGCCGCGCACGGTACCATCAGCCTCCTGCGTAGCGAACTTCGCATGGGCGAAAGGCTGCGGCACGCGCACCCCGCCCGGCGGGCCGCGCAGGTCTTCGACGGTGAGGCCGAGGGGCGCCAACTGGTAGTTCCAGCCAGCCTCGATGTCGCCGCCGAAGAACTCGGCTGCCATCCCGAGGCGCGTCGCCAAAGCCATCACGATCTCATGGTCCGCCCGGCTCTGCCCCAGGGGTTCGAGGACCTTCCGGCGGAACTGGATCGTCTCCACCGCCGCCTGGGTGATCTCGAAGCCGATGCGCAGGGCGTCGCGCTCCCAGGGCATGTTCACCGGAAGCACGATGTCCGCACGCGCGGCCGTGGGGTTCATGAACATGTCCGCGTGGACGTGGAACTCGAGCGCATCCAGCGCCGCGAGATTGCGCGCCGTGTCGGCCTGCGACACCGCGAAATTGGTGCCGAAGCTCATCAACGCGCGCACCTTGTAGGGCAAGCCATCGACGGCGGCGCGGGCGAAGTCGCGGGCGGTGATCCAGCCGTGAGCAGGCGGGCCCAGCGGAAGCTCGGCAAGGCCGAGCGCCTTCTCTTTCTGTCCGGGCGGCAGCAGGGAGAGGTCGTTCAGCGCGTTGGCCGGCGGCGGGACGGTCCAGATGTTGCCGCCCTCCCGGTCGCAGGAGCCGACGAGGGCGAACAGGGTGGCGATGGCGCGCTCGGTCTGGGTGGCGTTGGTGTGCTGGCCGACGCCGGTCCAGGTGTAATAGGCGGCGCGCGGGGCGCCTTCCAGCAGCGCGTAGAAGGCCTCGACCTCCGCCGGGCCGAGCCCCGTCAACTCGCAGACGCGGGACAGCGGATATTGCCGGGCGCGCTCGGCGAGGCGGCGGAAGACGGTCTCCGCCTCGATCACGCGGCCATCCAAGTCGGTCAGGCGCGCCTGTCCGTCCAGCCAAACGCCCGCGGCCTGTCCTGGCGCGCGGTTCGTGTTGCAGGGCCGTAGCTCGCCGGCTGCATCGAGCACAAGGAAGCACTCCGCTCCACCCACGCCCACTGCATCGGCGCGCACCAGTTGACCGGTGTGCGCATCCACCAGCATCGGCGCATTGGTCCAGCGTCGCACGAAGTCGTCGGCAAAGCGCCGGGTTGCGATCAGATGATGGATCGCGCCCATGGCGAGGGCCGCGTCGGCGCCCGGCCGCATCCGCAGCCACAGGTCCGCCTGCTGGCCCGAGCCATCCGGCTTGGGATCGATCACCACCACCTTGGCGCCACGCCGGCGGGCCTCCGCAACCCGGCTCGCCTGCGCCAGCCAGGTCCGCGCCGGATTGTGCCCCCACAGGACGATCACATCGGCATGATCGTAGTCCGGCACGCCGAGCCCGCGCCCGAAGGTGAGCGCGTGGGCGTAGTCCTTGTGCCAGCCGCACACCTCGATGGCATAGATGAGGTTCGGGCTGCCGAAGCAGCGCACGAAGCGCTCGACCCATTCGTAGCTATCGACGATGGGCGAGCCGCTGAAGGTGGTGGCGGCGAAAGCCACCGCCTCCGCGCCGGATTCGTCCCGGATGGCGACGAGGCGGCCTGCGATCTCGTCCAACGCCTCGTCCCAACTGATTTTCTGCCAGCCGATCTCCTCCCAGCGCGCGCCCTCGCCCTTCGGCCCGATGCGGCGCAGCGGCGTGGTGAGGCGGTTGGGGCTGTGCACGAGCTCCGGCGCGGCACGGCCCTTGGCGCACAGCGCCCCGCCGGTGGGATGGTCTGGGCGCGGCTCGACACCGACCATCCGCCCGTTCTCCACCAGCGTGATGGAGCCGCAGCGCGAGCGGCAGAGGGTGCAATAGCCTTGGTGTCGTTCAGCCATGGTCCGTCTTTCGCGCGTCGCAGGGCGCGCGGGTTCTGCGGCCGTCGGAACGGCCGCTCCATCGATCGAAGGGTTCGGGCGCCTGCGGCGGCGCGGGTTCAAGGCTCAGAACAGCATGGGCGCATCCGCCGGCCAGGAGGCGACAACCCGGTCTCCCGGCCGCAGGTCGTCGCGGCTTAGACCAGCATTCTGCAGATGCGCGGCGAGCTTGGCGCCCGAAGGGGTGCGCACGACGAACTCGGTCAGGGCGCCGCGATAGATCACGTCCTCGACAGTCGCCGCCAGGGCGCAGGCGCCACCAGGCACGGAGTCACCCCGCAGCAGGCGGACATGCTCGGGGCGGATGGCCAGCACCGATGCGTTCGGCGGCGCGTCCGTGTTCCCGGTCGCGAAGCACTCGCCGCTCTCGCACCGGAACCGGCCCGGGCCGTCGAGCCCGCCAGGGAACAGGTTGGTGAGACCGATGAATTCGGCCACAAAGCGCGTCGCCGGCCGCTGGTAGATCTCGCGCGGGGTACCGACCTGCTCCACCCGCCCCGCCGACATCACCACGATGCGGTCAGCGACGCTGAGCGCCTCGTCCTGGTCGTGAGTGACGAAGATGGTGGTGAGCCCGAGCGCGGATTGCAGCCGCCGCAATTCGGTGCGGACCTCGGTGCGCAGTTTCGCGTCGAGAGCGGAGAGCGGCTCGTCGAGCAGCAGCACCTCGGGCTTGTAGACGATGGCCCGCGCCAGCGCGACCCGCTGCTGCTGGCCGCCGGAGAGCTCTTTCGGCAGGCGTCCGGCGAGGTGTGCGAGCTTCACGAGGGACAGCGCCTCGTCCACCCTGCGCCGCACCTCCTCGCGGTCGACCTTGCGCATCTGAAGCCCGAAAGCGACGTTCTCCGCGACGTTCATGTGCGGGAACAGGGCATAGCCCTGGAACACGAGGCCGGCGTCGCGCAGGTAAGGTGGCAGGTGGGTGACCTCGCGCGTGCCGAAATGGATCGAGCCGGCGCTGGCTTCGGTGAGGCCCGCGATCATGCGCAGGGTTGTCGTCTTGCCACAGCCGGAGGGGCCGAGAAAGGCGATGAACTCGCCCTGGCCGATCTCCAGGGAGACGTGGTCGACAGTCACCTGCGCACCGTGGCGCTTCACGAGGTCCTGGATGAGGATGCTCGACATCTTCGTTCCTCAGAATGCGCGCGCAAGCTTGAAGTAGCGGTCGGTCAGGACGAGGCCGGCCGAGATGATGGCGATCTGGACGGTGGCGACCGCGGCAATGGTCGGGTCGATGCTCCACTCCAGATAGTTGACGATGACGATGGGCAGCGTCGTCATTCCCGGCCCCACTAGGAACAGCGATTTCTCGAGGTCCACGAAGGATGCGATGAAGGCGAACAGCGCTCCCGCCACCACCCCGGGCCGGATGAGAGGCCATGTCACCAGCCGGAAGGCGGTAAACTCCCGCGCACCCATGGTGAGCGCGGCTTCCTTCAGTTGGGGATCCAGGCCCACCAGCGAGGCCGTCACCAGCCGAACCGTCCAGGGCAGCGCGATCAGGCTGTGGGCGATGGCGAGGCCGGTAAAGGTCATGGCCACCTGAACGCCGCTCGCCAGTTCCACCTCGATCAGGAACATATAGAGCGCCGCCCCGGCGACGATGCCGGGCACAATGAGCGGCGCCAGCAGCAGCGACTGGATCGCCTCGCGTCCGGGGAAGCGCCCCCGGGCCAGCACGAGGGCCGCCGGCACGCCGACGACAAGGCTCACCAGCATCGCGACGACGCCTAGCTCCAGGCTGGTGAAGAAGCCGTCGCGGAACTGGGGCATCGCCGCTGCGGCCCGATACCAGTCGAAGGTGTAGCCGGTCGGTGGAAAGCTGATGATCTTGTTCTCGAAGAAGCTGACCCAGATGATCGCCGCCAACGGCGAGAGCACCATGACGAAGGCCGCGACGCAGCCGCCGACTATGACCGGCCGGAACGATCCGTCCGACAAGGAGCGCAGGAAGGCGGAGCGCGGGAAGGGGGAGCGCGAGCCGGTCATGGTCACAGCACTCCGTAGCGCTTCTGCAGCGCAAGGCTGGAGGCGACGCTCAGCGCCAGCGTCACGGCCATCAGCACCAGAGCGATGGTGGCGGCGAACGGCCAGTTGTACACCTTGATCGCCTGCTCGAAGACCTTCGGCGCCATCATCTGGAACGACGGGCCACCGATGAGGACCGGCGTCGCATAGGCGTTCATCGCCAGCACGAAGCACAACAGGCAACCGGAGAAGATGCCGGGCATGGCGAGCGGAAGGGTCACGCGGAAGAATGCCGTCCACGGCGGCGCACCCATGGTCTGGGCGGCTTCCTCATAGGCCGTGCCGATGTTCTCGAACACGCTCTCGAGCGAGATCACCATGAACGGCAGCAGCACGGCGATGAGGCCGATCACCACCGCTGATCCGGTGTAGAGGATACGGACCGGCTCGGCGATGAACCCGGCGGACAGGAGCGCCGAATTGATCAGTCCCTTGTCGGCGAGCAGAACCATCCAGCCCGCCGCGCGCACCGCGTTCCCCATGAGCAGCGGAATGATCGTGGCGAGGATGAGCACCGTCTTCAGCGCGCGGCTCTCGACCCGGCTGATGACGAACGCCGCGGGGACGCCGAGGACCAGGCAGATGGCGGTGCAACTCAGCGCG
Organism: Xanthobacter autotrophicus; assembly: GCF_029991245.1. GTDB lineage: Bacteria > Pseudomonadota > Alphaproteobacteria > Rhizobiales > Xanthobacteraceae > Xanthobacter > Xanthobacter autotrophicus_C. Next base: position 94,420 of record NZ_JAIVFO010000002.1, read on the forward strand.
ACCACCAGCGTGCGGGCGAGGATCATCAAATAGAACGGCTCGCCGAAGAAGCGGGCATAGTTTTCCAGCGTGAAGCCCACGAGGTCCGGTGACCCGGCATCGAAATGGGCGACGCTGGTACGGGCCATGAGGGCAAGCGGCAGGATCAGGCCTGCCAGCACCAGCGTCAGGCTGGGAAAAAGCAGCCAGCCGGCGCTGGAGCGCCGGCGCCGGCGGTCGGTGCCGCCCGGCGCAGGCCGTCCGCCGGTCAGGCTGTCTTCTCCGGTGATGGCGAGCGTGCTCACGCCTTGAATTCCTTGTTCCACCACTCGATCCACTGGGCGTCGCTCTTCGCCGCATAAGGATAGTCGACGAAATTGAGCTTCGCGATCTGGTCGGCGGTGAATTCGAGGCGCTTGCGATCCTCGACGGGGACGTCGGCATTGTCGGTGGCGACGGCATAGGAGGTGGCGAGGGAGATCGCGCCCATGGCCCTGGGCTGGAGCATCGCTTCCAGATAGGCGTAGGCGCCGTCCACGTTGCGCGCTCGCTTCGGGATGCCCGCGCCAAACGAGATGGCGACGGCGCCCTCCTTCGGATAGGACCAGCGCAGGGGCAGGCCTTCCTTCTCCCACTGGATGGCGCGGGCGCTGTAGTTCGCCGAGATCCAGATCTCCTCGGCCTTGAACGCCGCCGCGAGCGCCTGGTGGGAGGGATAGAGCCGGGGCTGAACCTGCTTCTTCATCTCGAGCAGGGCGGGAAAGGCCTTGCTCACGTCGCCCATGGAGCCGCCGTGGGAGAGCGCGGCCGCGTAGATATAGTTGAAGTAGAGCTGATCGATGATGCCGACGCGGCCGGCATATTTCGGGTTCCACAGGTCGGCGAAGCTTGTCGGCGCCTGCGGAATCCTGGCCGGATTGTAGAGCAGGACCACGCCGCCATAGGCCGCGGGAATGAAATAGGGCCGGCGCAGCTTCTCGATGATGTGACCGGCGCTCGGAATGCGGGACATGTCGAGAGCTTCGAGCACGCCCTGGGCGCTCATCTCGTAGGCGTCGGCGTCGCTCAGCCAGGTCACGTCGACGCTGGAGCGGGGCAGGCGCCGTTCCGCCAGCAGCTTCGCCTTGCGCTCCGGCACCGGGGCGAGGTCGTGGATGATGCGCATGGCCGAGGCGGCGAAGGCCGGCTCCTCGAACCCCTGCGCAATACGCTGATTCCAGTCGCCGCCCCAGTTGGAGACGACGAGCTCGCCGCTCTGCGCGCGGCCGGCACCGGGAAGGAGGGCGGCCGCGCCCAGGACGGCAGCGCCGGCAAGGAGGCGCCTGCGATCCAGCGCAGGGCCCGGAATGGTTTGATCGGTCACGAAGCTCCCCCTCACTTCTTCTCTGGATTGTGGCAGGAGGCCGCGCGCGTGTCTCCGCACTTCGGCCGGTTGTGGAAAGGCGCGCCGTTCCCGGCGCCGGCTATCAGGCCGGGTCTGCGGCCGCAGCCCGCAGCCGCGGCCGCAGCGAGGGCAGCATTCCGCCAGTGTCGGCCGGATAGCCCGCCGCCACCATGGCCCGCGCCTTGGCCTCGAAATAGGCGCGCGACCAGGCCGGTCGGGGGCCGCCATCCTGGCCCACCGTCCTGGCGATGGATTCCAGGCTGATGGGCTGGCCGCCGTCGCCCCAATTGCCCTCGGTCACCTCGTTGATGACGGTGAGCAGGCTGCCGGCCGGATCGGTGCAGCCGGTCGCCCCGGCGATCGCTTCCGCCACCCAGGCATGAACCTCGTTCTTGTGCGTGACGTTCATGTAGCCTTCGGGGATGAAGACATTGACCAGGAACTTGCCCGGACCGGTCACGTAGGTCCCATCGGTGCGGCCGCCGATCCACCAGTCATCCGCGGCGAAGGCGGTGAAGAACACCCAGGCGAACGCACGCCCGCCGGGCGTGTTGGCGCCGCCCTCCATTTTGATGAGCACGTCGGTGAGGCGCGCGGCAAGATCGGCTTTCGCCGCTGCATCGAGCGTCCCGGCGGCATAGCGCACGTCCATGATCGGCATTGTCGTCTCCCTTGGGATGGATCGCCGGGCACACCTTCAGTCGAGAAGGTCGGCGCCGTGGGCCTTTTCCCAGGCGCGGATGCGGGCATCGTCGAGCATGGCGGTCTCGACGAAGAAGATGTCGGAGCTGTCGGGAGCCTCGATCGCGAGGGCCTCGACGCCGCTGATGCCCAGGCTGTCGCGACGCGCCAGCACCACGCCGTTCACGGTGGCGCTGCCCTCCGCGACGAACACGTAGACGCCGTGCTCCGGCGTGCGCGGGGTGTAGGTGAAACGGCCGGCGCGGTCGGTGACCAGGCGCGAGACGCGCAGGTCCTGCGATACCGGCAGCGCGCCGTCCGCATCGCCCACGAGCTGAGCGATACGGTTGCGCCGGGTGCGGATGTCGAAGTGGGCGCGATGGTAGCTCGGCGGCAGATAGAGCTGGCTGGGCATGAGCCAAAGATAAATGGCGTTCATGTTTTCCGGGCTGATCGAGAGCTCGCAGTGTTTTCCACCCGATCCGGCGGAGAAAACATAGTAATCGCCCTGCCGCAGCTGATCCACGGTGCCGCGGCCGGCTGTATTGATGTGGGTCAGTTCACCTTCCAGAACAAACGCGCAGATGATGAAATTGTGGTGCGGGTGCATGTTGTAGCCGCAGCCGGCACCGTTGAACACTTCATCGCCGAACACGCGGACGGTGCCGAACCCAGGGCGCCCGCCCTGGTATTGATGGAAGTTGAAGCTGGATTCGCGGGCGATATAGCTGCCGGGGTGGCCGGCCACATAAGACGAGGCGCTGCCATCGGAATAGATCACGTCGTGGCCGCGCTCGCTCGCCCGGAGCACGAAAGATTTGGGCATGGTTCGTCTCCCTGGGTTGTTGCGGGCTCAGGCGATACGCGCCAGATCGACGCCGCCTTCGGCGTAGCCCATCTCCACCATCTCGAACTGGTTCTTGGGGGTGCCGCAATCGGGGCAAACCCAGTCGTCAGGGACATCGGCCCAGCGGGTGCCGGGTGCCAGCCCGTGCTCCGGCAGGCCAAGGGATTCGTCATACGAAAAACCGCATCCGAGGCAGAGCCATCGCTTGAGAGGCGCGTCCATGTGAATATCCTACATTAGTGTAGCGCGTCACACGTCACGTTTTATATTGGCGCGCCACCGGCGGCAAGCGCAAAATTTATGCAGGGACTGAAGTGCCGACTTTCCCCGCCATTTCAGGCACCGTCGTCGTTTGCGCTGCTTGCGCGGCGTGAAGTGACGCATTATTGTAAAGCGCTACCAATTGTGCCTCAGGGGCACCAACTGCGGGCAGGTAATGGATCCGAATTTGCGTGAACAGGTGCTCCGGCAGGTGAGGTCGGAGATCATTTCGGGACAAAGCGGTCCGGGTAAGATGTACTCGGTGCCGACCCTGGCGGCTGACCTCGGCATGTCCACGACTCCCGTGCGGGAAGCGCTGCTGGAGCTGGCACGTACCGGCCTCATCGAGCCCATGCGCAATCGCGGGTTCAAGGTCGTGGAGCCGACCGTGGACGATCTGCGCAATCTGTTCGACATGCGCAGTCTGCTCGAGGTGCATGCAGCCGAACTGTTTGCCCTCAAGCCGCGGAAGAAAAAGAAGATCCTTGAGCAGCTCACCGGCCTCGCCGACGCAATCCGTGCGGCCGTGGAGAATGACGATCTCTACAGTTACCTGGAGAACGACCGCAATTTCCACATGGTCTTCATCGGCGCGGCCGAGAATGCGCTGCTCACGGAGATGGCCATGGGCCTGCGAGACAAGATGCGTCTCCACGGCATCTCGTCGCGCGCGGGGCTCGAGCGGCAGGCCGCATCTGTGGGCGAGCATTACCAGCTGACCGCCCTCGCCGAGGCGGGCAACGTGGACGGCATCCGGGAGCTTATGCGGAACCACATCCTCACCTGGGAGCCGATCTTCATGGAAGCGCTGCTGAAGAGCAGGAGAGAGATGAGCGGGACGCGGGCCTGACAGCGGGCGCCGGACCGCCAGGACAGGTCGATCGGCCATGAGCGGTTCGATCGGCAACAACCTGAGGGGGTTCTCGCGCCCTCGGAGGCTCGGGTGGCCGGAGAAAGCAGTCCCAAGCATCCGGCCCCGCTCGGTACGGCCCCGGGGAAGGGCCGCGCGGTAGAGACGAATAGGGCGCCACGAGAATGCGTGGCATCACCACTTCTGGCGATGCTGCACAGCGGGCATCCAAATAGGCTGAGGCTATCGATCCTTGTCGGACGGCGCATTGGCCGGCCGACAGCGGGACCGCCCGATCAAGCCGCTTGATGGATCCTGTCAGGAGCCACAGGTTACGCAAAGGGGGGAATGGTTGCCATGGATGCCGCATTTCTCGACCTGACGATTCCGGCGGGCAAGACCGCTGCGCGGGAGACGGCCGAAGGCGACGCAATCCTCATCGGGGGCCTCCAGGACATCGTCGGTCGATCGCATGTGCTGACGAGCCCCGAGGCGACGCGGCGCTTTCGCACCGGCATCCGCTTCGGCTCCGGCCCGGTGGTCGCCGTGGTGCGGCCCGGCTCGCTGGTGGAGCAGTGGCGCGTCCTCGAGGCCTGCGTCGCGGCGAACAAGATCGTCATCATGCAGTCGGCCAACACCGGGGTCACCGGCGGCTCGACCCCCGACGGCGACGACTATGATCGTGGCGTCGTGCTCATCAACACCATGCGTATTGAGGGCCTGCACCTGATTAACGATGGAAGGCAGGTGGTGTGCCTGCCGGGCACGACCCTGTTCCATCTGGAGAAGGCGCTGGACAGGATCGGCCGCGCGCCGCACTCGGTGATCGGCTCGTCCTGCATCGGCGCATCGGTGTTCGGCGGCGTGTGCAACAATTCCGGCGGCGCCCTGATCCATCGCGGCCCGGCCTTCACCCAGCTCGCTTTGTTCGCGCGGCTGGATGAGGCGGGCGGGCTGCATCTCGTCAATCATCTCGGCATCGCGCTGGGCAACGACCCGGAGACGATCCTTCGGCGGATCGAGAGCGGTGATTTCACCCCCGCCGACATCGTCAACGACCCCTCCCGCGCCGCCTCGGACCATGACTATGCGGACCATGTGCGCGACATCGAGGCGCCAACCCCCTCCCGCTTCAATGCCGATCCGCGCCGCCTGTTCGAGGCGTCCGGCAGCGCCGGCAAGGTGATGCTGATGGCGGTGCGGCTTGACACCTTCCCGAAGGAGAAGGAACAGGTCGTCTTCTACATCGGCTCGAACGACGCCAGAGAGCTCGAAGGCATCCGCCGCCATATCCTCGGCAGTTTCAAGAATCTGCCGATCGAAGGCGAGTACATGCACCGTGATTCCTTCAATTGTGCGGAGGTCTACGGCAAGGACACCTTCGTGGTGATCCACACTCTCGGCACGGACATGATCCCGCGCCTGTACGCCCTTGAGGCGGCATTCGACAATATCTGCCGGCGCTTCAGCTTTCTGCCGAAGAATCTCAGCGCCAAGATGCTGCAGGCCTTGAGCCACCTCTTCCCGAAGCATCTGCCCAGGCGCATGACCGACTACCGCGACCGCTTCGAGCATTATCTGCTGTTGAAGATGGGGGACGACGGCATCGCGGAAGCCCGCGCCCATCTGAAATCGATCTTCCCTTCGAAGTCGGGGGACTATTTCGAGTGCACGCCCGATGAAGGCGACAAGGCCTTCCTGCACCGCTTCGCCGCCGCCGGCGCCGCGATCCGCTATCGCGCGGTCCACGACAAGGAGGTGGAGGATATCGTTGCGCTGGACATCGCGCTCCGCCGCAACGACGAGAACTGGTTCGAGACGCTGCCCGAAGAGATCGACAAGCACATGATCCGAAAGCTCTATTGCGGACACTTCTTCTGCCACGTCTTCCACCAGGACTATATCGTGGCCAAGGGCAGCAATTGCGAGGAGATCGAGCACGCCATATGGAAGCTCCTCGATGAGCGCGGCGCGGAATATCCCGCCGAGCACAATGTGGGGCACCTTTATTTCGCGAAGCCCGCAATGGTCGACCATTTCAAGGCGCTCGATCCCTGCAACACCTTCAACCCCGGGATCGGGCGCACCACGAAATGCGCGCACTGGATGCCGCGCGAACAGAACGTTGCACCAAGCCGCATCCGATGCGACGGCTGACAGTATCGAATGCCAGTTGCGGCGTGAGCCGCCCGGAATGCTGCGGCAAGACCATTTGGGGGAGAAACATGACGACACGGACCGGCGGCGAGCTCATCCAGGATTTTCTTGAGACTTATGACATTCCGTTTGTTTTCGGCAATCCGGGGACGACGGAGACGACCTTCCTCGCGGCCGTAGCGGCCTCGAAGGCCACCTATATCCTGTCGCTGCATGAATCGAGCGCGGTCGGCATCGCCGCGGGCTATGCGCTGATCACCGGCAAGCCGTCCATCGTCAGCCTCCATACCTATCCGGGCCTCGCCAACGGCATGTTCAACATGCGCAACGCACTCATGTCCGGGGTGCCCCTGCTGGTCATCAACGGGCAGCAGGATTCCCGCTTCCTCATCCACAATCCGGTGCTGGGCGCGCCCAATGTCCAGCTGGCGCAGACCGCCACCAAATACGCCTATGAAGTGACCCGCACGGACGATCTCGCCGTCGCCTTGCAGCGGTGCTACCTGCACGCGCGGCTGCAGCCCACCGGTCCCGTTTTCCTCTCCATCCCCATGAACTTCATGCTGGAGGAGACCGGGCATACGACCTTCAAGAAGACGCGCATCATCGAGGATGTGGTGCCGCGCGCCATCGGCGCGGTCGCGGGCGCGCTCAAGGCGGTGCCCAGGGGCAAGCTCGCCATCGTCGCCGATTATGCGGTGGGCGCGGCGGACGGCATCGACGCGGTCAGCCGCATCGCCAGCGCGCTCGGCGCCGACATCTATGCCGCCCCCTTCCACGTGCAGGGCACGGTTGATCCGCTGCATCCGAACTTCCGCGGCCAGCTTCCGCCCACCACGAAGAAAATCAACGAAACGCTGGGCCGCTACCACACCATGCTGCTGATCGGCGAGAAGGTCGACAGCTTCACCTACGACGGCCTCCAGGCGCTGCCGCCGGAATTGCAGGTCATCCAGATCGCGCCGGCGGCGAGCCAGCTCGGCTTCGACTTTCCCTGCGACATGGCCGTGCTCGGCGACATCCATGCGACCCTGGATGCGCTGGCTGCTGCGCTCGGCGCCGACACGGCGCAAGCCGCCGCGCGGACGATCGACGCGGCAGCTCTGGATGCGAAATATCCCGGCTTGGGGCCGCGCGCGAGCGATGCGCTGATCCTCGCCGTACTGCGCCATCTCGACCGATCCACGCACGTCATTACGGAAGGCTCGTCCGAGGACGCCATCGTGCAGGACATGGCGGTGAGCCTGGGCTTCCGGAACGTGCATTTCTCGCCCCGTGGCGGCGGACTGGGCTGGGCCCTGCCGCTGGGCGTCGGCATCGGCCTGGCGAGCGGCAAGCACGCCGCCTGCTTCGTCGGCGATGGAGGAAGCCTGTTCTCGATCCACGCACTCTGGACGGCGGCGAAGTATTCCATCCCGTCCATCTTCATCTGTTTCGTGAACAATGAGTACCGGCTGCTGAAGGACCTGTGGTGCAACGTGATGGGGACGACCATCGCGACCACGCACTTCGTCGGCCTGGACTTCAGCGATCCCGATGTGGACATGCAGAAGATCGCCGAGGGCTTCGGCGCCCGCGTCGAGACGATCGACGCTGTCGAGAGCGTCGGCGACGTGCTCGCCCGCGCGCTCGCGCACCAGGGGCCGAGCTTCCTGATCATCAATCGCGAGCCGTGAACCGGCGGCGGCGCGGCACTGCCCCGCCGCATCCCCATCGAAGCGGAATAAGGGAGGCGTTCGTGTCCGGAGATTTCGAGAAGGAGCTGACGAGGCGCGTCTGGACCGACGACGCCTTCGCCGCGCAGGTGGAGAGCGACCCCGTCGAGGCGCTCAAGTCCATGGGCGTGGAGGTGCCGGCCGGCGTCAAGGTGAAGGTGGTGGTGCAGCGGCGCGACCGGGTCTACTTCACCATTCCGCCCGCCCGCGCGCCAAATTCGCCGCCCGCCGCGACGCCCCTCAACCAGATGGACCTGTGGTCCAGCCAGGGCCTGTTCATCTGGCTCGTGCCCGTGGCCGCCAAATTCAAGCTGCTGGCCCTGCGCAACGCGGCCCGCACCGAGGGAGATCAGCCGTGAGCAATGCCGATTTCGTCGAGAAGAATTACGAGCGCATCGCCACAGATCCCGACTATCGCGCGAAGCTCCTCGCCGACCCGGTCGGGGTGGTCTGCGCGGAATTCGGCTACACGCCTGGTCCGGATTTCAAGATCGAGATCATCGAGCAGGCGGAAGACACCATTGTCATCATGGTGCCCCCGAAGCCTGAGGCGGGCGCGGACCTCGCAATCGAGCTGGAGCAGGCGCTCACCCAGGTGACGGAGCGGGTCTTCGATCTGCTCTTCTCGTCCGGGATCGGCGGCTTCTTCATCCCGGACGACAAGCAGAAATGGGTGGTGCGGGAGATGCGGCTGGCGGCGCAGAAGAAGACCGGCCTCGACCTCTCGCAATTGTAGGACGCACCCGCGCCATGGCCTGGCGCGGCGAGCCTGAGACCGGGGGAGAACGCACATGACGGCCAAGAACGCGACGCCGGGCTTCTGGGACAATCTCATCGCGCCGAAGGGCGGCCTGTTCGGCGCGCAGCTGGCCGGCTGGACGCCCGGCCCCGCCGCAAAATCCGGGCTCGGCTGCCGCGTCCTCGCCGACCAGATGGTCGAGGTCGCGCCATCCATTGCGCTGGCGGCCGATGTCTATGTGCCGAAGGTGCCGGGCCGCTGGCCGGCGGTCATCGCCTTCGCCGCCTATTCCAAGGAGTTGCAGGCCGCCGGCGCGCCCGCCGGCAACAACGAGAGCGGCAGTCCGCCGATCTTCACCGATCGTGGCTATGCCCATGTGATCGTCACCCGCCGCGGCATGGGCCGCTCGGGCGGCGCCGACGCCGTCTATCTCAACGACACGGATGTGGAGGACCACGCCAAGGTGATCCAGTGGGCTGCCGCCCAGCCCTGGTGCGACGGGCAGGTGGTGCTGTTCGGCACCTCCTATTACGGGCTGACCCAGCCGCAGGTGGCGCGGCTTCGCCCGCCGGCCCTGAAGGGCTTCTTCACCAACGAGATGTGCACGGACTTCTTCCGCCACATCGCCATGTTCGGCGGCGCGCCGCAGCCGGATTTCTTCTCGCTCTGGATGGGGGCGAACTTCACGCCCCTGCAGTTCAGGCTTCGCCTGCCGCCGCTGCTGCGCGCGGTGGTGAGCCACATCACCAACTCGCCCCTGAAGCATGTGTGGTGGCCGCAGTTGAAGAAGCGCATGGCGCGGATCATGAAGGCGTTCCAGCGGCAGGTGCCGACGCCGCAGACGCGGCAGCTGTTCGCCGGCCTCATACTCGACGGCAAGACCCGGGCGACGAGCGTGCTGCCGGCCGGGCCGTCCGGCGCGCTGGGGGACATCGAGGTGCCGTTCGTCGTCGTGCAGAATGCCGGCTATCTCAACCTGCACCAGTTCGGCGCCTACGATCTGTTCGAGAATGCCGGCACGCCGAAGGATCACCGCTGGCTGGTCATCGGCCCGGCGACCTATGACCTGCCGGTCTATGCCTGGCAGCTGGAGGCACTCGCCTTCTTCGACCATCTGGTCTACGGCGCGGACAACGGCTATGCCGCGCAGCCGCGGGTGCGATACTGGACGGAAGGGGCGAAGGACTATCGCAGCGCGCCCGACTGGCCGCTGCCCGGCAGCACGGCGCTGCGCCTCTACCCGGCCTCCAATGGCGCGGACGCCGCAACCCATCGTCTCGACAGCGCGCCGGGCGAAGGCGGGACGAACCGATGGGCGGCGGTGCCGCTCGGCGCCATCGTGACGGCGGGCTTCGACGAGGTGGAGAGCCAGCGCCTCACCTTCGAGCTGCCGGTGGAGGAGGCGATGGAGCTGACCGGCCCGGTTACCGTGAGCCTCTCTTTCAGCTCCAACGAGATCGATTCCCACGTGGTGGCCCGCACCGGCATCGTCTCAGCCGATGGCGGCTACCAGATCCTCTCCATGGGGACGATCCGCCCCGCCTGCCGCAGGATCGACGCGGCGCGCTCCACCGCGACCGAGATCGCCATCGACATCGACACGCCCGAGCCGCTCGTGCCCGGCGTGCCGGTGACGCTCCGCTTCAGCCTCACGCCGCAGCCCGTGGTGCTGAAGCCGGGCGAGCGGCTGCGCCTCGACATCGCCAGTCGCACCGACCTCCTGCGCAGCGACGTGAGCCACGGGCACGCCCAGTTCGACATGCAGGTGCCGCCCTATTACGCCCGCAACACCCTCCATTACGGACCTGACACCTACATCGAACTCGCCCGGGCCGGCGAGGCCAGGAGCGATTCTCATGTCTGAAGCGACCCCCGCGCTCGTATCAACCGCGCTGAGCGGATACGAACTGCTGGCCGATCCGCAGCTCAACAAGGGCACGGCCTTCTCCGAGGCCGAGCGCGACGCCTTCCATCTCCACGGATTGCTGCCGCCGCATGTCTCGACCCTGGACGAGCAGATGTCCCGTGCCCTCCAGTCGCTGCGTCAGTTCGAGACCGATCTCGAACGCTATGCCTTCCTGCGGGAGTTGCAGGACATCAACGAGACTCTGTTCTACGCGACGCTGGTTGCAAACCTGGAAGAGCTGCTGCCCATCGTCTACACGCCGACGGTCGGCGCCGGCTGCCAGCAGTTCAGCCGCCTCTACCACAAGCCGCGCGGCCTCTTCCTCAGTATTCCGCACCAGTCGAGGCTCGACCAGATCTTCGCGCTGCCGCGCTTCGACGCCGTGGAGGCGATCGTCGTGACCGATGGCGAGCGCATCCTGGGGCTGGGAGACCAGGGGGCGGGCGGCATGGGCATCCCCATCGGCAAGCTCGCGCTCTATTCCGGCTGCGGCGGCCTGCATCCGGCGACCACCCTGCCGATCCTGCTCGACGTGGGGACCGACAATGCCGACTGCCTCGCCGACCCGCTCTATGTGGGCTGGCGCCACGAGCGGGTGCGGGGCCAGGACTATGACGACTTCATCGAGGCGTTCGTTGCCGCCGTCATCCGGCGCTGGCCCAAGGTCCTCCTGCAATGGGAAGACTTCGCGAAGAACAATGCGACGCGCCTGCTGGAGCGCTATCGCGACCGGCTCTGCACCTTCAACGATGATGTCCAGGGCACGGCGGCGGTGGCGACCGGCACCCTGCTGGCGGCCATCACTGTCACTGGCGTGCCACTGACCGAGCAGCGGGTGGCGGTGTTCGGCGCCGGCTCGGCCGGCTGCGGGATCGCCGGCCTGATCCGCTCCGCCATGTGCGATGCCGGCCTGTCGGAAAGCGAGGCGACACAACGCTTTTTCATGATCGATCGTGACGGGCTGCTGATGGACGGCATGCCCGGCCTTGCGCCATTCCAGACCCCTTTCGTGCAGAGCAGGCGGGCGATCGAAGGCTGGAGGCTCGAACATCCCGACAGGATTGCGCTCCTGGACGTGGTGCGCAATGCGCGACCAACCGTGCTGATCGGCGTCTCCGGCCTGGCGGGCGCCTTCGGCGAGCCGGTGGTCCGCGCCATGGCCGAGTGCAACGAGCGGCCGGTGATCTTTCCGCTGTCGAATCCGACCTCTCGCGCGGAAGCGACACCGGCGGATATCGAGGTCTGGACCGACGGGCGGGCTCTGGTGGGCGTCGGCAGCCCGTTTCCCCCGCTCCTGCGCGACGGCACCCGCTTCAAGGTGGACCAGACCAACAATTCCTATATCTTTCCCGGAGTTGGCCTCGGCGTTCTGGCGGTCGGTGCCAGCCGTGTGACGGATGGCATGTTCATGGCCGCGGCGAAGGCGCTGGCAGAGGCGTCGCCCGCGCGCGACAACCCGAAGCACAATCTCCTGCCCCCCGTGAGCGCCCTGCGTGAAGTCGCGGCAAAGGTCGCCCTCGCGGTTGCCATGCAGGCGCACCGGGAAGGCGACGCGCCCGACGTCGCGGTCGATCAGATCCAGCAGCGCCTGCGCGCCAAGGTCTGGACACCGCGTTACGTACCGCTCACCGCGAAGGGGACATAATCGCCCGCAGCCGCGCCGCGCTCCTCGGCGCAGCGCTTCTATTGTCCGCAGACCGAATCGAGCCTCCTGACGAAGCCGTCCGAGATGGCGCGGATCGTTGTCGGAGTGGCGAACTCTTCCACATAGACGATGTTGGCGATCAGCGTACCGTCGTAGACCGACACGGAGACATTCGGGAACTTCTTCATCCAGCCCAATGCATACTCGAATCCGGTCACTGCCAGCCGCTCGACCGGCCAGTGAAACTGCACCGTCTGGATGTCGGAAACATTGATGGCGACCGGCAACTGCTGGGGGCTGCCGAATGCCCGCGGATAGTTGATGTAATCGTGAAAGATGCTGCCGTTGGCCAGTCCCTGATGGATATCGTCAAAGATGAATCGGGCGATCTCCACCATAGGCCGGTCGAGGTCGGGGACGGGCGTGATGTGCCCGGTGATGGCCGTGAAGACCAGTTCGGGTGAAACGTGGGGCTCGAGCCGCCGGCGCATGTCCACCGATGATCGCATGAGAATCTGACGCGGGTGTCCGTCCGCCACGTCACCTATGGCGAGAGCGAACGCGGCCAGCAGGAGCGCGTGCACGGAAGAGCCGGTTGCATGGCTTGCGTCCTTGATCCGAAGCATCGCGTCCGCCCCGATCACGACGCGTTCGAGCCGATGGGTCACGGGACCGCCATCATGGGGCGCGCGCATGGGAATCTCGGCGAACACTCCGGAATAGGAAGAAGGCGGCGCATCCGTTCCAAGCGCAGCCAGACTGCAACTCACGGCGTCGTCGACCGGGGTCGGGAACGGCTGCACGCCGAGGGCCGGGGCCTCGCCGCGCACGACGCAGTCGCACATGTGGGCGAGACAGGAATGCAGCTCGATCAGCGATGTTGCGTCCGTGATCGCATGGGACGTGAGCATGAAGACATCGAGCGCGTCATCGGCGGCGATGACGTGGATGGCATAGAGGGTCTTTCCGGTATCGAGGTCGGCGTTCAGCAATTGCGCGTACATGGTCTCGGCGGAGCAGCTATCGGCGGGCAACCAGGCCTCGATCGCCGATCGGTCGTCCATCCGTCCCACGAAATGCCCGTCCTCGACCACAGAGCGCAGGATTCCATATCGCGTTTCGAGATGCGCGACGGCCGCCTCGAACTGCGCCCTGCCGATCGTTCCGGAGATGCTGCTGCGGCTGACGACGATCATGCGCGTGGCGATGTAGATCAATTCCGTGGGCGAGGCTTCGCGATACACGCGCCGACCCGCCTGGCCCTGTCCGGCCGGCGTCGCTTCACTGAGATCATTGTGCATTTGCGGTTCCTTTAAGCAGGTCAGATCGGAACATGCTGGACGAACGATGGGGCCGCTCGGGCGATCGGCGCTCGCTGGCCATCCGTCCCCCTGCGCTACCCGGCGAGCCGCGCGATCTCTCCGACGACACGCACGCGGATGCGGCGCGCATTGCCGGGGAGATAGGCGATCGGAATGTCCTCCACGTCCAGCGTCTGCACGCTGCCCGCTTCGGCGCCCGCCTCGATCGCTCGCCGCGTGGCCTCCCGGCGCGCTTCATCGAGCGCCGCATCGCGCTCGACACCGGAGAAGATGCGATCCACCTCGCCGCTCACCTGCGCGATGGCGGCGCCCACGGCATTGGCCACAGCATGGTGCTCGATGCGCACCACCTGCGAGACGCCATCCATGCGATCGGGCACCAGAAAGCTGCCGCCGCCCACCGCGATGAGGGGTATAGGCGCCGCATCGGTCTTTATCCGGTCCACCACATCGGCGACCATGCGCTCCATGTGAAGGAGGCCGTCGGCCACGAGGGGAGCGGGAAGCCTGCGTACCAGCCCGGGATCTCCCAGCGCGATCCGTCCCGCCGCGACGGCCATGTCCGTGGCGGTCAGCGTGTCGCCGCCGAAGCACAGCGCCTTCTCCGGCAGTCGGAAGCCGACGCTGCCCGGACCGATCCGGCGCCCGTCATCGGCAATCTCGGTGCCGCCGCCGAGGCCGATGGAGATCAGGTCCGGCATGCGAAACAGCGTGCGCACCCCGCCGATTTCGACCATCGCATTGGCCTGGCGCGGAAACCCGCCCTTGAGGCAGCCCACGTCGGTGGTCGTGCCGCCCACATCCACGACCAGCGCGTCCGTCAGGCCCGAAAGGAAGGCCGCGCCGCGCATGCTGTTGGTGGGGCCTGAGGCGAAGCAATAGACGGGATGGCGTTCCGCCACCGCGCCCTGCACGATGGTGCCGTCATTCTGCGTGAGATAAAGCGGCGCCGCGATGCCGCTGTCCCGCAGCGCCCGCACGAAGGCGGCCGTGGTGCGCTGCGCGAGGCCCTGAAGCCCGGCATTCAGCAGCGCCGCATTCTCCCGTTCGAGCAGACCGATCCGGCCGATTTCGTGGGAGAGCGTGATGCGCGCCGCGGGCATCACCTCCCGCACAATCTCCGCGGCCTCGCGCTCGCATTCATCGGTGAGCGGGGAGAACACGCTGGTGATGGCGACCGAGGTGATGCCGCTGTCGGCGATGCGCTGCGCCTCGCGCCGCACGGCCGCGCGATCCAGCGGCACCAGAACCCGTCCGTCATACTCGTGCCCGCCGCCCACCATGTGGATGCTGCCCCGCATGGCTGCCGCAAGGTCCTTCGGCCAGCCGATGAAGGGCGGCAGGCCGGCATTGGCGGGCAGGCCGATGCGCAGCGCCGCGACGCGGTCCAGATGGCGACGCTCCACCACGGCATTGGTGAAATGCGTGGTGCCGATCATCACCGCTTCGATCCGCCCCAGGGCCGGATGGCCGGCGGCGGCGGCGACCAGATCAACCAGCGCCTGACGCACGCCGTCCGCGACATCGACGGTGGTCGGTCGCTTCAGCGCGGCGAGCACTTTGCCGCCCTCGAGCAGGACGGCATCGGTATTGGTGCCGCCGACATCAATGCCGATGCGGCTCATGCCGGCTCCTCCCCGAAGACGCTGCGAAATTCGACGTCGTGGCCGAATGCGCGCGGGCCGACATGCCGCAGCCCCTCCGCGCTCCGATGGATCGGCTGCGACGGCAGGGCGATGACCGTGACCCTCTGGCCGTAGCGCAAACTCTCCGTGCCGATGGCCTCGCCCGAGATGCTGTCGAGCACGCAGATCAGGTCGGGCGTCGTGACGATCACCGTGCCGTCGCGCCGGCCGATGGTGAACTCGTTCTGGAAGGCGATGTCGAAGGATGCGCCGGCATCGTCACCGAGGCCCGCGAGGCTGAGGGAGCCGCGCAGGAAGCCCTCGGTCGTGCGCCGCTGCACATCCATCACCTTGCCCGTGAATAGCCGCTTGCCGCCGGCGGCGGCCACGGTCGCCTCGACAGGGTCCTCGTGCGCCGTCTTCGCGCGGCGCACCTCGCGCCCGAGCGCGATGGCCTGCGAGAGGCTGCGCAGGACCGCGTGACGCTTCACCTCCGCCCCGGTGCGCGGGGCCTGGCAGGTGGTCGCGACCGATCCGTATTCCGTGCAGACCCTGCGCCGCACGCGCTCCATCTCATGCCAGCCGGACGCGGTGGGGATGATCACGTCATTGTCGCGGATGTCGGAAACGACGTGCGGGACCATCTGCAGCCCGGCGATCGAGAAGGTCTGCATCTGGGCCTCGGGGTAGGCCCGGCCCATGGCGTCCGCATCCACCACCGGCAGGCCCGATGCCGCGGCGACGAGCAGCGGCTGGAACGCGTTGCAGCCGCCGATCTCGACCGTCATCACTGCCCGGAACGGCCGGCCCAGGAAGGCCTCCATGGTCCGCACCGGCTTCAAGGCGAAGGCGGCATCGGTCATCCGCTCCTGGAACACCAGCGGCGCACCCATGGTCGAGACCACGGCCACGACATCATCGTCGGCCAGTTCGTCCGGGTCGAGCAGGGCAATCTGGCCGCCGTCCACATAGAATTGCCGGGCGACGAGGTGGGAGGCATAGGGCGATCCGCCGCCTCCGGTCCCGAGAATCCAGGCGCCGATGGCCAGCAGGTCAAGCTCTTCCGCATCGAGGAGGCGAGGCATTGCAGGTCTCTCAGCTCTGAAGCGGGCAGTCGTTTCGCCCGCCGCGGCCATTCGGGAGCAGTTTCACGCGACGGATGGTCACCGCTCCGCCCCGATCTGCTGGAGATAGGGCACCAGTTCCTGCCAGTCCGGATCCCGTACCTGACCTGCGAGGTAGCCGTCCGGCCGGACCAGCGAAATGAATGCTCCGCCGTCGGATCGAGGCGGCAACGCCACCACGAGCCGGGGAAAGCGCGCGGCGAGTTCAGCCGCGCCGCTTCCGCCGCACGCGGTGAACAGCGGCGTGTCGCCCGCGCCGAACGGCGTTTCGCCCGCCACCGGCCGCACCCGCGCACCGGCCTTCGCTTCGCCCTGGGAGGGGCCGTTGAGCGGGCTGTCCGGATAGCCGATGGAGACTTCCGCCATCAGCCCGGTGATGGCCCGCTGCACCGGCGAAAGCCCCATCAGGATATGGGCGACGAAGTCGCGCACATGCTGCAGCGTGTGGTCGGCCAGCGTGCCGATCCGGGTCATGCGCCCCGAGGCCGCAATCACCAGTGCGCCGACCGGGCGGCGTTCCAGGTCATAGCTCTCCAGCAGCGCCGGCGCGGAGGCGATGCCGCGGCTCACCAGCGCCAGCTTCCACGCCAGATTGACGGCGTCCTGCATGCCGGTATTCATGCCCTGTCCGCCAGCCGGGCTGTGGATATGAGCCGCGTCGCCCGCAAGGAAGACCCGCCCGGACCGATAGTTGTCCACCTGCCGCTCGTTGATGCGGAAGGCACTGACCCACTCCGTCCCGGTGAGTGTGATGCCCCCGGGGCCGCGGGCGTCCACCATCTTCTGGAACGCCTCCTGGTCCAGCGCGACGGGCGGCGTTGCGGTCGAGGGGCCGAGGCTGGTGATGATGCGCGCGCGGTCGGGCGCCATGGGGAAGAACAGCAGCGGCCCGTCCTCATGCCAGAAGATGGCCATCTGCGAGGAGGGGAAGGGATATCCGCTCAGGTGAAAGTCGCCCTGGGTCCAGTCGAGGCCGAGGGTATCGCCCTGGAAGTCGAGGCCGAGGTGATGGCGCACCACGCTGTGCGCGCCGTCGCAGGCCACCAGATAGGCATATGGCTCGATGCGCTCCGTGCCGTCGGGCTCCCGCAGGCGGGCGGAAAGGCCATCGTCGCCCTGCTCGAAACCGAGAAGTTCGACGCCGAGGTCCGGCGTGACGCCGTGAGCTGTGAGGTGACGCCGCAACACGGCTTCGGTGTCGTACTGCGGCACCATCAGCGCAAACGGATAGGGTGAGGGAATCTGGTCGAGCGACAGCGAGGCCACCGGACGGCCACCCGACAGGATGTTGGCAACGGTGACCTTGTTGCCCAGGGCAATGATGTCAGCCGCCGCCCCGGAGCGGTCGAGCAGTTCCAGCGTTCGCGGCCACACCGCGACTGCCCGAGACGTGTGGGTCGCCTCGGGGATCTTGTCGATGATGCGCACCGGGACGCCGTAGCGGGCCAGTTCCAGGGCCATTGTCAGGCCGACCGGCCCCGCGCCGGCGATGAGCACCTGATCCTTCATCCTGTCCTCCCCCTGATGTTGTGCTTCGGCCCGCGCCGCGGCACGAACCTCTCGATCTTGCGTCGATGGCGGCTGCGCAGATGCGGCCGCATTAATCCGTGGGCTGGTCTTTCTTGCTCACCGGCGGCCCCAGGAACTCCACGTGCCACTTCAGCCCGAAGGCATTGAGCGCCGCCTGGTCGGGGATGCCGTCGTGCATCACGCCGGCCAGTTCGTTGAAGAAGGCCGCCGCATCAAGCGCCGGGGCCATGAGGATGTACTGGCGGGCGGGCTTGTCGGTCACGTTGCAGAAGCCGTGCTCGACCCCGCCGGGAATGCTCACCACGTCACCGGCCTCGGCATAGAAGCGCCGGCCGTCCGCCTCATAGAGATACCGGCCCTCGATGACGCGGAAGATCTCCGCTTCGCGGTGGCGATGCCGGGGGGGACCCGCGCCCGGGGCATTGATGGTCTCGATGAAGCAGAACTCGCCCGAGCTCGCCGCCGGCGGCATGCGCACGAACAGGTCGAGCCCGATGGCCGGGATCTTGATGGGCGCTTCGGTGCCCTTGGAATGCAGGAAGGATATGGACATGGCAGCCTCCTTCAGAAGGGCGCGGTGAGATGATCCTGATCTGGCTCTAGTTTTCTTCCTCGAAGAGCCAGATCTCGGCGGTGGGCTGGGGCAGGCCGGCGGGGCCTTCGCGCAGGCCGAGGAAGGCGGGGATGCGCCGCTGCTGCACCGGGGTGAGCGAGGCCACGAGGGGCTTCAGCGCGGCGGTCACCGTCTTCAGGTCGCGCGCCCGCACCGCCTCGGCATCGGCGATGCGGTCCAGGATCTCCACGAAACTGGCCGGCGGCGCCGCATTGGCCCGCTCCGCCCGACGTTCGGCGGACAGCTTCGCCACCTCGCGGATGGCCATTTCCACCGGGGGCCAGAGCTTCTGCTGCTCGGGCGTCAGGGTGATCACCGTCTTCAGCGCGAGAATGCGCGCGTCGAGTACGGCTTGCGCATCCTCCGCGCTGTAGAGCTCCACGGCGGGGGGCTCCGGCGGCGCGCCGGCAGGCGGTGCAGTCTGGGCCCAAGCGGTGGGCGCGGCGGCGATGAGCGCGCCCATCAGGGCGGCCATGAGCGTGCGTTTCATGGTGCGTTTCTCTCTTGCAACAGGGGTCTGGCGGGGGACAGCGGCCATCGTCACTGCCATCCGCCGCCTGGCAGCCGGCCGTGATAGGGGGTGTCGCGGCAGTGGCCCCAGGGCCCGTGCCAGTAGCCGGGCGGGCAGCCATTGCCGAAATAGCCGTAGGCGGGGGGCAAGTGGTAGACCCATCCGCCGCCGGGCGTGCGGCCGGAATAGGGGGTGTCGCGGCAATGGCCCCACGGCCCGCGCCACCAGCCCGGGCCGCAGCCCTGGGCGACGGGGGTCACGACGGCGGAATCTGGTAGAGGAGGGCGCGCGAGGGGCATCGCGGAAGCCGGCAGCGCCGCCAGCGCACCGAGCCACAAGCCGGAAATCAGTCCGAAGGTGTTTCGCATGGGATCACTCGCAGTGAGACGTCCCGGGCCTCGAAGATCGCAGCCCGCACCAAGGGCCCCCTTGCGGACCCTGGTGCCAAAGAATAATCACCATCGCGTTGAAGGCGCATCGACAGAACTGGTGATGCGCCAAGTTATCTATCGGCTCTCCGGCATCGAAACGGTGGCGACCATCGGCGCGACCGGGATCGAGGCCGAACAGATCAAGCTGGGTGCAGATCCGCACAATCGAGGTGTGGAGACCTGCACCACAGCTCAAGGCCCACTTCACCGAACCGCAGATCGTTGAACTGACCTGGCCCACCGCCCTGTGCGGCGCGTTCAACCGCTGCAACGGGATCGTCCAGGTGGACGTCGAGACCTGATACCATCGGCCCCGGTCTACGACCGGTGCTGAGTGGATTCGCTCAGGCGCCGCGCGGGCTTGACCAAAGGCCCATAAGTCAAACCCATGTGTGCCAAACCCATGGGCGTCAAACCCATGGGCCTTTGATCTGACAGATCCCGCAGGCAGAAGGCGCCGCCATCGGCTCAGGCGGCCCCTCCCGTCGCCTCGGCTACGTCCGCCAGATGGCAGGCGACGGTGTGCGTGGTGCCGACCTGGTTTTTGTGTTTAATCGGAAGCCGGCGAAAAGGGGCTGTGAACGCCGGCCCGCCTGACTGAAGTTCCGCGCGTCGCGAACTGCGGATACCCATGGCTGGGACCGCGTGCACGGCGGCGGTACCCGGTGGACCGACCGAAACGGAACGCAATCCCGCTGCCGCCCGGGCGGTGGAGGCGCGGATCGACGGCTCTTGACCTTGATCAACGCCGTATTGCTGCACCGCCGTAAGTTGTAACCTGAGGTCCGCCCCCGAAGCCCCGCGGGAGTGGCCTGCCGTTGCCGGCCTTTGCCGGCACCTTTTCGCAGGACCTTCCGCGGGCGCGTCTGCACGCCGAAAGGTGTCCTGTCATGAAGCGTACGCTTGTCATCCTCCTGGCCCTTCTTGCCGTCGTCGGTGCGGGAGGTGCGGGCGCCTGGTACATGGCGAGCCGCAGCCGCGCCCTGCCGCCGGGCTTCGCCTCCGGCAATGGCCGCATCGAGGCGACGCAGGTGGATGTGGCCACCAAGGCCGCCGGCCGCGTGCTCGACGTTCTCGCGGAGGAAGGCGACTTCGTGCAGCAAGGCCAGGTGGTGGCCCATATGGATGTGGCGGAGACCGCCGCCGCCCTGCGCACCGCCGAGGCGCAGGCCACCCAGGCCCACCAGTATCGCGACACCGCCACCCATGTGGTGGAGCAGCGCAAGGGCGAGCTGGACCTCGCCGCCAAGGAGCTGGAACGGCAGCAGACCCTGGTCGCCAAGGGCTTCGCCACCGAGCAGAAGGTGGACCAGTACCGCACCACCAGGCTCACCGCTCAGGCGGCGCTGGCGGCGGCGCAGAGCAGCCTTGCGGCCAGCGAATCCGCCATCCGCGCCGCCGAGGCGGAGGTGGAGCGCCTGACCCGCATGGTGGCAGACGGCACGCTCACGGCGCCGAAGTCCGGCCGCGTCATCTACCGTCTCGCCGAGCCGGGCGAGGTGCTGGGCGCGGGCGGCAAGGTGCTCACCTTCATCGACCTCTCCGATGTCTACATGACCATCTTCCTGCCCGCCTCCGACGCCGGCGCCATCACCCTCGGCGCCGAGGCGCGGCTGCTGCTGGAGCCCCTGCCCGACCGCGCCGTTCCGGCCGCCGTCTCCTTCGTGTCGGCGCGGGCGCAGTTCACCCCCAAGCAGGTGGAGACCCAGCGCGAGCGCGACCGCATGATGTTCCGCGTGAAGCTGCGCGTCGCCCGCCCGCTGGTGGAGAAATATCTGGAGCAGGTGAAGACCGGCGTGACCGGCGTCGGCTATGTGCGGATGGACCCCAAGGCGCAGTGGCCCTCCTGGCTCCAGTCCGACCTCGTGGGCGAGGCCACCCGGTGAGCGAGGAGCCAGTGAGGGAGGAGCCGGTGAGGGAGGACCCGGCGGGCGGCGGGGCGGACATCCCCCGCGCCGGCGCCATCTCCACCGACGCCCCGGCCGCAAGTGCCGCCGCGGCGAGCCCGGCGGGCGCCGCTGCCGTCCATCTGGCCGGCATCCGCCACCTCTACGGCCACGCCGTCGCGGTGGAGGGGCTGGACCTTTCCATCGCGCAAGGCGCCTCCGTGGCGCTGGTGGGGCCGGACGGGGTGGGCAAATCCACGCTGCTGGGCCTTATCGCCGGGGCCAAGCGCATCCAGCACGGCAAGGTGCAGGTGCTGGGCGCGGATTTTTCCGACCGTCGCGCCCGTGAGGCGAGCCAACCGCGCATCGCCTTCATGCCGCAGGGGCTGGGGCGCAACCTCTATCCCAACCTCACGGTGGCGGAGAACATCGCCTTCTTCGCCCGCCTGTTCGGCGAGGAGGCCGAGGCCAAGGGCGCGCGCGCAGCGCCGCTGCTCGCCGCCACCGGCCTTGATCCCTTCGCCGACCGGCTCATGCGCAAGCTGTCCGGCGGCATGAAGCAGAAGCTGGGCCTGTGCTGCGCCCTGGTCCACGACCCCGACCTGCTGCTGCTGGATGAGCCGACCACCGGCGTCGATCCCCTCTCGCGCCGCCAGTTCTGGGATTTCATCGAGACCATCCGCGCCGCCCGCCCCGGCCTCACCCTGCTGGTCGCCACCGCCGACATGGAGGAGGCCGCCCGCTTCGAGCGGGTGGTCATGGTGGATGCCGGCCGCGTCCTCGCCGACGGCAGCCCGGCGGAGCTGCTGGCTCGCACCGGCCAGCCCAACCTCGAGCGCGCCTTCATCTCGCTTTTGCCGGAAGGCCGGCGCGGCGACGGCGACGGCTCGGAGCACATCGAGGCCATCGCGGCGGACGCGCCCATCGCCATCGAATCGCGCGGCCTCACCCGGCAGTTCGGGGATTTCGTCGCGGTGGACCATGTGAGCTTCAAGATCCGCAAGGGCGAGATCTTTGGCTTCCTCGGCTCCAATGGCTGCGGCAAGTCCACCACCATGAAGATGCTCACGGGCCTGTTGCCCGCCTCCTCCGGGGAGGCGCTGCTGTTCGGCGTCGAGGTGGACCCCACCGACATCGAGACGCGCCGGCGCGTGGGCTATATGAGCCAGGCCTTCTCGCTCTATGGCGAACTTTCCGTCCGCCAGAACCTCGACCTGCACGCCCATCTGTTCTCCCTGCCGGAAGAGGAGGCGCACCGGCGCATCGCCGAGCTGGTGCGCGCCTTCGACCTTGCCCCCCACCTCGACGCCCTCGCCGACGGCCTGCCCCTGGGCGTGCGCCAGCGCCTGTCGCTGGCGGTGGCGGTGCTGCACGAGCCGGAGGTGCTGATCCTCGACGAGCCCACCTCGGGCGTGGACCCGGTGGCCCGCGACAATTTCTGGGATCATCTCCAGCGCCTGTCGCGGGAGGAGGGCGTCACCATCTTCGTCTCCACCCACTTCATGGGCGAGGCGGAGCGCTGCGACCGCATCTCCTTCATGCATGCGGGCAAGGTGATCGCCACCGGCACGCCGCAGGCGCTCAAGGAGGAGAAGCAGGCGGCGACGCTGGAAGAGGCCTTCGTCGCCTATATGGAGATGGGCGGCCGCGCGGCGCAGAGCGAAGCCCGCCTGCCGCCCCCCGCACCGAGGGCCGCCGGCCGGCCCGCCGCCTTCTCCCTGCGCCGCCTCGGCGCCTATGCCTGGCGCGAGACGCTAGAGCTGAAGCGCGATCCGGTGCGGCTCGCCTTCGCGCTTTTGGGCACGGCGTTCCTCATGATCATCTTCGGCTACGGCATCACCCTCGACGTGGACAAGCTGCGCTTCGCCGTGCTCGACCGCGACCAGACGCCGGAAAGCCGGACCTATGTGGACGGCTTCGCCCACTCCCCCTACTTCCTCGTGCAGCCGCAGCTTACCGACCCGGCCGACCTCGACCGGCGGCTGAAATCCAACGCCATCGCCTTCGCCATCGAGCTGCCGCCCAACTTCGGGGCCGACCTGCGCTCGGGGCGGCCCACCGAGGTGCTGGTGACCATCGACGGCGCCATGCCGTTCCGCGCCGAGACCATCCAGGGCTATGTGGCGGCGGTCCACGCCCGGTTCCTGTCGGACGCCGCGCAACAGGCGGGGCAAACCCTGTCGACCGCAGCAACGCTGGAGATGCGCTATCGCTACAACCAGTCGTTCCGCAGCCTCGATGCCATGGTGCCGGCCACCATCGCCCTCATGCTCATCTTCATTCCGGCCATCCTCACCGCCCTGGGGGTGGTGACGGAGAAGGAGCTGGGCTCCATCACCAATCTCTACGTCACGCCGGTCACCAAGCTGGAATTCCTGCTGGGCAAGCAACTGCCCTATGCGGGCGTCGCCTTCTTCAACTTCTTCGTCATGGTGCTGATGGCGCTGTTTTTGTTCGGCGTGCCGCTGAAGGGCTCGTTCCTCGGCCTCGCTTTGGGCGCGCTGGCCTATGTGCTCGCCACCACCGCCATCGGCCTCGTCTCCTCCACCCTCACCAACACCCAGGTGGCGGCCCTGTTCGGCACCGCCATCGGCACCATGATGCCCGCCACCCAGTTCTCCGGCATGATGCAGCCGGTGGCGACGCTGGAGGGTGGGGCGTGGGTGCTGGGCACCTTCTTCCCCACCACCTATTTCATGCGCATCAGCGTCGGCGCCTTTACCAAGGGACTGGGCTTCGTCGAACTCCTGCCCTTTGTGCTCGCCACCGCCGCCTTCTGGCCGGCGCTGCTGGGGCTGGCCTTCCTTATCCTGCGCAAGCAGGAGGCCTGAGATGGCGGCGCCCTCCCCTCCCCCGCACCCGAGCGCGATCCAGAGCCCGCCGCGCTGGCGCGCCTTCCTCGGCAATGTACGCGAGCTGGTGGTGAAGGAACTCATCAGCCTGTGGCGCGACCGGGCGCTGCTGGTGCTGGTGGTCTATTCCCTCACCCTCGCCATCGTGCTCCAGGCCAACGGCATGAAGCACGACCTGAACCGCGCCACGGTTGGCGTGGTGGACGAGGACAATTCCACCCTCTCCAACGCCATCCTCGACGCCCTGCTGCCGCCGCGGTTCCAGCGCCCGGTGCCGCTCGCCCCGCAGCAGGTGGACCCCGGCATGGATGCGGCGCGCTACACCTTCGTGATCAACTTTCCGCCCGACTTCCAGGCGGACGTGCTGGCCGGCCGCGCGCCCGCCGTGCAGCTTCTCATCGACGCCACGTCGCTGATGCAGGCGGGCCTCGGGGCCAACGACATCTCCTCCATCTTCCAGGAGGAGGTGAACCGCTTCGTGCTGCGGCATTCGGAAGGGGTGGCGAGCCCGGTGGAGCTTCAGGTCCGGGTCGCCTTCAACCAGGGGCTGGAATCGTCCTGGTTCACCGGCACCATGGGGCTCATCACCAACATCACCATGCTGTCGGTGCTGCTGGCCGGCGCCGCCCTCATCCGCGAGCGCGAGCACGGCACGCTGGAGCACCTGCTGGTGCTGCCGGTGCGCCCGTCCGAGATCATGCTGGCCAAGATCCTCGCCAATGGCGCGGTGATCCTCGCCGGCTCCGCCTTCAGCATCGTGGTGGTGCTGAAATGGGGGCTCGGCATGGGGATCGCCGGCTCCATCCCGCTGTTTCTCGCCGGCGCGGCGCTCTATCTGTTCTTCACCGCCTCGCTGGGCATCTTCCTCGGCACCCTGTCCGGGTCCATGCCGCAGTTCGGTCTGTTGTTCTTCCTCACCGTCCTGCCCATGAACATGCTGTCCGGCGGCTTCACCCCGCTGGAGAGCATGCCGCAATGGCTGCAGGTGGTGATGCAGGCCTCGCCCTCGACCCAGTTCGTGGCCTTCGCCCAGGCCATCCTCTATCGCGGGGCGGGGATCGAGACGGTGTGGCCGCGCTTTGCGGCCACCTTCGGCATGGGGGTGCTGTTCTTCGCCGTGGCGCTGGCGCGCTTCCGCGTCTTCCTCGCCGCCCAGCAATAGGGGAGACGGGCCGCAGCCCCGCTCAGATGTAGTCCACGAAGGAGGACAGGGCTTCCCGGGAGAGATCACGCATCTGCGCGAGGGTGTAGGTGTCGAGCACGGTGCCGATGGCGTCGCGCACCTGCACCATGAGCATGCGTACCTCGCAGGTGGCCACGTCGCAGTCCTCGCACACTTCGTAGGCATTGCGGCTGGCGCAGGGGAAGGGCGCGAGCGGCCCGTCGAGGGCGCGGATCATCTCGCCCACCACGATATCCTCCGGCGCCTTGGCGAGGCGGTAGCCGCCGAGCTTGCCCTTCTTGGAGGACAGGAAGCCGGCATTGCGCAGTTCGCCAAGGATGACGTCGAGGAATTTCTTCGGGATATTGTTGGCCTCGGCGATGTCGGCCACCTGCGTGGACCCGCCCGGCGGCAGGCGCGCCAGGTGGACCGCGGCCTTGAGACCGTACTTTCCTTTTTTCGTCAGCATGCTGGGCCCTCTTTCGGGCTTATGCGGATGTGCACGGCGACAGTCAACCGGCAGGCGTGTGTAAAATCGGGGAGCGAGCGGGCGGAACGGCGCATCACCCCTCCTGCGGACCGTCCTTCATCTCGTGGCGGGCCATCAGCGGGGCTTGGGCCATGGCGAAGGCGAAGGTGAGCGGGAGGTAGCCGAAGGTCTTGAACGCCACCCAGCTGTCCGTGGACACGGAGCGCCACACGATCTCGTTGAGCACCGCCATAACGAGGAAGAACACGCCCCAACGGATGGTGAGGACCCGCCAGCCTTCGTCGGTCAGCTTCACCATGCCGTCGAACACGTAGGGCAGGAGCGGCTTCCTGAAATAGAGCCCGCCCAGAAGCAGCACGCCGAACAGGGCATTCACCATGGTGGGCTTGAGCTTGATGAAATGGTCGTCCTGAAGCCACAGGGTGAGGCCGCCGAACACCATCACCACCAGCGCCGACACCAGCGGCATCACCGCGATGCGCCGCGCCAGCACCCACATGGCGGCCAGCGCCGCCAGCGTGGCCACCATGAACACGCCGGTAGCCACATAGATGCCGCCATAGCCGTTGGCGGCGAAGAACAGCACCAGCGGGCCGAGTTCGAGGCCGATCTTCAGCAACGGGCTCATCTTGGGG
>NZ_JAIVFO010000300.1 GCF_029991245.1 Xanthobacter autotrophicus
GGCGCAGAAGCAGCGCTTCCTTCCTCGCCTCGCCTCCGGCGAATTGATCGGCGGCTTCGCCCTCACCGCGCCGCAGGCGGGGCGAGAGAACACCATCGCCAAAACAACAATCCGGAGGAAACACGCCAATGATCCTCACCGAGACCCAGGCCGAGATCCGCGATGCGGTGCGGGCCTTCGCGCAGGAGCGCCTGGCCCCCGGTGCCGCCGCCCGCGACAGGGAGCATCGCTTTCCCCGCGAAGAGCTGACCGAGATGGGGGCCCTCGGCTTCCTCGGCATGCTGGTGCCGGAGGCCCTCGGCGGCGTGGCCACCGATCTCGTCTCCTATGCCCTCGCGCTGGAGGAGATCGCGGCGGCGGACGGGGCGTGCTCCACCATCGTGGCGGTGCATTCCTCCGTGGGCTGCATGCCCATCGTGAAGTTCGGCACCGAGGCGCAGAAGCAGCGCTTCCTGCCTCGCCTCGCCTCCGGCGAATGGATCGGCGGCTTCGCCCTCACCGAGCCGCAGGCGGGCTCGGACGCCGCCAACCTGAAGACCCGCGCCCGGCGCGACGGCGACCATTACGTCCTCTCCGGCGCCAAGCAGTTCATCACCTCGGGCAAGAACGGCAATGTCGTCATCGTGTTCGCGGTGACCGATCCGGAGGCCGGCAAGAAGGGCATCTCCGCCTTCATCGTGCCCACCGATACCCTCGGCTACGAGGTGGTGCGAGTGGAGGAGAAGCTGGGCCAGCATTCCTCCGACACCTGCCAGCTCGCCTTCAACGACATGCGCCTTCCCACCGAGCTGCGCCTCGGCGCCGAGGGCGAGGGGCTGAAGATCGCCCTCTCGAATCTTGAGGGCGGGCGCATCGGCATCGCTTCCCAGTGCGTGGGCATGGCGCGCGCGGCGTTCGAGGCGGCGAAGGCCTATGCGAGCGAGCGCGTCACCTTCGGCAAGCCCATCCGGGAGCACCAGGCGGTGGCCTTCCGCCTCGCCGACATGGCGACGCGCATCGCGGCGGCGCGGCACATGGTGCTGCATGCGGCGGCGCTGCGCGAGGCCGGCCAGCCCTGCCTCACCGAGGCCTCCATGGCCAAGCTGTTCGCTTCCGAGATGGCCGAGCAGGTGTGCTCCGCCGCCATCCAGATCCATGGCGGCTACGGCTATCTCGCCGATTTCCCGGTGGAGCGCATCTATCGCGACGTGCGGGTGTGCCAGATCTATGAGGGCACCAGCGACGTGCAGCGCATCGTCATCGCGCGGGGGCTGTGATGGCGGAAGCCGTCCCCTTCCCCGCCCCGCTC
>NZ_JAIVFO010000301.1 GCF_029991245.1 Xanthobacter autotrophicus
CAGATCACTCGATGATGGAGGCGACGACGCCGGCGCCCACCGTGCGGCCACCCTCGCGGATGGCGAAACGCAGCTTCTCTTCCATGGCGATGGGAACGATCAGCGCCACGTCCATGGACACGTTGTCGCCCGGCATCACCATCTCGGTGCCTTCCGGCAGCGTGCACACCCCGGTCACGTCCGTGGTCCGGAAGTAGAACTGCGGCCGGTAGTTGGTGAAGAACGGGGTATGACGCCCGCCCTCTTCCTTGGTCAGGATGTAGGCCTCGGCCTTGAACTTGGTGTGCGGCTTCACCGTACCCGGCTTGCACACAACCTGGCCGCGCTCCACGTCCTCACGCTTGGTGCCGCGCACCAGGATGCCCACGTTGTCGCCGGCCTGGCCCTGGTCCAGAAGCTTGCGGAACATCTCGACGCCGGTGACCGTGGTCTTCTGCGTCGGGCGGATGCCCACGATCTCCACTTCCTCGCCCACCTTGATGATGCCGCGCTCCACGCGGCCGGTCACCACCGTGCCGCGGCCCGAGATCGAGAACACGTCCTCGATGGGCATCAGGAACGGCAGGTCCACCGGGCGCTCGGGCTGCGGGATGTAGGCGTCGACCGCCTCCATCAGCTTCAGCACCGCGTCGCGGCCGAGCTTGGGATCGCCGTTCTCCAGCGCCACCAGCGCCGAGCCGCGGATGATCGGGATGTCGTCGCCGGGGAAGTCGTACTTGGAGAGCAGCTCGCGCACTTCCAGCTCGACCAGTTCCAGCAGCTCCTCGTCGTCGACCATGTCGCACTTGTTGAGGAACACCACCAGCGCCGGCACGCCCACCTGACGGGCCAGCAGGATGTGCTCGCGGGTCTGCGGCATGGGGCCGTCGGCCGCCGACACCACCAGGATCGCGCCGTCCATCTGCGCAGCGCCGGTGATCATGTTCTTCACATAATCGGCGTGGCCGGGGCAATCCACGTGGGCGTAGTGGCGGTTGGCGGTCTCATACTCCACGTGCGCCGTGGAGATGGTGATGCCGCGCGCCTTCTCTTCCGGCGCCTTGTCGATCTGGTCGTACGCCGTGAACGTCGCGCCGCCCGTCTCCGCAAGGATCTTCGTGATCGCCGCCGTCAGCGACGTCTTGCCGTGATCCACGTGACCGATCGTGCCGATGTTGCAGTGCGGCTTCGAGCGGTTGAACTTCTCTTTGGCCAT
>NZ_JAIVFO010000302.1 GCF_029991245.1 Xanthobacter autotrophicus
GCCGTTCTCCCAATGGCTGGTTGCCCGCCTGCCGGTGGAGCCCGGCAGCCATCTCGCCGAAGCGGTCGCGTTCTTCATCTACGACACGCCCAAGGTGCTGATGCTGCTGACGCTGGTGGTGTTCGCCATGGGCGTGGTGCGCAGCTTCTTTTCCGCCGAGCGCACCCGTGCGCTGCTCGCCGGAAAGCGCGAGGGGCTCGGCAATATCGCGGCCGCCGGCCTCGGCATCGTCACGCCGTTCTGCTCCTGCTCGGCGGTGCCGCTGTTCGTCGGCTTCGTCTCCGCCGGGGTCCCCCTCGGCGTGACCTTTTCCTTCCTCATCGCCGCGCCCATGGTCAATGAGGTGGCGCTGGGCCTCCTGTTCGCGCTGGTCGGCTGGAAGGTGGCGCTCACCTATCTGGCATTCGGCCTCTCCATCGCCATCGTCGCCGGATGGATCATCGGCCGGCTGCACTTGGAAGGCTGGCTGGAAGACTGGGTGCGCAACGTGCGCGCCAGTCCGCTCGAGCTGCCGCCAAACGGCCTGATGCTGGCGGATCGCATCAGGGCCGGTCTCGACGCGGTGCGCGACATCGTCGGCAAGGTCTGGATGTGGATCATCGCCGGCATCGCGGCGGGCGCCTTCATCCACGGCTACGTGCCGGCGGACCTGCTCGCCTCCATCATGGGGCGGGATGCGTGGTGGTCGGTTCCGGCGGCGGTTCTGCTGGGCATTCCCATGTATTCCAATGCCGCGGGCATCATCCCGGTGGTCGAGGCCCTGCTGGCCAAGGGGGCGGCGCTGGGCACCGTGCTCGCCTTCATGATGGCGGTGATCGCCTTGTCGCTGCCGGAAATGATCATCCTGCGCAAAGTCCTGAGCCTGAAGCTGATCGCCGTGTTCGTGGGCGTGGTCGGCGCCGGCATCCTCGCCGTGGGCTTCCTGTTCAACGCGCTGTTTTCTTGAAACAAGAAGGGCGAAGGCCAAGAAAGGCAAAACCATGAAAGACGTGAAAGTGCTCGGCCCCGGCTGCTCCCGCTGCGAGGCAACGGCACAGATGGTGCGGGATGAAGCGGCCAAGCTCGGGCTCGACGTCACGGTGGAAAAGGTCACCGACTATGCGGTGATCGCCGGCTACGGCATCGCCTCGACCCCCGGCATCGTCATCGACGGCAAGGTGGTGCA
>NZ_JAIVFO010000303.1 GCF_029991245.1 Xanthobacter autotrophicus
TGGTGCGGGATGAAGCGGCCAAGCTCGGGCTCGACGTCACGGTGGAAAAGGTCACCGACTATGCGGTGATCGCCGGCTACGGCATCGCCTCGACCCCCGGCATCGTCATCGACGGCAAGGTGGTGCATGCGGGTGGTCTGCCGAAGCCGGACGATGTCGCCCGCTGGCTCGCGGCTTGAGCACTGCCATGCTGGAATACAAGGTTCGCGCGGCGCGCATCGACGCTCACGGCAGCCTCGCCCGCACCAAGGAGGCCGAGATCACCCTCGACACCGACGTCCGCGGACGCGCCGATGCGTTCAACCCGGCGGAATTGTTCCTGGCGGCTATCGCGGCGTGCATGATCAAGGGCATCGAGCGGGTGACCCCGATGCTGAATTTCGAGTTGCGCGGGGTGGATGTCACGCTCCACGCCGTTCGGCAGGACGCGCCGCCGAAGATCGTCTCGGTGGATTACGAATTGATCATCGATACGGACGAGACGGAGCAGCGCCTGGCTTTGCTCCACACCAACGTCCGCAAGTACGGCACGATTTCGAACACCGTGGCGGAAGCAACCCGATTGGACGGGACCATCCGAAGGAAGGCATGAGCGTCGTGGGCGTGCGGACCCCGCCAGCGCGCATGCGATCAGTCGTGATCCATGAAAGGCCAAGTCCATGACGAAACGAAACGTGCGCACCGGCACCCGGTGAGCACGGAGATCGGCATACCCTTTCGGCGGTAATGCTCTGCTAGGCATCCACAAGCAGACGTTTCCGAGGTCCACAAAGGATCATCTCCAGCCCTGCCTGGCAGCCATCCGCGGGCGCGATCTAGAGCAGATCTTCCCATTGTCGTGCGCCGTGCACGACACGGACGATTTCCGCCCCCTCGTCGATCTGGCGGTACAAAATCAGGTAGTTGCCGGCTGGGAGGCTCCTCAGCTCAGGCCGCACCTCCGGCCTCGCAACGCCGATGCCTGGCATCTCCCCGATCTGCTGGCAACGGCGGTAAATATCTTCGTACCAGTGTCGGGCCGCCGAAGGATTGTCCTCGGCAATGTAAAGGGCGATGGCTTCAATGTCCGCCTCGGCCTGTGGTCGAAGCCGGTAGCTCATTCCCCCCCCC
>NZ_JAIVFO010000304.1 GCF_029991245.1 Xanthobacter autotrophicus
CCTTTGGCCCTCGTGGTCGCGGTGTCGCAGAACGGGGTGATCGGCGCCGGCGGCGGCCTGCCGTGGCGCCTGCCCTCGGACCTCAAGCGCTTCCGCGCGCTCACCTGGGGCAAGCCGCTGCTCATGGGCCGGCGCACCTATGAGTCCATCGGCCGTCCGCTGCCGGGGCGGACCTCCGTGGTGGTCAGCACCGATCCCGCCTTCACGGTGCCGGACGGGGTGCTGAAGGGCGCGAGCCTTGATGAGGGGCTGCGCCTTGCCGATGAGGCGGCGGACGCCATGGGCGCGGACGAGATCATGGTCATCGGCGGCGCCCGCCTGTTCCACGATACGCTGCCCCTGGCCAGCACGCTGCATTTCACGCAGGTCCATGCCGCGCCGGAGGGCGATGTCTTCTTCCCGGCGTTCGATCAGGCCCAATGGCGCGAGATTGCGCGGGAAGGTCCTATCCAGGGCGAGAAGGACGAGGCCGCCTTCACCTCCATGACCCTGGCGCGCGTCGGCGCCTGAAGCCGGCCCCTGCGCCCGACGCCGAAGGCTCGTTCAGGCGGTCGCTGGCTTGACCGGGGCGGACTGCCGTCCCCGGCCAAAACCTGCGCACCAAGATCTGGAAACCAAGCGCCTTATTGCGCGCCCACGAGGCCCGGTGGGCGGGGCAGGTCGCCGAAGCCACGGGTGGGCGGCAGCGAGGTCTCCGGCGGCAGCGGCGCGAACACGCGCGGCGGCGGCTCCGGCTGTGCCCGCTCGGTCCGCCGCGGGGGCGGCTGGCGTGCCACGGGCGGGCGTCGCTCGGTGGCGGCTGCCTCCGGCGTGGCGCGGGCGCCTTCGCGCGCGTCCTGATGCGACGGGCCGGATTGCGATTCGGCCGGGGTTGCGGTTCCGGCCGCGCCCGACGCGGTGGGCACGCCGAAGCCGACCGGAGGCGCCTCCCGCCGCTCGATGGCCTGAGGAAACGGAGCCGGCTGAGGCATCGGAACGGGCTGGGGCGCCACCGCTTGCGTGGGTGCGGCGGGTGCCGGTTGTTGCTGCGCGGGGGCAGGAGAAACCGGTTGCTGGGCAGGCGCAGCCTGGGCCGCGGGCGCCGCGGGGATCGGGGC
>NZ_JAIVFO010000305.1 GCF_029991245.1 Xanthobacter autotrophicus
TAGAGCGGTAGCCGATCATATTGGATCATATCCAGCGGCTTCGAATAAGTTCCGGCACTCCTGCGGCGTGAAGAGATCTGCGATACGTCCGATGGCTGCCCACAGGCCTTCGACGGTGCGCTCGGCAGCTTTGCGCAGGTGGGCCTTGAGCTTTGAGAAGGCGTTCTCGATCGGGTTGAAGTCGGGGCTATAGGGCGGCAGGAACAGGAGGCCTGCGCCGGCGGCCTCGATCATCTGACGCACCGCCGGACCTTTGTGGGAACCGAGATTGTCCATCACCACAATGTCGCCCGGTGAGAGCTCGGGAACGAGCACTTGCTGCACATAGGCTTCGAAGGCGATGCGGTTGATGGGGCCGTCCAGGACCATCGGCGCCACCATACCGGTGCAGCGCAATCCGGCGATGAAGGTGGTGGTCTTCCAGTGGCCGTGCGGGACGAGCGCGCGCAGGCGCTGTCCGCGCCGGCAACGGCCATGGCGGCGGGCCATGTTGGTGGAGGCCCAGGTTTCGTCGATGAAGACAAGTCGGTCCGGATCGAGGTCGAGCTGCGCCTCGAACCAGGCCCGGCGTTGCTTCAGGACGTCCGCCCGGTCCTGCTCGGCGGCGTGGGCGGTCTTTTTTTGCGCGTGATGGCGTGGCGGGCGAAGAAGCGGCGCACTGTGCCGTAGCCGACGCCGATCCCCCGTTCCGCCAGAAGGTGGCGCAGTTCCTCGATGGTGAGGTCGGGCGTCTTCTCCAAGAGGCTCAGGATCAGGTCCTTGTGCGCCTCCACATGATGGGAACGGTTGTCGCCTCCGGCGTCCTTGGCGCGGGGCTCCCCCGTTTCACGGGACAGCTGCCGCCATCGGCTCACGCTTGCCGGGCTGACCGCAAACGCCTCAGCCGCCGCACGGTGGCTCATACCACCCGCTACGGCGGCCAGAACACGCACCCGAAGATCGAGCGACAGCGCCTTGACCATGCCTGCCGGCCTCCAACTCCGGCAGGAAGCTTGAATCAGCTCGGCACTGATTTGAAAAGCCCCGGCGATTCAAAATGATCGGCTACCGCTCTA
>NZ_JAIVFO010000306.1 GCF_029991245.1 Xanthobacter autotrophicus
GTCCCGCCCCAACCTCAAGGTGGCGACCCACGCCCAGGCCCTCTGCCTCACCCTCGATGGCCGGCGGGTGACCGGGGTGACCTATCGGCAGGGCGGCCGCGAGGTGGCTGCCACCGCGCGGGGCGAGGTGCTGCTGGCGGCCGGGGCGGTGCAGTCGCCCCAGCTGCTGGAGCTGTCGGGCATCGGCCATCCGGACACGCTGAAGGCGGCGGGTATTCCGGTGGTGCATGCCCTTGCCGGGGTCGGCAACAATTATCGCGACCATTTCGCCACCCGCATGAACTGGCGGGTGAAGCAGCCGGTGACCCTCAACGAGCAGACCCGCGGCCTCGCCCTCGCCAGGGCTGTGGCGCAGTATTTTCTGACGCGCAAAGGTATTCTCACGCTGGGCACCGGCCTGGCCCATGGTTTCGTGAAGACGCGGCCGGGGCTGGAGGGGCCGGACGTGCAGTATTTCTTCATGCACGCCAGCTACGCCAATGCCGCCGACCGCGCGCTGGACCGCCAGCCGGGCATGACCATCGGCGTCACCCAGTTGCGCCCGCAATCCATCGGCTCCATCCACGTGACCTCGCCGGACCCGTTCAAGGCCCCGGCCATCCGGCCGAATTTCCTTGCGGTGCAGGAGGATCGCGACTGCCTGGTGGAGGGCATGAAGCTCGCCCGGCGCATCATCGAGCAGCCGGCCATGGATCCCTACCGGGCGTTCGAGATGAACCCCGGCCCGGATGTGCGCAGCGACGCCGATTTCCTGGAATTCGCCCGCCGTACCGGCCAGACCATCTACCACCCGGTGGGCACCTGCGCCATGGGCACGGGAGCTGAGGCGGTAGTGGACCCGCGCCTCAAGGTCATCGGCCTTGAGGGCCTGCGCGTGGTGGATGCCTCGGTGATGCCCACCATCGTCTCCGCCAACACGGCGGCGGCGGTGATGATGATCGCCGAAAAGGCCGCCGACATGATCAAGGCCGACGCGCGGTAGGCACAAGGCGCGCCCCGCCCTGCCGCCCCTCTCCCGCTTGCGAGATCTCTGCGAAAGGTCCCTGAGCTGCCG
>NZ_JAIVFO010000307.1 GCF_029991245.1 Xanthobacter autotrophicus
AGGGTGAAGGCGGCCCGTCGGCCAAATCGGAAGGCGACGAGGAAGGTGACGACGACACCAGCCGCAATCGCCCGCCCCGGGTCGGGGACCCGGTGCCCCTGCCCAACGTCTCCGTCGCACAGGCGGTCTTCATTCCGCTCGCGGCATTGCTGGCCGGCGCCAGCGATCCCGACGGGCAGGCACTGAATGTCCAGAATCTCGTCGTCTCCGCCGGCATGCTGGTTCCGACCACCGGCGGCTGGGTCTATCTCGCGCCCCAGGCGGCCGAGCGCGTCACCCTCAGCTATGTGGTGTCGGACGGCATCGCAGGCGTGCCCCAGCACGCCGTGTTCGACATCGACCCGGACGGCATCGCGGCAAGCCGCCTCGACCTGCCGTCCACCACCTTCGCCGCGTTGCCCGCCGCGAACCGAGACGAGCCGGACGGGACCGATGGGGACTCCGCGGAGGTCGCCATCGCCGGGGTGGCCGCGGTCGTGGCCCGCGCCAATCATCCCGACCCGGAAAGCACGGATTCCGCCACCACCGAGACGCCGGCCACCGAGACGCCCGCGGCGGACACGGTTTCGTCCGAAACCGTCCTGGTGGAGGCCGCCCCCGCTGGCGAAGGCACCACCCTCGCCAGCGGGGGCGATGTTACGGCATCCTCCTTGGGCGACCCGGCGGTCGGCGCCTCTCCCCCCGCCATCGAGACGGCCCCGGCAACGCCGGTCGAAGTGGCCATCACCCCGGCCGTGACCGACGCGCCAGCCGTGGACCCGGCCCTCATGGCCGCCTCTGCGGAGGCCGAGGCCGCTCCAGCCGACGGCGGGAGCGCGGACACCGCAGCCGCGGCGGCAATCGCGCAGGTCGAGGCGGACAGCTTCGTCTTCGCCACGGCGCCCGCGGACACCTCCCAGCAATCGGTCAGCCAGATCGTCGACCTCCAGGTGGGCGACAGGCTCCAGGTCAATGCCTCGCCGATCGCGGACAGCCCCACCCCCCCGACCGGAGAACCAGACCAGCTCTTCGCCGAAACCTACGGCCTGTCTCTT
>NZ_JAIVFO010000308.1 GCF_029991245.1 Xanthobacter autotrophicus
TGCGGTGGATTGCGTCATGACGGGACCGGTGGGAGGAACGCGCGCCGGATGACCGGCGCCTCGCATCCCATGTGGCGCTTGCAGGCGCCACAATCAAGCCGTTGGGCGCTGCGGCACCCCGCTATCGCAGCGGCCCGAGGCAGGCCGTCAGCTCCGGCCCCTCCCGGGGCACCCGCGCCTGGAGCCGGGCGGCGAGGCGCTCCACCCCCGCGGAAGGATTGCCCGCATCGCGCCGCCGCGGGTTGGGCAGCATCACCGCCAGCAGGGCCGCCTGCCGCGCATCCACCCGCGCCGCCGGAATGCCGAAGGCCCGGCCTGCCCCCGCCTCCACCCCGAACTCCCCGTTGGGACCCCATTCGGCGATGTTGAGATAGATCTCGATCAGCCGCCTCTTGCTCACCACCAGGTCCAGCCACAGGGCCAGCGGGATCTCGAACGCCTTGCGGATCAGCGCCCGCCCCGGCCACAAAAACAGGTTCTTGGCAATCTGCATGGGGATGGTGGAGGCGCCGCGCGCATCCTCCAACTCGTCCGCCTTGTCGATGGCGGCGCGCATCTCGTCGAGGTCGACGCCCCAATGGCTGCAGAAGCTCGCATCCTCCGAGGCGATGACGGTGCGCACCAGCGCCGGCGACATCTGCTCGATGGGGGTCCAGACCCGCTCCACCCGCTTGCCCTCCACCCACCGCAGCAGCATGAGGGTGGAGACCGGATTGACCACATTGTAGGCGATGGACAGCACCAGCGGGATCGCGGCGAGGGCCAGCAGCACGCGCAGCACCAGAGCGACCATCCCCACCCCTCCCTCGCCGGCCGGGCGCCCCGCCGGCTCGACCGACCTTACAGGCCTCGGCGCCGGAATTCTTCCGGCTGAAGGCTCAGGTGCCGCTCGGGCTTGATCAGGGTCGGTGAGCCAAGCTCATCGACCGTGGCCTTACAGCTTGACCCGGCCTTCTGGTTGGGGCACCCGGTGGCCCCCGTCAACGGCGCTCCCGGCCCGGGCG
>NZ_JAIVFO010000309.1 GCF_029991245.1 Xanthobacter autotrophicus
CTCCCCAACCCTCCCCCGCACGCGGGAGAGGGGGCCGCAGCGCGCCGGCGGGAGAGGCGGCCGCCTGCGGGGGGACGAGGGCAATCCTGCCGTCGGGTCCCCCGCGCGCGCCTCAGTTCGGCAGCACCAGGCAGGCGCCGCCGGCCTTGCGCAGGCGGTCGCACACTTTCATGCCCTCGGCCTTGGTCTGGGCCGGGAGCCGCACGCGATAGAAGGTGCGCGGGCCGCGTCCGCCCACCCGCGTCGCCACGATCACCGGGGTCAGGTCCGCGAACACGGCGGGATGGCGGGTCGCCTCCCGGCGGAACGAGGCGAGCGCGATGTCGCGCGAAAAATTGCCGGAAATCTGCACCCCCCAGGGGGCGAACAGCGGGTTGGCGGGCTCTCCCGCCAGCGGCGCCGGCGCGCCCTTGCGCAGGGCGGCGACGGTGGCAAGGCAGGGCTCCTGCGGGACGGGAGGCGTCGCGCTCGCCTTGTCTGTTCCCTGGTCTGCGCCTTTATCGGTTCCCTTGTCCGTACCCTGGCGCCGCAGCGCCCCCCAGTCCTCCGCCGGGCGCCCGGTGATGATGCGCACGTAGGCGCGCGTCTCCTCCGGCAGTCCGCCGCCATTGAGGAAGCCGGAGACGCGTCCGGGACCGGCATTGTAGGCCGCCGCCGCCAGACCCAGATTGCCGAAGCGACGGTTGAGGTCGGCGAGCAGCGCCGCCGAGGCCGGGATCGCCGCTTCCGGATCGAACGGATTTTCGAGCCCGCGCTCCTTCGCCGTGCCGGGCATGAACTGGGCGATGCCCTGTGCGCCCTTGTGGCTCACCACGTGCGGGCGGAACGAGCTTTCGCGCCAGATGAGGCGGGTGAGGAAGGCGGCCGGCAGGCCCTCTTTTGCCGCCGCCGCATCGATGAGGCGGCAGATGGCCTGGTCCACCGTTTCGCCGCGTGCGGGGTTTGCAGGCGCCGGATTTGCCGCGGCGGGATCGGCGGGGGTGGGGCTCGCCGGCTTGTCC
>NZ_JAIVFO010000030.1 GCF_029991245.1 Xanthobacter autotrophicus
CCCCTCCCCCGCCTGTTCGGCCGCGGCGCGCTGGCGCTGGTGCTGGCCGCCTACACCATCTACACCCTCGGCCCGTTCCTGTGGCTCGCCACCATGTCGGTGCGCACCACCGCCGAGATCAGCGCCGACCATTATGCCTGGCCGCGGCCGTTCCACTGGGAGCAGTTCCGCAGCGCCTGGGTGGATTCCGATTTCGCCACCTATTTCTGGAACTCCGCCATGGTGGTGGTGGGCGCGGTGGCGGTGGTGACCTTCGTCGGCGCGGCGGCGGCCCATGCGCTGGCCCGCTACCGCTTCCGCGGCAACCGGCTGATCTATTCCATCCTGTTCTCGTCCATCATCTTCCCGCCGCAGATCACCTTGATCTCGCTGTACCAGATCCTGGTGGACTATAATCTCTACAACAGCCTGTTCGGGCTTTCGCTGGTCTATGTCTCGCTCCAGCTGCCGCTCACCGTGTATCTGCTGGAAGGCTTCTTCGCCCGCATCCCGCAGGACCTGTTCGACGCGGCCAAGATGGACGGCTACGGCGACCTCGAGATCTTCTGGCGCATCGTGCTGCCCGTGGGCATGCCGGCCATCGCCACCACGCTGATCCTGAACTTCATCCAGCTGTGGAACGAGTTCCTGTTCGCCGTGGTGCTCATCACCGATCCCGAGAAGCGCACCCTGCCCATCGGCATCCGCGCCTTCATGGGCGACCATTTCCAGGACATCGGCATGATCGCCACCGGGGTGATGATCTCGGTGATCCCGGTCATCGTCGCCTACGTCTTCTTCTCCGAAAAGCTGATCCGCGGCATGACCGCCGGCGCGATCAAGTGAGGCTGCCATGGCGGTGGTGAAACTCGACAGGATCGTCAAGCGCTACGGCGGCGCCGGGCCGGTGGTGGTGGAGGATGTGGACCTCACCGTCGCCGACGGCGAGTTCATGGTGCTGCTCGGCCCCTCCGGCTGCGGCAAGTCCACCACCCTGCGCATGATCGCGGGGCTGGAGACCATCTCCGGCGGCACCCTCTCCATCAACGGGCGGGTGGTGAATGACGTGCCGGCCAAGGACCGCGACATCGCCATGGTGTTCCAGTCCTACGCCCTGTATCCGCACATGAGCGTGAAGGACAACCTCGCCTTCGGCCTGCGCCGCCGCGCCATCCCGGCCGCCGAGATCGAGCGGCGGGTGATGCAGGTGGCGGACATCCTGGGCCTCGCGCCCCTGCTCGCGCGCCGGCCGGCAGCCCTGTCCGGCGGCCAGCGGCAGCGGGTGGCTCTGGGGCGCGCCATGGTGCGCGAGCCGCAGGTGTTCCTGTTCGACGAGCCGCTGTCGAACCTCGATGCGGCGCTGCGCGTCAACACCCGCAGCGAGATCATCAAGCAGCACAATCGCCTCGGCTCCACCATGATCTACGTGACCCACGACCAGGTGGAGGCCATGACCATGGGCACCCGCATCTGCGTGATGAATGCCGGCCGCGTGGCCCAGATCGGCGCGCCGCTGGAGGTCTACTGGCAGCCCGCCAACACCTTCGTCGCCCGCTTCCTCGGCTCGCCGCCCATGAACCTGGTGGAGGCCACGCTGGCGCCCGGCGCGCCGCGAGCGGAAGCCTCCGGCGTGAGCGCAACCCTCAGCCGCTGGACGCCATCCGCGCTGGCGGCCCACGCGGGGGGAAAGGTGACGCTGGGCGTGCGCGCGGAAGACCTGAGCATCGAACGGCCCGACGGAGGCGACGCGGTGGGCGTCCTGCGTGGGCACGCCATTGCGGTGGAGCCGCTGGGCGCGGAAACCCTGCTTCTGGTGGCGCTCGACGACGGCACCGAGATCACCGCCCGGCTTCCGCGCCATGTCACCGCCGTGCCGGACGAGACGGTGGAGCTGTTCTTCCGCCCGGAAGCGGCCTACCTGTTCGATGCCGCCACCGGCGAGGCGATCGCACCGCAGGAGAACGTAACAACAGCGGTACGCGCCGCCGCCCAGCGGAGGACCCATTGATGAGCCACCCCCTCAAGGTGGGCCTGATCGGGGCCGGCTGGGTGACGCAGCACCATCTGAAGGGCTGGCAGGCACTGGGCGACGCCGCCAAGGTGGTGGCCATCGCCGATCCCTCCCGCGAGCGGGCGGCGGAGCGGGCCGCCGCATTCGGCATTCCCGCCGTCTTCGACAGCGCCGAGGCCATGCTGGCAGCGGGCGGCCTCGATGCGGTGGACATCGCCGCGCCCCGCGCCGCCCATGTGGAACTGGCGCGTCGCGCCGCCGGCCACGGCCTGCCCATATTGTGCCAGAAGCCGCTGGCGCCGAGCCTTGCGGAGGCCGAGCAACTGGTGGCCGAAATCGACGGGCGGGTGCGCCTGATGGTGCACGAAAACTGGCGCTTCCGCGCCTATTACCGGCAGGCTGCCGAGTGGCTGCGCGCCGGCCGCATCGGCGCGGTGAAGGCCGCAGCGCTGACCCTCGTCACCTCCGGCACCGTGCCCGATGCGCAAGGCCGCCTGCCCGCCCTGGAGCGCCAGCCCTTCATGGCGGGGGAGGCGCGCATGCTGGTGGCGGAAGTGCTGATCCATCACCTCGACACCCTGCGCATGCTGCTCGGCCCGCTGAAGGTGGAGGCCGCCGCCCTCAGCCGCACCTGCCCGGCCCTGCGCGGCGAGGACGGCGCGGTGATCCAGCTCTCCACCGCCTCGGGGGCGGGGGTGAGCGTGTTCGCCAGCTTCGCCGCCCATGGCGCTCCGGCCCAGCAGCAGGACCAGCTGACGGTGCTCGGCGAGACCGGGACGATCCGCCTGTCAGGGGCCGAGCTTTCGCTTTCGGGTGCGACCACGCAGCACATCACCTACGATCCGGAAGCGACCTATCTCGGCTCCTACGCCGCCACCATCGCCCATTTCGTCCATTGCCTCGCCACCGGCGCCCCGTTCGAGACCGCGCCGGAGGACAATCTTCAGACCCTGCGGCTGGTGGAGGACTGCTACCGGCTCTCCACCTTCAAGACCTGCGACAGGAGCGCAGCATGACAGAAGCGTCGCTTCCCGCCTCGCGGGCCGACGAACAGGCGGAGATCCTGCGCCGCGTGGAAGAGGACATCATCTTCGGCCGCCTCGCCCCCGGCTCGCGCCTGGTGGAAGACACGCTGATGGCGCGCTACGGCGCCTCCCGCCACTATATCCGGCAGGCGCTGGTGCAGCTGGAGCGCACCGGCATCGTCAACCGCGAGAAGAATGTGGGCGCCACTGTGCGCTCCTACTCGCCGGACGAGGTGCGCCAGATCTACGAGGTGCGCGAGATGCTGACCCGGCAGGCGGCGCTGAAGATTCCGCTGCCCGCCCCGCCGGAGCTGGTGGCGCAGCTCAAGGCCATCCAGGCCGACTATGCCCGGCACGCGGAGGCCGGCAACCTGCGCGGCATCCACGAGACCAACGACGCCTTCCACATCGTCCTGTTCTCGGGCTGCGCCAATCCCTATCTCGTGCGCACCCTGCAGGACTATATGGGGCTGACGCTGCCCATGCGCGCGAAGAATCTGGCGGACCGCGACGGGCTCGCTTTGTCGCGGCGCCAGCACGACATCATGATCGAGCTGCTGCAGGGCACGGACAGCTGGGCGCTGGCGCAGCTCTGCGTGGACCATATGCAATACAGCAAGGCGGACTATCTGGCGCGCGCCGAACGGGGCGTGCCGGTGACACCCATCGGCCTCGCCGACTGAGCCTCGACAGGCGCGGCGAGAGGACAAGGGGACAAGGCATGGATCTCGGCTTGAAGGGAAAGACCGCCCTGGTTCTGGGCGCAGGCGGCGGGCTCGGCAGCGCCATCGCCGCCACGCTGGCACGGGAAGGCGCCCGGGTGGCGCTGGGCGACATCGACGAGGCGGCCCTCGCACGGGTGGCATCCGCCATCACGCAGGACGGCGGCGAGGCGCTGGCGCTGCCCTTCAACCTTTCCGACATCGCCGGCATCGATGCCCGCGTGGCGCAGGTGGAGGCGGCCTTCGGCCCCGTGGACGTGCTGGTGAACAACACCGGCGGCCCGCCCCCCACCCCCGCCGCGGGGCAGGACCCGGAGCTTTGGAGCAAGAGCTTCGGGCAGATGGTGCTCTCCGTCATCACCCTCACCGACCGGGTGCTGCCGCAGATGCGCGCCCGCAAATGGGGCCGCATCATCACCTCCACCTCCTCCGGCGTGGTAGCGCCCATCGCCAATCTCGGCATTTCCAACGCGCTGCGCCTGTCGCTGGTGGGCTGGTCCAAGACATTGGCCCGCGAGATCGCCCGCGACGAGGTGACGGCCAACATCATCCTGCCCGGACGCATCGCCACCGACCGCATCAAGTTCCTCGACGCCAAGAAGGCCGAGCGCGAGGGGCGCACGGTGGAGGAGGTTTCCGCCGAGAGCACCTCTTCCATCCCCGTGGGCCGCTACGGCGATCCGCAGGAATACGCCAACGTGGTCGCCTTCCTGGCGGGAACGCCGTCGTCCTATGTCACCGGTTCCGTCATCCGCGTGGATGGCGGCCTCATCGCCAGCATCTGAGGGATCCCCATGCGTCTCGACGCCACCGCCGCGGGCCTCTTCCCCATCGCCCCCACCCCGTTCACACCGGACGGCCGGATCGACGAGGCCTCCATCGACACCCTCATCGCCCGCTATCTTGCCGCCGGCGCCACCGGCATCACGGTGCTCGGCATCATGGGTGAGGCGCCGAAGCTGGAGCCGGAGGAATCGCTCCACCTCACCACCCGCTTCATCGCCGGCATGGGCGACCTGCCGGTCATCGTCGGCGTCTCCGCTCCGGGCCTTGCCGCCATGCGCTGGCTGGCGCGCGCGGCCATGGACCGGGGCGCCGCCGGCGTCATGATCGCCCCGCCGCCGAGCCTGCGCACCGACGACCAGATCATCGGCTACTACCGGCAGGCGGTGGAGGCCATCGGCACCGACATCCCGTTCGTCATCCAAGATTATCCCCTCACCCTCACGGTGCAGATGACGCCGAAGGTGATCCGGCAGATCGTGCAGGACCATTCCTCCTGCGTCATGCTGAAGCACGAGGACTGGCCGGGGCTGGAGAAGATCTCCACCCTGCGCGGCTTCCAGACCGACGGCTCCATGCGGCCCATCTCCATCCTCACCGGCAATGGCGGCCTGTTCCTCGACTTCGAGATGGAGCGCGGCGCCGACGGGGCCATGACCGGCTACGCCTTCCCCGAGATGCTGGCCGACGTGGTGCGCCTCTCCAGGGCCGGGCGGCGGGACGAGGCCCACGATTTGTTTGATGCCCACCTGCCCCTGCTGCGCTACGAGCAGCAGCAGGGGGTTGGCCTTGCGGTGCGCAAATATGTGCTGATGCGGCGCGGCTTCATCGCCAGCGATGCCCAGCGCAAGCCGGGCTCGGCGCTGTCCGCCACGGCGCGGGCCGAGGTGGACTATCTCCTCGCCCGCCTCGCCGCCCGCGACACACGGGCGCTGGCGGCCGAATAAGCCCGCCGGTCTGGTCACGGGGGCGGTCCGCACCGGGCCGGATGCCCCCGTGGCGACCCGGCGGCCGGGAACGCGGCGCCCGCTCGCCGCCGCGCACCATTGCCAACCGCAGCGCACGCGCTTTCACTAGGGGAGAGTCTCCCGGAGCCGCGCTGTGCTGAATCTCCTGTCCGTTCCCACGACGCCCCTCGAAACACCGCTGCTGCGCGCCATCAGGGGCATCCACGCCCGCTTCACGCCTCTCGACGAGGGCGAGGTCGCCTCCTACATCCCCGAGCTGGGCAAGGCCGACCCCGACCATTTCGGCATCGCCGTGGCCACCACCGACGGCCATGTCTACGAGGCTGGCGACACCGCGGTCCCGTTCACCATCCAGTCGGTCTCCAAGGCCATCGTCTACGCCCTCGCCCTGGACACCCTGGGATCGGAGACGGTGGAGGCGGCCATCGGCGTGGAGCCGAGCGGCGAGGCGTTCAATTCCATCCGCCTGAAGGCCGACAACCGCCCGTTCAACGCCATGGTGAATGCCGGCGCCATCTGTTGCAGCGGGCTGCTGGCCGAGACCGCAGGCGACGGGGCCTTCGAGCTGATCCGCACCACCCTCAGCCGCTTTGCCGGGCGCGAGCTGGAGGTGGACGATGCGGTGTTCCAGTCGGAGCGCCAGACCGGCGACCGCAACCGCGCAATTGCCTACCTGCTGCGCACCTATGGCGGCGTGCGCGGCGACGTGGACCACATCCTCGATACCTATTTCCGCCAATGCTCGGTGCTGGTTACCGCCCGCGACCTCGCCGTGATGGGGGCGAGCTTCGCCAATCACGGGGTCAATCCGGTGACAGGGGAGACGGTCGCCTCCACCTACGCCGTGGCGCGCACGCTGGCGGTGATGATCTCCTCCGGCATGTATGACTTTGCCGGCGAGTGGATCTATCGGGTGGGCGTGCCGGCCAAGAGCGGCGTGGGCGGCGGCATCCTCGCCGCCTTGCCGTCCCAGCTCGGCCTCGGCATCTTCTCGCCGCGGCTCGATGCCCACGGCAACAGCGTGCGCGGCCTGCGCACCTGCTCGGCCCTCTCCGACGCGTTCGACCTGCACATGCTGTCGCGGCGCGACGACGTGCGCACCTGCATCGCCGCCGACTATGATTTCCGCACCGTGCCGTCCAAGCCGGGGCGCCAGCCCCACGAGCAGAGCATCCTGGAATCGCGCTCCGGCTCCATCCGCGTGCTGGAGCTGGCCGGCAAGCTCTCCTTCGCCACCATGGACTACGTGACCCGCCGGCTCACCGATCCCGCCGGCGTGCCGGCCTTCCTCATCCTCAACCTGCA
Organism: Xanthobacter autotrophicus; assembly: GCF_029991245.1. GTDB lineage: Bacteria > Pseudomonadota > Alphaproteobacteria > Rhizobiales > Xanthobacteraceae > Xanthobacter > Xanthobacter autotrophicus_C. Next base: position 6,794 of record NZ_JAIVFO010000030.1, read on the forward strand.
CCGGGTGTCCACCATCACCGATGCGGGCCTGCGCCTGTTCACCGGCCTGATCCGGAACCAGCTTCCGGCCTCCACCACCACGGTGATCGCCGGGGTGGAGGGCAACTCACCGGTGGCGCCGCAGGTCAAGGCCATGAAGGAGGAAGGCGTGCGCGTGCGCATCTTCCCCACCTACGATGCCGCCGTGGACTGGGCCGAGGACCAGATCGTCTACCGCCACGGCGGCTTCTCGCAGATCGGCATCGAAGCCGACCTGTCCGGCCAGGCGCTGCTGGCCGGGCTTTCGCCGCAGGAACTCGCCGATTTTTCTCGCCTCGGCACAAGGGTGGTGTTCGACGCCGGCACGCGGATCATCGACGCCAGCGAGCCGCCGGCCAGGGTCTATTTCCTGGTGCGGGGCATGGTCAGCGCCCGGTCCCTGAAGGACGTGCGCCTGTCCACCATGATCCCGGGCATGGCTTTCGGCGAGCTGGCGCTGATCGACCAGCCGCGCAGCGCGGACGTGTGGGCCGACACGGAGGCCGTCTGCCTGGAGATTTCCGCCGAGCAGTTCCGCGCCTTCCAGGAGACCCACGCCCGCGCCGCCGACCGCATCATGCGCAACCTCGCCATCCTGCTGGCCGGCCGGGTGCGCATGGCCACCGCGCGCATCGACATGCTGACGGGGTAACCGGTGAACCTCAACGCACCCATCCGCTCCTTCGCCGTGCGGTCGGGGGCCGTGGCGCTGCTCTGCGTTTTCACCGCCTTTGGCCTCGACGCCTGGGGTCTGCGGGAGCGGCTGCGGGAGACGGTCCTCGACGCGATCCTGCGGGCGTCACCCCCGCTCGCCGCGGCGCCGCTCACCATCATCGACATCGACAGCGCGACCCTCGCCCGCCATGGCGCCTGGCCCTGGAGCCGTTCGCAGATGGCACGACTCGTGGAGAAGATCGCCGCCGCCGGGCCATCGACAATCGTCATCGACATGCTCTTCGCCGGACCAGACCGCCTGTCGCCGGCCGCCGTCGCCAGGGCGCTGGCCGAGGAGACCGGGCGGACCGACATCGCCGCCCTCGCCCCCACCCTGCCCGATGGCGACGCCGCGCTCGCTGCCGCGCTGGCGCTCCGGCCCGCCGCCCTCGGCGCGGTGCTGGAAAACGTCGCGACGCCGGATTTCGTGCCGGTGACACCACTCCTAGTGGAGGGGCCGGGCCGCCTCAGGAACCCGTGGCACGCCGCCGGAGCGGCCGGCCCGCCCGAGACCTTGCGCAACGTCGCGCAAGGTCTCGGGCTCGTGGCCATTGCGAGCGATACGGATGGCGTGGTGCGCCGCGTGCCGCTGATTGCCATCGCTGGTGAGGTGGTTCTGCCCGGTCTCGCGATCGAAGCGGTGCGGCTGCATGATGGCGCCTCCGCCCTGGTCGTCGCGGACGGGGCGCTTCTTGCGGGCATGCGTTCCGCTCCCCTTGGCACCGATGGCCGGCTGCGCCTGCGGGCCTCTGCGCCCGAAACATGGCTCGGACGCACCGTTCCGGCCTATCGCCTCCTCGACGGCATGCCCGCCCCGGGGGCGCTCGACGGACGGATCGCCCTTTTGGGATCGAGCGCCGTGGAGGTCGGCGCCCTGCGCCGGACCGCCGCCGCCGACGCCGCGCCGACGGTGCAGATCCAGGCCGATGCGGTGACGACGCTGTTCTCCGGCGCCATCCCCAACCGACCGGCCATCCTTGAGCCGGTCGAAAATGCGGGCGCCCTGGCGCTCGGCGTCCTGGCGCTGGCGGCGGTGCTGTTGACCGCGCCGCTGATCGCGTCGGCCTTGGGAGGCCTGCTTTTCCTGGCATGGGGCAGCGGCGCGGCGCTCCTGAACCATGGCGCGAACCTGATGCTGGACCCAGCCGGCCCGCCCCTGGTGGGCGCGGTGGCTCTGGGCGTCGGCCTCGTCGCCGGCTTCGCCGAGACCGAGCGGCGTGAGCGCCACCTGCGCCGCCGGTTCGAACAGCATCTCGCGCCGGCGGTGGTGGCGCGCATCGCCGCCACACCGGGCGCTCTCAAGCTGGGCGGCGAGGTTCGTGAGATCACCGCTCTGTTCACTGACGTGGAAGGCTTCACCGCCATGACCGAGCGCGCCGCGCCGGACGCGCTTGTGAGGGCGCTGGACCGCTATTTCGATACCTTGACGGAGATCGTGTTCGCCCACGGGGGCATGTGCGACAAGATCGTGGGCGATGCGGTGCACGCCTTCTTCAACATGCCCCTCGACCTCGACGATCACGCCGGCAAGGCCCTGGCCTGCGCCCGTGCCATCCGCGCCGCCTCCGAGCGGCTTCGCACGGAGCCGGAATTCGCCGCGCTGGGCTTCGGGCGCACGCGGATCGGCATGGAAACCGGACGTGCCATCGTCGGCGACGTGGGCGGCCGCCGCAAGCTCGACTACACGGCCCACGGCATGGCCATCAACACCGCCGCCCGCCTGGAGGTCGCCAACAAGGATCTCGGCACGTCCATCTGCGTTGGTCCCGGTACCGCCGCACGACTGCCCGCGGGCGCGGTGCGCCCGGTGGCCGCCATCGTCGTGCGGGGCGTGAGCGGCACGGTTCAGGTCTATGCGCCGGTGGAGGACCCGATCCCCGGATTGGAGCCCGTCCGGCCGAATTGAACCGATCCGACCGGTCGAATCCGTCTCCAATCCGCAGACGAGCGCATGCACGGCACCAGCGGCGCCTGCTCTGGGCGTGGCGATCCGGGGCCCGCGCCTGCTTGAGGCCCTATACCATCGGCCTCGATCTTCGACCGATGCCAAGTGGGTACGCTCAAGCGCCGCGCGGGCTTGGCCAATGGCCCATGAGTCAAGCTCACGGGCCATTGGCGTTAGCGCCTGCCCGACCGACCCGGGCCTATTCCACCAGCGCCAGCGCAGCGCGGATGCGCGCCTCGCTCCAGGCCCGCACCGGCGAGGGCGCGCCGCCGATCGCGGCCACGTCGGTCCCCTGCCCCGGACCGAGATCCACCGTCGCGTCGCCCGCCGACACCCGTACCCGCCCGCGCATGACGAAGACGCCGAAACGCTCCTGGCTCGGCCCGGCAAAGAAGCGCGTGCCGCGCACGGCGAGCCGGCCATAGGGCGTCTCCACCTCCACGTCGCGCCCGGGCGCACCATCTGGCCGGTCATAGAGCATGGCGCCGTTGCCGAGGGTAAAAACGCCCCCGCGATCAACCAGGAAACGGTCGATGCGCAATCGCGTGCGCCCGCCGAGCCGCACCTGGGTGGCGGCGCCGAGCCGCATGGCAAGGCGGGCCGTCTCGCCCGTCACCACCATATCGCCCACGAATACGGCATCGCCAGTCGCAAGGGGCAGCCTGGCACCGCCGCGCTCGGCACCGCCCTCCCCGGCCAACGCTTCCACGATGCCGGCGCGGTCCGCCGCCGCCCCCCGGCCACAGGCCAGGGCAAGGGCGGCAAGAGACAACAGCCCGCGCCGGGAGAACGGGCGCACCAGACGGCTCGCGCTCGAACCCAAGACCACCGCAGCCGCGTTCGGATCAGCCATATCCCCCTCCGCTCACGCCATCACCCGGCGGCGCGACCCGGCCCTACAGCGCCATCGCTCCCATGGAACGGTCCGAAACCCCGCGAAGACACTTTCCCATGCGGCACCGAAAGATCAAGCTGGGTCGCGGTACTGCGCAGGCCGGGATCCAAGCCCGCCCGCTGGCGGATGGTCGTCCTGGCCCGCGCGCCTGTTCAGGCGAGGCGGGCTCAGGGCTCACGCCACCTCGTCGCTCACCACCTTGAAGCTCGTGAGCGTCGCCGGCCCGAACGAGGTGACGATGGCGACATCCGTGGCATCGCGCCCGCGCGCCATGAGGATGCGGCCGATGCGCTGCGTGTTGTGCCGGGCGTCGAAGGTGTACCAGCGGTCGCCCAGATACACCTCGAACCAGGCGCTGAAATCCATGGGGTTCACATCGATGGGCACGCCGAAGTCGCCGAGATAGCCGGTGCAGTAGCGCGCCGGGATGTTCATGCAGCGGCACAGGGTGACGGCGAGGTGGGCGAAATCCCGGCACACGCCGCGCCGCTCGGTATAGGCGTCGAAGGCGGTCCGCAGCGGGCTCGCGTGGGCATAGTTGAAGGTGATGTGCCCGTGGACGAAATCGCAGATGGCCTGGACCAGGGGCCAGCCCTTGGGCACGTGGCCGAACATGGTCCAGGCGACGTTGCTCAGGCGGTCGGTCTCGCAATAGCGGCTGCCCAGCAGGAACAGCAGCACGTCCACCGGCAGATCCCCGAGCGGGTGCTGGATCGCATCCGGCGCCACCAGGTCGGGCTTGCCGCTGTCGCGGATCACGAAATCGGAATGGATCTTGAGCTGACCTGCCGGCGCCTCGATGACGTGGCAGAAATTGCCGAAGCTGTCGTGATAGGTGTTGGCCGGGATCGGGGGATCGAACAGCATCCGGTCCACGCTCTCAAGATCGTTCACCCGCGACGGGTGCACGCTGAGCGTCAGGATCATCGGAGTGGGCTTGGGGCACGTGTGGATAATCTCGTAGCCCGCGCGAATCTTCATGGGTGGGAACCTCATCGGGTTTGCGCGAGCGGAGCGCGCGGATGTCTGCTATGGCTCGCGGCAACTTGGTAAGCGGCAACTTCAAGAACGGCGCAGGCGACCTTGGTCGCCGCGCAGGCGTGAGGACTGATTTGGACCGGACGGCACCCCTGCTGGCGGGCGACGAGATGTCGCCTGTCACCATGCTCAATGCGGAAGGAGCCTCCGCGTTCCTCATTGTCGCGGATCATGCGGGCAATGCCTTTCCGCGTTCAATGGGCCGGCTCGGCATTTCCGAGGACGATCAAGCGCGTCACATCGCCTGGGATATCGGCATTGCGGGCGTGTGCCGCACATTGGCGGAACGACTCGACGCTACCCTCATACAGCAGAATTACTCGCGACTCATCATCGACTGCAATCGGCCCCCCGCCGCTCCCTCCTCCATCCCGCAGGAGAGCGAGGCGACGCCGATCCCCGGCAACTTCGGCCTCGGCGATGCCGCCAGGGCCGCCCGCGAGCGCGACCTGTTCCAGCCCTACCACGCTTGCATTGCCGCCGAGCTGGACCGCAGGGCGAAGGCGGGCCGACCGGCCGTGCTCGTCGCCATGCACAGCTTCACGCCGGTCTACCTCGGCGTGGCGCGTCCCTGGCAGGTGGGCGTGCTCTATAATCGCGACGCCCGGTTCGCCGGTGCCGTGCTTGCGGCGCTGCGGCAGGACAGCGGCCTCACCGTTGGCGACAATGAGCCATACAGTGTCGATGACACGACAGATTATACCATCCCCGTCCACGCAGAGCGACGCGGACTGCTCCATACGGGCATCGAGATCCGGCAGGACCTGATCACCGAACCCGCCGGGCAGGCGGAATGGGCGGCGCGCATGGCGCGCGCGCTGGCCGCAGCATTGGAAACCTGCCCTCCGGACCGGGCGCCCGTGCCCCTGGCCGGCTGAAGGCGGGCGACGGTCCATTTCTTGCTTTAAAAGCGGCGTCTGAACCTACGAGGCGGCGGGCCTGCGCCCCCGCCCTGCGCGACAGATGCCCCGGCGAAACCGCCGGGGCGAACTGCGACGGGCAGGAGCGGCCTCGACACATGGGCTCAAAACATACATTCGGACGCCGGCGGCACATGTGTGAGTGGGCGGACCTTGCCACCGACGACACCGATCTCGCCGCCGTCCTTGCCGAAGGCCACGGCCACCGTCTCTCGCCCTTCCATCTCCTGTCGGTGCCGGGCATGAGCGCCAGCGACCAGCGGGCGTGCTCGGAACTGTGGACCCGCGAGCGGCGCGTGACCGCGCAGGTCGAGCGCGACACCCTCGCCTTCACCTTTCCGCCCACGGAACGGCGCAAAATCCGCCTCGGCTACCTCTCCAACGATTTTCATGAGCACGCCACCGCCCATCTCCTGATCGAGGTGCTGGAGGCCCATGACCACGACGCGTTCGAGGTGAATGCCTATTCCTTCGGCGCCGACGACGGCCTGCCCATGCGCCAACGGCTGATGGCAGCCTGCGACCGCTTCGTGGATATCGCCCACATGGAGGACAATGCCGCGGCGCAGCTCATCTATGACGACGCGGTGGATATCCTCATCGACCTGAAGGGCTTCACCGCCCAGGCCCGCTCCGGCATCGCCCTGCTGCGGCCGGCTCCGGTGGTTGTCAATTACCTTGGCTATCCCGGCACCATGGGCGCGGGCATTTGCGACTATGTCATCACCGACCCGTTCCTGACGCCGCCGGCGAGCGCGGACTTCTATTCCGAATCGTTCGCCTACATGCCGAACACCTACCATCCCCACGGCCGGCGCACGCCGGTGGGCGACAAGCCCTCGCGGCGAGAGGCGGGACTGCCGGACGACGGCTTCGTCTTCTGCTGCTTCAACCAGCCCTACAAGATTTCCCCCCAGATCTTCGACATCTGGTGCCGGCTCCTCGCCTGCGTGCCCGACAGCGTGCTCTGGCTGCTCGACACCCCCCATGCCACGGGCAACCTGCGCAGCGAGGCCATCGCGCGGGGCATCGACGCCCGCCGCCTCGTCTTCGGCGCCAACCTGGGCCAGGCGGAGCACCTGCGGCGGCTCCAGCTCGCCGACCTGATGCTCGACACCTCGCCGTTCAACGCCCACACCACCGCCAGCGACGCCCTGTGGGCCGGCCTGCCCTTCGTGACCTGCCCCGGCGACACCTTTCCGTCCCGGGTTGCCGGCAGCATCCTTCACGCCATCGGCCTGCCGGACCTCGTGGCGGACAGCCCGGACGCCTATTTCGACCTCGCCTACGAGCTGGCGCTGGACGAAGAGCGCCTTGCCGATGTCCGCGCCCGCCTCGCGGCCAATCGGCTCACGGCGCCGCTGTTCGACGTGACGGCCTATACGGCGGACCTGGAAGGCCTTTATGGTGCCATGTCGGCCCGGCACCGGGCTCATCTGCCGCCCGCGACCATCGGCGCGCACGGATAGATCCCGTGCCGATGCGGTAAATCACGGCAGATGTGCTAAGAGGCCCACTTTCCGGTATGATGCCGGCAGCCCTCGAGCGAGCGGTCGCGTTGCGGCCGGGGATTCGCGGCAACCCTCAGATTGGAACCGTTTTGCAGGTACTCGTCAGAGACAACAATATCGAACAGGCCCTGAAAGTCCTGAAGAAGCGCATGCAGCGGGAAGGCATTTTCCGCGAGATGAAGCAGCGCAAGGCGTATGAGAAGCCTTCCGAGCGTCGCGTCCGCGAAGCAGCCGAAGCTGTGCGGCGCACCCGCAAGGCCGCGCGCAAGAAGGCCCAGCGGGAAGGCTTGATCGCCGCGCCGAAGCGGACCTTGAAGCCCCGGACTGGCGCCGGCGCCGCCCCCGCGCCGCGCTGATACGGTTGCCCTTCGGGCCGGATCGCGATCCGGCCCGCCACCGGCTGCTCCTCCCCCTTCCGAAAGCACCCGCCACGGCGCGCCCCCGTGCCGCGCTCTTCATGCTGCCCGCATGAGGGGTGGAGAAGAACGTCGCTTGAGCGACAACTGATCCTTGCCATGTCGACGCGCCGTGCGGGCCGGGTCATGCCGGCACCGACGCACCGCCACGCGTTCACGTTCTCGCGATTACGAACACCGAAAAGCCTATGTTTGCGGTAAGTTACGGGAGATTGCCCCGCAGCATCGCAGGTATTTTAGTGCGCCCCGCCCCATCAGAGGCGTCGCCACGCCTGATTCTCGCAACTGCGAGCATATTGCGAATATGTTCAAAATATGGCGGCTTTGGCCGCATTGCACGACAGTTTCTTGCTCAGTTTGAGCATGCTATGAATATTTTAGTCGAGACAAGAACAACAACAACCGAAACGAGGATGCCGACCCACTCTCGGTCCAGATAAAGACCTTTCGTTCAGGCAAGCCCGCGTCGGCCTGCCCCGAAGGACGTCTGCGACACGGCGCGACCCCGCAAGCACTAGTTTAGAAGAACACCCGACGCACCTGCACCTGTCAGGAGCGACATGCGGAGCGTGTCTTCTTCAAGAACCGAATGCTTCCGGAACACTACGTCGCCGAATTTCGCCTTCGGATCCGAAAGTATCGGCTGCACGAAGGAGGCCGAAATGCGGTATGCGCCATCTCCTGCCCAGTATTTCCGAGAGACTGCCGAGCCTTGCACTGTCGCGATCATAGGAGGTGGACCGGGGGGTCTATTCATGGCCCGGCACCTCACCGACAAACTCGGTGAAGCCTGCCGGATCAAGATCTTCGAAGCGAGCGAGCGCCTTGGTGGCAAGATCGTCACCGGCGAGTTCGCCGGCGTCGGGCCCTACGAGGCCGGCGTCGCCGAGATCTATGACTACTCCTCCCTCGGTCCCGACCCCCTCCGCCACCTGATCGAGACCGAACTCGGCCTTGAAATCCGGCACATCGCCGGCGGCTCCTGCATCCTCGACGGGCAGATCATCCACGACGTGGAGCATCTGGGAGAGGTATTTGGATCCGAGGCACGGGACCAGGTGGTCCGCTTCAAGCAGAAATGCGCGGAACTCTTGAGCGTGGAGGACTTCTACGCCAGCACCCGCAACGTGGACAACCACCACTCCTGGGCCCGCAAGTCGGGCGAGGAAACACTCTATGATGAGATCACCAATGATGCGGCCCGGCGTTACGTGCGCATCATGGCCCACAGCGATGTCGCCGCCCCGCCGCATCTCACCAACGGCCTGACCTTCCTCAAGAACGTCTTGATGGACGTGCCCGGATACATGGACGTCTTCTCCGTGGTCGGTGGCAACGAGCAGATCGTGGACGGATTGTGCGACCTGATCGACGCGGAGGTCCATCTCGGCGCCACGGTGAAGTCCGTGAAGCCGCTCTTCGACGGACGCTTCCAGCTGGATATCTGCACCCACGGCGCCATCGAGCATGAGGTAGTCGACTATGTCGCCGTTTGCCTGCCCCTGACCGCGCTGTCCATCATCGACTGGCGTTCGCCGCACCTCAAGGCGGCCATGGACCAGCACATCAACTACTTCGACCGGCCCGGCCACTACCTGCGTGCCACACTGCTGTTCGAGCGTCCGTTCTGGCGCGAGCAGATCTCCGGGGCCTGGTGGATGCTCGACGCGTTCGACGGATGCTGCGCCTATGACGAGGGCGCGCGCACCCCCATCGGACCGTGGGGGGCCCTCGGCTTCCTCATCGCCGGCAACGCCGCCCTGGGCCTTGCCAACATGACCGACGAGGACATCGAGCGCCTTTGCCTCGACGCCCTGCCGCCGGCCTTCGGGGATGCCCGCCGGCTTCTGGTCGATCGCAGGATCCATCGCTGGATGGCATCGGTGAACGCGATTCCCGGCGGCTATCCGGTGCGCAGCGCCTATGTGAACCACCGCCCGGCGGCCAAGCAGTATCCCGGCCTGCTGGTGGTGGGCGACTACATGTTCGACGCGACGCTCAACGGCGTCCTGGATTCGGCCGATGCCGCCTCCGATATCATCGTCAGCGAACTCATGGCGCGGCGGCACGCCCAGTTCGCACCCGCCGCCCTGCGCCGCGACTGGCCGGCCGAAACCAACGATAGCACCCGGAACAGGGCGCTCAACGGAAGCTATCTGGCCGAGATCATGGAAACCGCATGGGGCGTGCAGCCCGGCGCGCGGGTCCTGCATTTCGGCTCGGGCTCCGGCAAGCTGCTGTCGGACCTGCGGGCCCTCGGCTTCGATGCCGTGGGTGTCGAGCCCTGCCGCGCCGCCTGGGAAGGCACCCCGCACCGGCTGCGCGGGCACAACCTGCGCCTCTGTCCGCAGCGGCTGCCATTTCCCGACGGTTCGTTCGACGTGGTCATCGAGACCGGCCTGTGCCGCCTCGAACGCGACCAGCTCACGGACGTCGTCACCGAGATCCGGCGTGTCGCCTCCCGCGGCTTCATCCTCGGCTCGGTCACCAGCGACCTGCCGATCGAGGTTATCGAACGGTATGAGCTGCTCACCGGCATCAAGACGCTGACATCGCGGTGGGGCTGGTCGGACCTGCTCCTGTCGCTGGGCTTCCGCTTCGCCTTCGCCGATCCCGCCAAGCTGGACAGTGCCTGGCGCCTCTCGGTGGGAGCCGGTGTCGCGCCGAGCGAATGGTTCGAGGATGCCGAGAGTCTGCGCTACTGCACCTACGAAGCCAGGCAGGAAACCGCATCGAGGGATATCGCCACGGCCGCCGAGGTCGCGCGGATCATCGCCGAGCACCTTTATGACGACGATCGCGTCCCCGTCCGGCCCATGGCCGCCCGGGCCGCCTCGATGCCTTGAAGCCCGAACACGAAAGGGGCCTTGTCATGCAAAGGACACTTCCCAATCCGTCGGTCGAGATCGAAGCCCGCGCGTGGCGCCTGCGCTTTCTCGATGCGTCCCCCGGCCCGGCGACTGGTCTCGGTGAGGCGGAGGTCTTTACGGTCGAGGAGCCGCGCAAGGTTTTCGTCGTCGCCGAGCCAGTTGATGCGACAGCTCCGCCATCGCGGTTTGATGACACCAGCGGACGCTCCCTCGCCCTGCTCTGGATGCCGCCTCTGGCGTTCGACGGCTCAGACAACGCCTGGCTGGAAAGCGTCCCGCTGGAAGGTCCGAAGGACGGCGGCCGCGTCGTTCGCGCGGGTCTGCGGACGGCACGGGTCGTCTGGACCAACGCCCGCGCGATCATCTACGCGGGCCCTGAACAGTTCGAGGACGCCCGTGACGCGCTCATCCGCTTCACGATCCTCGAACGCAACATCTGCGAAATCGAACGTCACATGCCCCAAGTGTGGGCTTCGATCAACCAGAACGTGAAGCTGACCCATACCGTCTGGCCCGGCGACCTCAGGCGCAATGGCGCCAAAGTCGGCCGGATGACCGAACTCGTGACCGAGATGAACAGCCAGGCGCTGCACAGCGACTCCGCCCTCGAACAGCTCAATCCCACTCTCAGCCCAGGCTCGAAGCGGCTGTTCGCCGAGCTTGCCCTTCAGGCCGATCTCTATGACCGCCTTGAAGCCCTCGGCGAACCCCTCGACTTCGCCTTCGAATATCATGAGGTCCTCAACAACAGGATCATCGAGGCATCCCAGTGGTCCAAGAGCAACTGGATCGAAATCTGGATCCTCGCGGTCCTGGTCCTGGAATTCGCCGCCACCGTCTATCCGTTCGTGGAGCAGTTCGTCCCACGCAACTGAAGAGGAGAGTGTGTCATGAGACTTCTGGCTGCCGCGGCCATCGCCGTCCTGGCGACATGCGCCCACGCTTCAGACTTCGAACTCACCGCCGACGAGATCCGCACGCGGATGGTCGGCAACACCGTCGTCGGCATCGAGGACGGCGAATTCTACGCCGAATACCTGAGTCCCAACGGCACCATCTATGGCCGCACCAAGCACGAAGCCTATCAGGGCTACTGGCGGATCGTCGGCAACAAGCTGTGCCTGGCCTACGATGAGGATAACAAGAAGATCAGCTGGAGCTGCGTCTTCGTCGCGCTCAGCGGCGACAAGATCATCTGGAACGACAACAACGAGACCTCATATGCGCGGCTGCTTCCCGGCCGGGCGGAGAAAACAGCCGCGCAGGCGTCGAACCGGTAGAGGACACGCCGATCAGATTGCAATGCAGACTGCTCGGATAACGCGTTCTCTTTCGTCAAACTAGAGCGCGATCCGAGCAAATTGGTTCAATTTGCTCGGATCGCGCTCCAGCTCCAGCTCCCCCTCCTCCCGAGCCCGCCGCAGCCCGGGAGCGAGCCCGGAGCATCGACGACCGTACTGTCGCAAGCCGTGTCGCGATGCTCCGGTGTCAGGGCACAGGATCGGGCTTGAGCCGTATCCTGCGGTCAGAGCAGGGGAGACGGCTTCAGCCCCAGCTCCTGGGCGAGCCAATCGGCGAAGATGCGGACCGCCTTGCGCGGCTTGGCCTTCGCCGGGAAGACCAGGAAATGGCCCATGTAGCGCAGGTCGTGGGCCACGCCGTCCAGCGGCGCCACCAGCCGGCCATCGGCGATCTCGCGTTCGGCCAGGCGGGTGGATTCGAGCGTCACGCCAAGCCCGTCCACCGCCGCCGCAATGGCCATGAAGCTGCGGTCGAACCGGCTGCCCCGCGGGCTCGGCGGGGCGAGGCCATTGGCGAGAAACCACGCATTCCAGCGCAGCCTCTTGTGCTCGCTCTCGATCAGCGGATGGTCGTAGAGGTCCGCCGGGATGCGGATGTCCGCCGCCATCTCGGGCGCGCAGAGCGGGCGCACCACTTCCTCCCCAAGGGGAATGACGGTGAGGCCTTCCTGGCGCGGCGGGCCGTAGCAGATGTCCGCATCGAATTCATCATTCAGGAAGCGCGGATAATCGGTGCTCGCGGACAGGCGGATGTCGAAGCCCGGATGCTCGGCGATGAGCCGGCGCAGCCGTGGCATCAGCCACTGCGCCGCCATGCTCGGCGCGCAGTGCAGCCGCAAGTGGTTGCTGGCCCGGCCGCTGACCTGCTCGATGCCGTGCCGCAATTCGTCGAAGCCCGTGGAAACGCTGAGCTGAAGCGCCTCGCCCGCCGGATTGAGGCGCACGACCCGCCCCTCCCGCTCGAACAGGGGGACCCCCATCAGGTCCTCAAGCTTGCGGATGGCGTGGCTGACCGCGCTCGGCGAGATGCCAAGCTCCTCCGAGGCGGCGCGGAACGAGCCGGTGCGGGCTGCAGCCTCGAAGGCGCGCAGGGCGCCGAGCGGAAGCATGTTCATGGCCCCATAGATGAACCCAATTCACTGGTTCGCGCAATTTTTGTGTTTTTTCCGACGCCGGGCTTCCGACACACTCCAGCCAATCAAAATTGGATCGGGAGGACGTATCGTGTTGCTCAAGGGTAAGACCGCAGTCATTTCGGGCGGCGCCGGCGTGCGCGGCATCGGCTTTGCGACGGCCAGGACCTTCGCCGCCCAGGGCGCGCGCGTCGCCATTCTCGACCTCGACGCCGCAGGCGCCGCAAGGGCCGCCGCGGAACTGGGCGAGGGCCATGTGGGCATCGGCTGCGACGTGACCGACAAGGCCGATTGCGCCCGCGCCATCGGCGACGTGCTCGCCGCCACCGGCCAGATCGATATCCTCATCAACAATGCCGGCATTACCCAGGCCATCAAGGTGTGGGACATCGACCCCGAGAGCTGGGCCCGCATCCAGGACGTGAACCTCAAGGGCGTGCTGTACCTGAGCCAGGCGGTGATGCCGCACATGCGCGAGCGCAAGGCCGGGGCCATCGCCTGCATGTCGTCGGTCTCCGCCCAGCGCGGCGGCGGCATCCTCGGCGGTGCGCATTACTCCGCCGCCAAGGCCGGCGTGCTCGGGCTGGCGAAGGCCATGGCCCGCGAACTCGGCTCCGACGGCATCCGGGTGAACTGCGTCACCCCCGGCCTGATCCAGACCGACATCAATGCCGGCAAGATCTCCGACGACGCCCGGGTGAAGATCCTGGAGAACATCCCGCTGAACCGCCTCGGCGTGCCGCAGGACGTGGCGAACATCTTCCTGTTCCTCGCCTCGGACCTGTCCGCCTACGTCACCGGCGCCGTGATCGACGTCAACGGCGGCATGCTCATCCACTGAGCGCTCCGGCGCTGCGGCGCCCAGCCTTCAAGGAAAACCAGATGACCATCGCAACTTCCGGCCACAACCGGCAGCTCGCCGAACGTGCGCACGCCATCCGGCGCAATGCGCTGCGCATGGGCGAGGTGCAGGGCCAGGGCTACATCGCGCAGGCGCTCGGCATCTCCGACGTTCTGGCGGCGGCCTATTTCCATGCCATGACCTACCGGCCCGAAGATCCGGACTGGGAAGGGCGCGACCGCTTCCTGCTGTCCAACGGGCACTACGCCATCGCGCTCTACGCGGCGCTGATCGAGGCCGGCATCGTCCCCCAGGACGAGCTTGAGACCTACGGCTTCGACGACAGCCGGCTGCCCATGTCGGGCATGGCCAGCTACACGCCGGGCATGGAGATGTCGGGCGGCTCGCTCGGCCTTGGCCTCGCCATCGCGGTGGGCCGCTGCCTCGGCCTCAAGCGCAAAGGCTCCGACCGCCACGTCTACACCCTGTTCTCCGACGGCGAGCTGGACGAGGGCTCGGTGTGGGAGGCCATCATGTCGGCCGCCCACTTCCGGCTCGACAACCTGATCGCCGTCGTCGATGTCAACAACCAGCAGGCCGACGGGCCGTCCACCTCGGTGCTCGGCTTCGAGCCGCTGACGGAGAAGCTGGAAGCCTTCGGCTGGTTCGTCCGCCGCGTGGACGGCAATGACATCGAAGCCGTGCGCGAGGCCTTCGATGCGGCCAAGGCGCAATCGGGCAGCGGCAAGCCCAGCATGATCATCGCCGACACGCTGATGGGCAAGGGCGTGCCATTCCTTGAAGCGCGCGAGAAGAACCACTTCATCCGCGTCGACGCCCACGAGTGGCAACTGGCGCTGGCCGCGCTCGACGAGAGGAAGCCGTCATGAACCACGCGACCCGCAAGGCTGCCCCTGCCACTGCCACGGCCACGGCCGGCAAGCCCCGGCTGACCACCTCCGCGATGATCGCCTCCATCGCCGCCGAGGGCCAGCGCACCAAGCCGGCCCCCTTCGGCCACGCCCTCGTCGCCCTTGCGCGCGAAAATCCGGCCGTGGTGGGCATGACGGCCGATCTCGGCAAATATACCGACCTGCACATCTTCTCGCAGGCCTTCCCCGAGCGCTTCTACCAGATGGGCATGGCCGAGCAGCTTCTGTTCGGCGCCGCCTCGGGGCTGGCCGCGGAGGGCTTCATGCCCTTCGCCACCACCTACGCCGTGTTCGCCTCGCGCCGGGCCTACGACTTCATCCACCAGACGATCGCGGAGGAAAACCGCAACGTGAAGATCGTCTGCGCGCTGCCGGGCCTCACCTCGGGCTATGGTCCCTCGCATCAGGCCGCCGAAGACCTCGCGCTGTTCCGGGCCATGCCCAACATGGTGGTGATCGACCCCTGCGACGCGCACGAGATCGAACAGGCGGTGCCGGTGATGGCGGGGCATGACGGGCCGGTCTATATGCGCCTGCTGCGCGGCCAGGTGCCGCTGGTGCTGGACGAGTACGGCTACACGTTCGAGCTCGGCAAGGCCAAGATGCTGCGCGACGGCCCGGATGCCCTGATCGTTTCCTCCGGGATCATGACCATGCGCGCCCTGGAGGCGGCGGACCTGCTGCGCCAGGACAAGGTCGAGGTCGCGGTGCTTCACGTGCCCACCATCAAGCCCCTCGACGAGGCGACGATCGTGGAGGCGGCGCGCAAGAGCGGCCGCCCGGTGATCGTGGCGGAGAACCACACCGTCATCGGCGGCCTCGGCGAGGCCGTGGCGGGCGCGGTGCTGCGCGCCGGCGTGGCCCCGGCCGGCTTCCACCAGATCGGCCTGCCGGACGCCTTCCTCGATGCCGGCGCCCTGCCGACCCTCCACGACCGCTACGGCATCTCCGCCGCAGCCGTCGCGGAGCAGGTCAAGGACTGGACCGGCCGCTGATTCCCCATCTCGGCCCGGGACGCGGCGCGTCCCGGGACCGCCCAGCCGCCGCGGAGCGGCGCGACCAACGATCCGCAGGCCGCCACAGAGCGGCGGGATGCCAACGCCTTCAAGGCGCTCAGGCTCGGAAGACAGGGAGGAAGAATGACTGCCATCGGCTTCATCGGTCTCGGCTCCATGGGTCTGCCCATGGCGCGCAACCTGGTGGCACGGGGCTTCGAGGTCACCGGCTATGACCTGCGCGTCGAGGCCCGCACCGCCCTCGTGGAAGCAGGTGGCAAGGCGGCGGACACCGCTGCCGCCGCCTGCGCCGGAGCCGACATGGCCGTGCTGATGGTGGTGAACATCGCCCAGGCCCGCGAGGTGCTGTTCGCGGGCGGCGTCCTGGATGCCCTCGCCCCCGGCGGGGCCATCCTGCTCATGTCCACCTGCCCGCCGGCGGCGGTGGCCGAGGTGGCGGCGGAGGTGGAAGCGCGGGGCTTCGCCTTCGTCGATGCCCCCGTTTCCGGCGGCGTGGTGGGCGCCACGGCGGGCTCCCTCACCATCATGGTGGGGGCCGGCGATGCCGCCTTCGCCCGCGCCCGGCCCGCCCTCGACGCCATGGGCGCCAAGGTGGTGCATGTGGGCCGGGACGCCGGCCAGGGCGCCACCGCGAAGGTGGTGAACCAGCTCCTGTGCGGCGCCCATCTCGCCGTCGCGGCCGAAGCTCTGTCGCTGGCCGAGCGGCTCGGCGTGGACACCACCGCCATGCTCGACATCCTCGGCGGCTCGGCGGCGGCAAGCTGGATGCTGCGCGACCGGGGCCCCCGCATGCTGGAGGCGGACCCCACCGTCACCAGCGCCGTGGACATCTTCGTGAAGGATCTCGGCCTCGTGCTGGAGGCCGGACGCGAGGCCAAGGCCGCCTTGCCCATGGCGGCCCTCGCCCACCAGCTGTTCCTGTCCGTCTCCGGCCGAGGCCTCGGCACCGCCGACGACAGCCAGGTCATCCGCGCCTATCGCAGCCTGCAGGGCCGGGACTGAACCCGCCCGTCGCCGCCATCGAAACCATCAAACGCCGACCGACCAAACGCCAACCGCCACCATGCGGGACATCAAGAAGGCCGCAGAGCGGCCAGACAGGGAGAAACACATGACCAACACGCCCGCCTCCAGGGGCCTTGCCCAGGGACTCACCCGCCGCACCCTGCTCACCGCAGCGGCCGCGATCCCCTTCGCCGGCATCATCACCCGCGCCCGCGCCTCCGAATTCACCTACAAGCTCGCCACCGGGCAGGACCCCTCGCATCCGGTCAACAAGCGCGCCCAGGAAGCCGCGCAGCGCATTCTGGAGGCCACCTCCGGCCGGCTGGAAATCAAGGTGTTCCCGGCCAACCAGCTCGGCTCGGACACCGACCTGCTGACCCAGGTGCGGTCCGGCGGCGTGGAGCTGTTCAACCTCTCCGCCTCCATCCTCGCCACCCTGGTGCCGGTCTCCGGCATCGTGAACACCGGCTTTGCCTTCCCGGACTACGACACGGTGTGGAAGGCCGTGGATGGCGGGCTCGGTACCTACATCCGCGAGCAGATCGGCAAGGCCGGGCTCGTCGCCCCCGTCAAGTTCTGGGACAACGGCTTCCGGCAGGTCACCTCCTCGACGCGCGAGATCAAGACGCCGGAGGACATGAAGGGCTTCAAGATCCGGGTCCCGCCGGCGCCCATGCTCACCTCGGTGTTCAAGTCGCTGGGGGCCGGCGCGACCCCGATCAACTTCAACGAGCTGTATTCCGCGCTGCAGACCAAGGTGGTGGAAGGCCAGGAGAACCCGCTCGCCATCATCGCCTCGGCCCGCCTCTACGAGGTGCAGAAATTCTGCTCCATGACCGGCCATGTGTGGGACGGCTACCTCATCCTCGGCAACCGCCGCGCCTTCGCGGCCTTGCCTGAGGACCTTCGGACCATCCTGGTGCGCGAGTTCGACCGCTCCGGCGCCGACGAGCGGGCCGACATCGCCGCGCTCAGCCAGTCGCTGCGGGCCGACCTGACGGCCAAGGGCATCACCTTCATCGACGTGGACCGCGAACCCTTCCGAAAGGCGCTGGCCGCGACTTCCTTCTATGCCGACTGGCGTGCCAAGTACGGCAACGAAGCCTGGTCGCTCCTTGAGGCGGCCGTCGGCAAGCTCGGGTGACGTCATGGATCGCGCAATCACAGACACCGTTATCACCGAGCCGAACATGGCTCACACCCATATGCTGGCGGAGCCGGACGAGCCCGTCGGCGGCTGGCGCAAGGGCGTGCTCAAGGTGGAGCGCGCGCTGATCAGGATGGTGGAGATTCCGGCAGCCCTTCTGGTGCTGGCGGAAGTGGTGGTGCTCTTCTTCGGCGTGGTGATGCGCTATTTCGCGCATCAGCCCATCGTCTGGTCGGACGAGCTGGCCTCGGTCCTGTTCATCTGGCTGGCCATGCTGGGCTCCGTGGTGGCGCTCCAGCGCGGCGAGCACATGCGCATGACGGCGCTGGTGGGCGCCCTGCCGCTGCCGAAGCGTGCGGTGCTGGAGACGCTCGCCGTCGCCGCGCCGCTCATCTTCCTCGTGGCCATGCTCCATCCCAGCCTCGAATATGCCGAGGACGAGATGTTCGTGACCCTGCCCGCCCTCGACGTGCCCAACACGTGGAAGGCGGCGGCGCTGCCGGTGGGCCTCGCGCTCATGGGCGTCGTCGCGTTCCTGAAACTCCTCCGCAACGCCAATCCCATGCAGGTGGCCGGCGTGCTCGCCTTCCTCGCGGCGCTCACCGCCGTGGGCATGCTCGGGACGCCCCTGTTGAAGACCCTGGGCAACATCAACCTGGTGATCTTCTTCGTCGTCCTGGTGGCAGCGGGGGTGTTCGCGGGGGTGCCCATCGCCTTCTCCTTCGGCCTCGCGACGCTCGCCTACCTCTCCTTCACCACCAACGCCCCTTTGACGGTGGTGGTGGGCCGCATGGACGAGGGCATGAGCCACCTCATCCTGCTCTCGGTGCCGCTGTTCGTGTTCCTCGGCATGCTGATCGAGATGACCGGCATGGCGCGGGCCATGGTGGGCTTCCTCGCCAGCCTGCTGGGCCATGTGCGCGGCGGCCTGTCCTATGTGCTGATCGGCGCCATGTATCTGGTCTCGGGCATCTCCGGCTCCAAGGCGGCGGATATGGCGGCGGTGACCCCGGTGCTGTTCCCGGAGATGATCAAGCGCGGCGCCAAGCCCGGCGACCTCGTGGCCCTGCTCGCCGCCACCGGCGCGCAGACCGAGACCATCCCGCCCAGCCTCGTGCTCATCACCATCGGCTCGGTCACCGGCGTGTCCATCGCCGCCCTGTTCGCCGGCGGCCTGATGCCCGCCGTGGTGCTCGGCGTCATGCTGTGCATCCTGGTGCGCTGGCGCTACCGCAACGAGGACCTGTCCGGCGTGCGCCGGGCGACCCGCAAGGAAATCCTGCGCGCCCTCGCCATCGCCGTACCGGCCATCGCTTTGCCCTTCGTCATCCGCGCGGCGGTGATGGAAGGCATCGCCACCGCCACCGAGGTCTCCACCATCGGCATCGTCTATTCCGTGGTGGTGGGGCTGCTGGTCTACCGGCAGTTCGACTTCAAGCGGCTGATGCCCATGCTCACCGCCACGGCGGCACTCTCCGGTGCCATCCTGCTGATCATCGGCGCGGCGACGGGCATGGCCTGGGCACTCACCCAGTCCGGCTTCTCCCAGGAGCTGGCGCGGGTGATGGGCGGCCTGCCCGGCGGGGCCGCCACCTTCATGGTGGTGTCCATCATCGCCTTCATCATCCTCGGATCGGTGCTGGAGGGCATCCCGGCCATCGTGCTGTTCGGGCCGCTGCTGTTCCCCATCGCGCGCAGCATGGGCATCCACGAGGTGCACTATGCCATGGTGGTCATCCTCTCCATGGGCCTCGGCCTGTTCGCCCCGCCCTTCGGCGTCGGCTACTACTGCGCCACGGCCATCGGCGGGGTCAGCCCCGATGCCGGCATGAAGCCCATCATCGGCTACATGGCGGCCCTGCTCATCGGCCTCGCGCTGGTCGCGGCCGTGCCGTGGTTCTCCATCGGCTTCCTGCCCTGATATCCCTTTGATGCGCCGGGGCGCGGGCCCCGGCGCCAGCCAAGGTCACGCCCCATGTCGCTCATTGCCTCCACTGGCTTCGCCGAAGCCGGTAACGCCCCCGTGCACCCGAATGCCGAGGACGGCGCCCCTTCCGCGCGCCTGAACTCCGGTGACGGCTTCGCTTCCGCTCGCCGTATGGCCGACGCCATCCGCTTCCTCGCCCTCGACGCCATCGCCAGGGCCGAGGACGGCCATCCCGGCGCGCCGCTGGGCGGGGCGGAACTGGCCACGGCGCTGTTCACCCGCCACTTCAAGTGCAATCCGGCCGACCCGGCCTGGTTCGACCGCGACCGCTTCGTGCTGTCGAACGGCCACGGCTCCATGCTGCTCTATGCCGTGCTCCATCTCGCCGGCTATGCGGGCATGCCCATGGAGGAGATCCGCCGCTTTCGCGAGCTGGGTGCCCACACCCACGGCCATCCCGAGCGCGACATGGCGCTGGGCATCGAGGTCACCACCGGGCCGTTGGGCCAGGGCATCGCCAATGCGGTCGGCATGGCGGTGGCGGAAGCCTTCCTGTGCGCCACCTATGGCCCCGAGCTGGTGGACCACCGCACCTATGCGGTCGTCGGCGACGGCTGCCTGATGGAGGGCGTCGCCCATGAGGTGATCTCGCTGGCCGGCCACCTGAAGCTGGGCAAGCTCACCTTCCTGTGGGACGACAACCGCATGACCGACGATGGCGGCACGCACTTCGCCATCTCCGAGGACGTGCGCGCCCGCTTCCGCATCGCCGGCTGGCAGGTGATCGACATCGACGGCCACGACGTGGAGGCGGTGAGCGCCGCCCTCACCCTCGCCAACCAGGATCCACGCCCGACCATGATCGCCTGCACCACGGTGCTGGGCAAAGGCCTGCCACGCCTCGAAGGCCAGCGCGGCGCCCATGGCGGGCGGGTGTTTCCTGAAGATGTCGTGGAAGCCCGCGCCGCCGCCGGCTGGACCCACGGCCCGTTCGAGGTGCCGCAGGATGTCGCCGCCGCGTGGCACGCCGGCACCGCCGAACGCAATCGCCCCGCCTATGACGCCTGGCAGGCCCGCGTCGCCGCTTTGCCGGCCGAGACGCGTGCCGAGTTCGAGCGGCTGATCCGCGGCGATCTGCCGGCGGGCGTGCTGCCGGCGCTCCATGCCCATGCCGAAGCCCTCGCCGTTGCGGCGCCCGCCCAGTCCTCCAACCAGTCCACCGCCGACATCGTGGACCTGCTCGCCGGCCTCGTACCCGAGCTGCTGCCCGGCGCGCCGGATCTGGAAGGCCCCACCAATTGCAAGCGCGGCCTCGACGCCTTTTCCGCCGAGAACCCCGCCGGGCGCTACATCCACTACGGCATCCGCGAGCATGCCATGGGGTCCATGATGAACGGCATGGTGGCCCACGGCGGCGTGCTGCCGCTGGGCGCGACCTATCTGGTCTTCTCCGACTACATGCGGCCGCCCTTGCGCATGTCGGCGCTGATGGAGCTGCCGGTCATCACAATCTACAGCCATGACAGCATCGGCATCGGCAAGAACGGGCCGACCCACCAGCCGGTGGAATTCCTCGCGTCGCTCCGCGCCATGCCCAACATGGCGGTGTTCCGCCCCGCCGACGCGGTGGAGACCGCCGAATGCTGGCAGCTGGCGCTCGCCCGCCGCGACGGCCCCTCCTCCATCATCTGCTCGCGCCAGGCGCTGCCGGCCCAGCGCCGCGACGCCGGCGAGAACCGCTCCGCCCGTGGCGCCTATGTGCTGCGCGCGGCCGAAGGCGGTCCGCGCCGGGTGACGCTGATTGGCACCGGCTCGGAGGTGGACGTGGCGGTCCGGGCGCGCGATCTTCTGCAGGCGGAAGGCGTGCCCACCGCCGTGGTCTCCATGCCGTGCTGGGAGATCTTCGAGCAGCAGGACGAGGCCTATGTCTGGGAGGTCCTCGGACCGGGCACGGTGCGCATTGCGGTGGAGGCGGCGGTGAAGCTGGGTTGGGAACGCTGGATCGGCGCGGACGGCGCCTTCGTGGGCATGAGCGGCTTCGGCGCCTCCGGCCCCGCCGACGAGCTGTTCCGCCATTTCGGCATCACCCCCGCCGCCGTGGCGGATGCGGCGCGGGCGCGGCTGTGACCGCGCCCTTCCCGCCCGAAGGCCGCGTGCCGCGCATCGTCTTCCTCGATCGCGAGACCCTGGCCCCGGCCGTGACGCTCAAGCGCCCGGCCTTCGCCCACGACTGGGTGGAATATGATCGCACCGCGCCGGAAGAGCTGATGGAGCGTGCCCGCGACGCGGACATCCTCATCCTCAACAAGGTGCGGCTCGACGCCGACGCCATCGCGCGGCTGCCGCGCCTCGCTCTGGTCGCGGTGGCCGCCACCGGCACCGACTGCGTGGACAAGGCCGCCTGCGCCGCCGCCGGCATCGTGGTGAGCAACGTGCGCGGCTATGCCAAGGCGAGCGTGCCGGAGCACACCTTCGCCCTCATCCTCGCCCTGTCGCGCGCCATCGTGCCCTATGCGGCGGACGTGAAGGCCGGCGCATGGCAGGCGGCAGGCCAGTTCTGCTTCCACGCCCACCACATCATCGACCTGCATGGCCGGCGGCTCGGCATCTTCGGCTCGGGCGATCTCGGCCAGCAGGTGGCGGCCCTCGGGCGCGCCTTCGGCATGGAGCCGGTGTTCGCCGGCCGCAAGGGCGCGCGCGAGGTCCGGCCCGGCTATATGCCCTTCGCCGAGGTGATCGAGACCGCGGACGTGCTCACCCTCCACTGCCCGCTGACGCCTGAAACGCGGGGATTGATCGGCGCCGGGGAGTTCGCGCGCATGGGCCAGCGGCCCATCCTCGTCAACACCACGCGCGGCGGCCTGGTGGACGAGGCGGCGCTGCTCGCGGCCCTCGACGCCGGCCAGGTGGCGGGCGCCGGCATCGACGTGGCCATGCCCGAGCCGCCCCCCGCCGACAGCGCGGTGATGCGCCTTGCCCATCATCCGAAGGCGATCGTGACGCCCCACGTGGCCTGGGCCTCCATGGAGGCGCAGCAGGCGCTGGCGGACCAGCTCATCGCCAACATCGAGGCCTTCGCCGCCGGCCGCCCGGTGAACGTCGCCTCGGCCTGAGCAACAGGCCACTGGGCACGCGGCGCCCTTCCCGTGCGGAGGGGCACGCAAAGCCCGTCTCGCCGATGAGACGCGGCAAGGTGAAGATGAAGGTCACCATCGGCGATGGCTGAATAGAACTCAAAACGAGTCACAGTAATCGTTTGCGAAAATCCCTGACACCAATCCTCAATGCCCGCCGCCGCCCCCCGCCCCGCCGCGCTGCGGCCGGCGCATGAGGGGGGCGGCGACGACGAGAGCGAGGAACAGGAAGGTCAACAGGTAGAACACGTCGGCGAACGACATCACCAGCGCCTCGCGCCGCACCAGCAGCGCCATCTGCTTCAGCGCCGCATCGGAGGCCAGCGAGCCGAGGCCCTCGAAGGTCCGGGTGAGGCCGTCGATCCGCTCCAGCGCGGCCTGGTTGCCCCATTCCACGCTCTCGTGCAGGCGCGCGAGGTGCAGGTCCCAGCGGTTGTTGAGCACGGTGTTGATGAGGGCGAGCCCCACCGCGCCGCCGAGATTGCGGGTGAGGTTGAACAGGCCCGACGCATTCTTCAGCTGCGCCGGCGGCAGCGTGCCCAGCGACAGATTGTTGATGGGGATCATGGCCATCATCAGCGAGGTGCCGCGCAGCATCTGCGGGATCAGCAGTTCCCAGAAATCCCAGTCCTTGGTGATGAAGGTGATCCACCACGTGCCCAGCGCGAAGCCGGCGAAGGCGGCTCCGATCATGATCCGTGGATCGAGCCGCGTCATCAGCCGCCCGGCGATGGGCGCGCTCACGAACATGAACACGCCGGTGACGAACATGGTCTCGCCGATCTGGAGTGCCGAATAGCCCCGTACCCGGCCAAGATAAACCGGGTAAAGATAGGTGAGGCCATAGAGCCCGATGCCCAGCACGAAGCTGAACGCCGAGCCGATGGCGAAGTTGCGGTTCACGAAGGCGCGGATATCCACCACCGGCTCCTTCACCATCAGCACCCGCGCGAAGAAGGCCATGGCCGAGACCCCGCACACGAGGGCGAAGACCGAGATATAGGTGTCCTCGAACCAGTCGTTTGTCGGGCCTTCCTCCAGCACGAATTCCAGGCTGCCGAGGAAGCCGGCCATGAACAACAGGCCCCACCAGTCGAAGCGGTCGAGAAGGGAGAAGTCCGGCTCGTCGAAATCGATCAGCGTCACCGCCGCGATCACCACCGCGATGCCCGGCCCCACGTTCACCAGAAACAGCCAGTGCCAGGAGAACAGGTCGGTGAGATAGCCACCCACGGTGGGCCCGATGGTGGGCGCCAAAGTCGCCACGAGGCCAATCATGGGCGCCACGATGGGCTGCTTCTCCTTCGGGAACACCGAATAGGCCGCGGCGAACACGGTGGGGATCATGCCGCCGCCGAGGAAGCCCTGGAGCGCGCGATAGGCGATCATCTGCTCGATGGAGGTCGCCGTTGCGCACATGAAGCTCATGAAGGTGAAGCCCGCCGCCGAGGCCGCGAACAGCCAGCGGGTGGACAGCGCCCGCGACAGGAAGCCCGAGAGCGGGATCATCACCACCTCGGCGATGAGGTAGCTGGTCTGCACCCAGGAGATTTCATCGGAGGAGGCGGCAAGCCCGGCCTGGATCTCGGCCAGCGAGGCGGAGACGATCTGGATGTCCAGGATCGCCATGAACATGCCGAACACCATGCACAGGAAGGCGACCATGCGCCGTCTTTCCACGCCCGGCGCGGCGGCGGGTGCGCGGGGCGGGACGATGGGCGTGCCTTGGGTGATGGTGGTGGACATGGTGTTCGTCCTTGGGCTTGCGCCTTTTTCTGGTCGACGGGCTGGGGGCGAACCCTCCCCCGCAAGCAAGACCTCTGCGAAAGTCACGCATGGTCGGTGTCGGAAGCCGGTTCCCCCTCTCCCCTTGCGGGAGAGGGCCGGGGTGAGGGGTGTGCGAGGGTCCTGAGCAGACAGGCGTGTTCCGGAACCGCTGCCCCCTCACCCCCAATCCCTCTCCCGCAAGGGGAGAGGGGAGGACGGCATCTTCGGGATATTTCGCAGAGGCCTCACAGGCGGGAGAGGGAGCTACAGCGCGCGGGTGGAGAGGACAGTTCGCGCCCCGGCAGCCCCCTCTTCCTCAGGAGGCGTCGGCGCGGGTGTCGACCACGGCGGTCACCGACATGCCGGGCCGCAGGCTGTGCCCTTCGAGCGCGCCGGCCGCAAAGCCGATGCGCACGGGAACCCGCTGCACGATCTTGGTGAAGTTGCCGGTGGCGTTCTCCGGCGGCAAAAGGCTGAACACCGAGCCGGAGGCCGGGGAGACGCTCATGACCGTGCCGGCGAAGTCCCGGTCCGGATAGGCGTCCACCAAGACCCGCACCTTCTGGCCCAGATGCAGCCGGGCGAGCTGCGTTTCCTTGAAATTGGCGTCCACATAGACGCTGGCCAGCGGCACCACGGCAGCAAGGCGGGTGCCGGCCTGGACCAATTGGCCCACCTGGACCGCGCGGTTGCCCACCACCCCGTCGATGGGCGCGCGCACCACGGTGAAGTCGAGGTCGCGCTGGGCCTGGTCGCGGGCGGTGCGGTACTGGTCGAGCACGCGCGAGGCCTCGGTGCGCTGGGCCTTGAGCACCGCCACGGCGGCCTCGGCCGAGGCGACGGCGGCCTGTCCCGCAGCGACATTGGCCTGCGCCTTGTCGCGGTCGGCGCGGGCATTGTCGAGCACCGACTGGCTGGCAAAATGGGAGCTGGCGAGCTTGTTCTGCCGGTCGAATTCCAGCTGCGTGCGCTGCAGGTCCGCCTGGGTGGCGACAAGCTGCGCCCGCGCCTGGGCGACGGCGGCCTCCGCCGCCTTTTCCTGCTCGTCGAAGCGGGACAAGGCGGCCTCCTGGGTCGCGATCTTGTCCTGCGCGGCGCGCAGGGCGAGGGTGTAGTCGCCGTCGTCGATGCGCGCGATCACGTCGCCGGCCTTGACCCACTGGTTGGCGACCACGTCCACGCTCTTCACGTAGCCGCCCACCTTGGCGGCGAGGATGGAGGTGTCGGCGCCCACATAGGCGTCGTCGGTGGAGACCTCGAATCGGCCCACCTGCCACCAGTGGACACCATAGGTGCCCCCGCCGGCGAGCAGCGCGGCAAGGAGCGCGCCGAAGACGAACGGCTTCACCGAACGCTTCTTCGGGGGCGCCGCGCCGCTGGCCGGAGCAGACGCCGGGGCGTCCGCAAGGGGGGCTCCACCGGGCTCCGCCGCGGGTTCAGTTGCGGGCCGCTTCAGCACGGTCACACCGCCGGCCGGCGACGTCGATGGAAGCATGGGGGAGACCGCATCCTCCGCAGCCGCCTCGATCCTGTTCGCCTGTGTCACGGTCGCTCTCCGGCTGGCGCGAAGAATGTTAACTGAACAGTTCAGTTCAGCGTCGGGATGGAGTATATTGAACTAAACCGTTCAGTCAAACATTTTGACAGCGCGCCCCGCCGCTCCTATGCAGGGTGACTGTCAGGAAGGGTCAAGATGAGGCATCCCATGAAGGGCATCGCACCGGAAGCGGTGGCGGCGCCCGAACCCGCCGAGCCCGAGACCAGGAAGCGTCGCGACATCATCGACGGCGCCCGGCGCGTGTTCTTCGACAAGGGTTTCGACGGCGCCAGCATGGATGAGATCGCCCGCGCCAGCGCGGTCTCCAAGGCCACCATCTATGTCTATTTCGCCAGCAAGGAAGACCTGTTCCAGGCGCTGGTGGAAACCGACCGCCGCAAGTCCGCCGAGCGCCTGTTCGAGTTCGATCCGGACGACGCGGACGTGGAAAGCCTGCTGAAGCGCATCGGCATGACCTTCATGACCATGATGGTGCAGCCGGACCACATCCGCCTCGTGCGCATGGTCATCGGCGCCGCGGAGAAATTCCCGGCGGTGGGCCGCACCTTCTTCGACGCCGGCCCCTGCCACGGCGGCCGCCGCCTCGCCGAACTGCTCGCCCGCCAGGCCCAGCTTGGCCACCTGAAGGTGGATGATGGCGAGATGGCCGCGTTCCAGTTCTTCAACCTCTGCCAGGGCAATCTGGTGAAGGGGCTGATGTTCGGCACCGGTGAGCAGCCGAGCCCCGATGAAATCGCGAAGACCGTCGATGGGGCGGTGCGCGTCTTTCTCGCCGCCTATGGCATTTTGCGAAACTAGGACCAACCCCAGACAATCATTGAATGTTTTTGGCAAGACTTTCCCGCCAAGGTTGCCGATCCGCGTAAGCATGTGTCAATAAAGCGCGATTTTCCACTGGCTGCTTCCAATTGCGCTAGTGTAACCCCGGTTTTGGACTTGATCTGCGACGGCGGTAATGCATCGTCATACCGTCGAAACCGGAGGCGTCATCGTCATGACCTCTATTCGCGAGCCCCGGGGTTGGCCGGGACGACGAACCTTCCATTGTGCACCGCCCACCATTGGGGGCGTGGCCTTCCTGAAGGGAACGTCACCGTGTCCGTGACAGGCCCGCACCACCGCCTCGCCGTCACGACAACCTGAAATCAAAGCGGGCGCGCCACCGCTCCCCCATCGAGCGGCAGGCGCCTGCCGGGCGCCGCATCCGGGCCCGCGCCAAGGATTTTTCATGAGCCTTTCGCCCGGCCACCGGGGGCCATCACCCGCGCACACGCCGACCGCGCTCGATCAGGCCTTGCGGGCCATCCGGCCCGCCTTCATCGCCGTGATCGTCTTCAGCTTCTTCATCAACCTGCTGGGACTCAACGCCTCGATCTACATGATGCAGGTCTACGACCGCGTCCTGTCGAGCCGCAGCATCGAAACGCTGATCCTGCTCACCGTCATCACCGCCTTCCTCTATGTGGTGTGGTCGGCGCTGGAAGCGCTGCGCTCCCGGGTGCTAGAGCGGGCCGGCTTCGCCTTCGACGCCGCCGTCCACGTGCCGGTGTTCGACGCCATCCAGCGCACCGCGGTGCGCGACCGCAGCTCCGGCCAGACCCAGGCCCTGCGGGACCTCGACAGCGTCCGCGACTTCTTCGCCGGCCCCGCCCTCACGGCCCTGTGCGACCTGCCGTGGATGCCCATCTACGCCATCTGCGCCACGCTGCTGCATCCCTATTACGGCTATCTGGCGCTGGGCAGCGCGCTGTTGTCCGGCACCCTCGCCGTGCTCAACAACCGGGCCACCCAGGCCAGCCTCGCCGCATCGAGCCGCGCCGGCATTACCGCCAACACGCTGGCCTCCGCGACCCTGCGCAACGCCGAGGTGCTGCAGGCCATGGGCATGGCCCCCGAGCTGCGCCGGCGCTGGGGCGTCCTGCGCGAGCAGGCGCTGGGCTGGCAGGGCAAGGCCGGCGATCGCGGCTCCATCCTGGTGGCGCTCACCAAGTTCAACCGCGCCCTGGTGCAGAGCGTGGTGCTCGGCCTCGGCGCCTACCTCGCCATCCAAAAGGAGATTTCCCCCGGCATGATCATCGCCGGCTCGATCCTGGTGGGGCGCTGCATCCAGCCCATCGAGCTTGCGGTGAGCAACTGGAAGTCGGTGGTGAACGTGCGGACCGCCCACGGGCGCATCCAGCAGCTCCTGGCCGGCGCGCCGGATCCGGGGCGGCGGCTGCGCCTGCCGGAGCCGCGCGGCGAGATCACGGTGGAGAACCTGTTCGTGCGCGCCCCGGGCCGCGAGGTGCCGGTGCTGCGCAACGTGTCGTTCCGCCTGCCGGCGGGCACCTGCCTCGGCGTCGTCGGCCCCACCGCGGCCGGCAAGTCGAGCCTGGCGCGCGCCCTGGTGGGGGTCTGGCCGGCGGTCTCCGGCTGCGTGCGGCTCGACGGCTCGGAGCTGAGCCACTGGGACGAGGAGCAGCTCGGCCGCTCCATCGGCTATTTGCCGCAGGACGTGGAGCTGTTTTCCGGCACCATCGCCGAGAACATCGCCCGCTTCGGCGAGACCAATGACGGCGAGGTGGTGGCCGCCGCCCGTCTTGCCGGCGTGCACGACCTGATCCAGCGCTTGCCGCAGGGCTACAACACCCAGATCGGCGAAGGCGGCGTCGCCCTTTCGGGCGGGCAGCGCCAGCGCATCGGACTGGCGCGGGCGGTGTTCGGCCTCCCGGCCTTCATTGTGCTCGACGAGCCCAATGCCAGCCTCGACCCACCCGGGGAACTGGCCCTCGCCGAGGCGCTGCGGCAGCTCAAGGCCGCGGGGCGCACGGTGGTGATCGTGACCCACCGCCCTGCGGCACTCAACCAGTGCGACCTGATTCTGGCGATCTCGGACGGCGCGCCGCAGGCCTTCGGCCCACGCGAGGACATGATGAAGCGCATGACCGGCGGCGGCCCCCAACCGGCGGGCCAGCCAGGCGCCCAGCCGATGGGCCCCACCATGGGCCATCCCGCGATGCAGCCTGCGGCCCAGGGCGGCCGCCCGCGCCCGCCGCTGGCGAGCGTTCCCATAACGAACATTCCCTTGGCGAGCGTGCCCTTGGCGAGCGTTCCCTTGGGCGTGGCGCCGGCCGAGGGTCCGCCCCACATTCCCCCCACCC
>NZ_JAIVFO010000310.1 GCF_029991245.1 Xanthobacter autotrophicus
ATACGGTGTTCCCCCCTCCCCCGCAAGCGGGAGAGGGGGGAACACCGTATGGCGCCCGTCGCCTCACTCGATGACGATGCGCGGGGCCTGCTTGCTGGACGCGGTGACGCGATCCAGCGCCGCCTTCACCCCCTGCGCCACGTGGCGATAGGCGGTGGCCTGCGGGCTCTGGGGATCGGACACCACGATGGGCAGGCCGGCGTCCGACATCTCGCGGATGCGCATGTGGAGCGGGATCTCGCCCAGGAAGGGCACGCCCATCTTGTCCGCCTCGGCATGGGCGCCGCCATGACCGAAGATGTCAGACCGTCCGCCGCAATGGGGGCAGATGAAGTGGGACATGTTCTCCACCACGCCGAGGATGGGAATGTTCACCTTCTCGAACATGGCGACGCCGCGCCGCGCGTCGATGAGGGCGAGGTCCTGCGGGGTGGAGACGATGACCGCGCCGGCCAGATTCACCTGCTGGGCCATGGTGAGCTGGGCATCGCCGGTGCCGGGGGGCATGTCCACCACCAGCACGTCGAGCGGCCCCCACTTCACTTCCTTCAGCATCTGCGAGATGGCGGACATGACCATGGGCCCGCGCCAGATCATCGGCGTGTCTTCCTCCACGAGGAAGCCGATGGACATCAGCTGAAGGCCGAAATTCTCCAGCGGGATCATGGTGCGGCCGTCTTCCGTGGTCTCCGGCTTCTGCGCGACGCCGGAAAGGCGCGGCACCGAGGGGCCGTAGATGTCGGCATCGAGCAGGCCCACCTTCAGGCCGAGGTCGCGCAGGGCGAGGGCGAGGTTGATGGAGGTGGTGGACTTGCCCACGCCCCCCTTGCCCGAGGCCACGGCGATGATGGAGGCGACGCCGGGCACCGAGATGCCGCGCGGGGCCGGCGCGCCATGGCCGTGGCCATGTCCGTGCCCG
>NZ_JAIVFO010000311.1 GCF_029991245.1 Xanthobacter autotrophicus
CGTCAGCCTCAGGCGGTGAGCTCGGCGGCGGTCTTGCCGACCTGGCTCTCGTCCACGGCCTTCATGATGCCGTGCTCCATCAGCATGTCCTCGAGCTCGTCCATGGTGATGGGGGTCGGGATGATGCCGTTGCCCTTGTTGGCGTGAACCTTCTCCGCCAGGTTCCGGTAGTGCTGGGCCTGAACCGAATCGGGCGCATACTCGATCACGGTCATGCGGCGCAGCTCGGCGTGCTGCACGATGTTGTCGCGCGGAACGAAGTAGATCAGCTCGGTGCCGAGCTTCTTCGCCAGGTTCTCCGCAAGCTCCAGCTCCTTGTCGGTCTGGCGCTCGTTGCACACCAGCCCGCCCAGGCGCACGCCGCCCGAGTTAGCATACTTCAGAATGCCCTTGGAGATGTTGTTGGCCGCATACATGGCCATCATCTCGCCGGACATGACGATGTAGATCTCCTGGGCCTTGTTCTCGCGGATGGGCATGGCGAAGCCGCCGCACACCACGTCGCCGAGCACGTCGTAGGACACGTAGTCGATGTCCTCGTAGGCGCCGTTCTCTTCCAGGAAGTTGATCGAGGTGATCACGCCGCGGCCGGCGCAGCCCACGCCCGGCTCAGGACCACCGGACTCCACGCAGCGGATGTCCTGGTAGCCGATCTTCATCACGTCCTCGAGCTCGAGGTCTTCCACCGAGCCGGCGTTCGCCGCAAGCGACAGGATGGTGTCCTGGGCCTTGGCGTGCAGGATCAGGCGGGTCGAGTCGGCCTTGGGGTCGCAACCCACGATGAGGATCTTGTGACCCATCTGCGCGAGCGCAGCCAGGGTATTCTGGGACGTGGTGGACTTGCCGATGCCACCCTTCCCGTAAAACGCGATCTGTCGCAGCGAAGACATCTGTCTCTCCTTCGAACCT
>NZ_JAIVFO010000312.1 GCF_029991245.1 Xanthobacter autotrophicus
ATAGGAGACAGGCACATTCCGCCGGCGGCGGCGCGGGCGGCGATGGCGGGTATGGCATTTATTTCACGCCAGGCGGCATCCTTACCAATAGCGCGATCATCTCCGGTGGCGATGGCGGCGATGGCGGCGGCAGCCCGTCGTATGGCGGAGATGCCGGCAGCGGCGGCACGGGCGTTGCCGTCTCTGGATCGCAGATCGGAAGCCTCACCATCACCAATGGTGGCTCCATCCTAGGCGGCGATGGTGGCGAGGGAGGAGGCATCTCCCGGCCTGACCACCCGGGAGAGGGACCTATGGTCGTCGGCGGGGCCGGCGCGGGCGGGGCCGGCATCACGGGGTATGGCTACGACCTGACCAACACCGGCAGCGTGATCGGTGGGATCGGCGGCCAGGGTGGATCGATGTTCATCGGCCCCAAGTCCAGCGAGCCAGGCGCGGGAGGCGCGGGCGCGCAGGGCGGCGTTGGCGCAGGCGGATCCAATTTCACTATCCACAACACCGGCGTGATCGGCGGCGGCGCGGGCGGTGCGGCCGGAGCCGGCAGCGACAGCCAATTCGCACCGGTGGTGCCTGTGGGCGTAACCCTCTCCCAACACTTTACCGATCCGGGATCATACGCCACCCTCGCCGGCAAGGGGCAGCCGGGCAATGACGGCGGCAATGGCGGAGCCGGCGGCCTCGGCGGTCTGGGCGGGGCGGGCATCAGCGGCACCTCCTTCACCGTGATCAACGAGACGACGCTTTACGGAGGCTCGGGCGGTCTCGGCGGCGATGGCGGACGCGGCGGCGCGGGCGGAACCGGGGGACCCGGGATCTCTTTGGAATCGACGATCAGCGTCCCGGGTGTGGTGCTCTCC
>NZ_JAIVFO010000313.1 GCF_029991245.1 Xanthobacter autotrophicus
CTCCTGCCCACCCCCACCGCCTTCCTCGCCTCCGAGGAGAGCGAGGAGCTGATTCCGCTGAACCCGGACGGCCGCCTCGTGATCGCGGTGGACCCGCTGGACGGCTCCTCCAACATCGACACCAACGTGTCGGTGGGCACCATCTATTCCATCCTTCCCTATGACGCTGCCGTGCACACCGATCCGGTTTCGGCGGTGATGCTGCCGGGC
This sequence comes from Xanthobacter autotrophicus, assembly GCF_029991245.1. Lineage (GTDB taxonomy): Bacteria > Pseudomonadota > Alphaproteobacteria > Rhizobiales > Xanthobacteraceae > Xanthobacter > Xanthobacter autotrophicus_C. Next base: position 211 of record NZ_JAIVFO010000313.1, read on the forward strand.
GTGAACCAGGTGGCGTCGGGCTTCCTGGCCTATGGCCCCGCCACCATCCTCGTCGCCACCTTCGGCGCGGGCACGCAGGTGTTCGTCCACGACCGGCAGACCGGCGCGTTCGTGCTCGCCCGCACGGATGTGGAGATCCCGGCCGAGACCAAGGAATACGGCGTCAACCAGTCGAATGTGCGCCACTGGGCGGAGCCCATGAGCGCCTATATCGCCGATTGCCTCGCCGGCAAGGACGGCCCGCGCGGCAAGGATTTCAACATGCGCTGGGTGGGCTCCATGGTGGCCGACGCCTTCCGCATCTTCACCCGCGGTGGCGTGTACGTTTATCCCGGCGACAAGCGCAAGGGCTACGAGAGCGGCCGCCTGCGGCTGATCTACGAGGCCAACCCGGTCGCCTTCCTCACCGAGCAGGCCAAGGGTGCCGCCACCGACGGCAAGACCCGCATCCTCGACATCGAGCCCCACCACATCCACCAGCGCATCCCGCTGGTGTTCGGCTCCAAGGCCGAGGTGGAGAAGATCGCGTCGTATTATTGAGCGATGGGATGATCGGCCGTCCTCCCCTCTCCCCTTGCGGGAGAGGGGTTGGGGGTGAGG
>NZ_JAIVFO010000314.1 GCF_029991245.1 Xanthobacter autotrophicus
CTCCCCTTGCGGGAGAGGGCTGGGGTGAGGGGTCGCGCGACGCCTGGGCCGTAGCACAAGCCCGCCTCACCCCTCCCCCGGCCCCGGGATCAGCACCCGCAGGGCGTTGAGGATCACCGCCACGTCGATGGCCTCCTGCAGCAGGGCGCCGGCCACCGGCTCCAGCCAGCCGAAGGCCGCAGCCAGCATGCCCAGAAGCGACAGGGCGATGCCCGCGACCACGCTCTGCCGCGCGATGGCGAGCGCCCGCCGGGCGATGGCCATGGCCTCGGCGAGGCGGTCCAGCCGGTCCACCAGCAGCACCACGTCCGCCACCTCGGCGGAGGCGGCGGCGCCGCGCGCGCCCAGCGCCACGCCCACGTCGGCGGCGGCCAGCGCCGGGGCATCGTTGACCCCGTCGCCCACCATCATCACCGTGCCCGAGGCCAGCCGGGCATGGGCATCGGTCACGTATGACACCTTGCCCGCCGGCTGAAGGTCCCCCGCCCAGCTGTCGAGGCCGAGGCTGCGGCCCAGCGCCTCCACCGCCTCCGCGCGGTCGCCCGAGGCGAGGGCGATGTGGTCCACCCCGCCGGCCCGGAGCGCCCGCACCATCTCGCCCGCATCGTCCCGCACCCGGTCGGCGAGGATGAGCAGGCCGGCAAAGCATCCGTCGATGGCCACCGCGACCACCGCGCTCGCCGCCGGCAGGCCGGTGCGCAGGGCCGCCAGATCGCCCGCCACGAGGTCGCCCCTGGCCCGCGCCGCGACGAAGCTGCAGCCGCCCACGGCCACCTCCCGGCCC
>NZ_JAIVFO010000315.1 GCF_029991245.1 Xanthobacter autotrophicus
ACTCAACCCTAGATACTCCGCTCGCACTCCCTCCCCCACCCCCTAAACCCGCCTCTCCCAAGGATGCCGCGCAACCCTCAGCTTCCCTTCCGCCACATCGTGCCGGGCAAGGATCTCGTCCAAAGTGGCCCGGCCGATGGACAGGGTGTCGAACAGCCGGGTGGCGATCTCGGCGATGGCGGCCTGGGCGTTGGGGTGCAGGATGATGCGGCTCGCCTTGTCCGTGCAGTAGCCCATGAACATGGCCTGCTGCTCGGGGCCCAGGGCGAAGTGGGATCTCAGCGCGTGGATCTCGGCGTCGTCGGTGCGGTGGGAATCGATGCGCGGGATGTAGAGCGGGGCCTGTTGCTTCCAGTAATGCGCTTCGGCGACTTGCCCGGCCAGAAGAATGACGATGGCATCTTCGATGAAGTGCCGGTCGGCCTTGGTGTTCAGGTCCAGCAACAACTCGCCCGCGCCCTCGAACCGTGTTTCCCCGCTCAGGCCGTGGGGCGGGTGAAGGGCCGCCTCGGTCACGTTGCGCTTGTGGAGGAGGGCCACCAGGGCGTGCCCGGCCTCGTGGACGGCCACCGCCTTGCGCCGGATGTCCAGGGGGATCTCGTGGGCAGGCGTGGCGATCATAGAAGCGGTTCGCAATGGCTGAGAACGGGCGAAAGATGGTCTTATACCATCGCGCACGCGATCGGCTCCAGCGGCTTGTGCCTTGAGGGGGCGGGGGGGCAGATCCGCTCCCCGCCCCGCCGCCGGTGCTC
>NZ_JAIVFO010000316.1 GCF_029991245.1 Xanthobacter autotrophicus
GGGTGGGGGCAACAGGTGGGTTTTCCTGGTGCCGCCGGTGCCGATAGCCTGATCTCGCCCCCTCCCCATCCCTCCCCCGCAGGCGGGAGAGGGGGCCGACGGCGCACCTTACAAGCCTGCGGATCAGGTCCACCCGGATCGCGGTATATGCGGCGGGGTCGCCCCCGCCTCTTCAACGGGCCGCGTTGCGGGGGCGGCAGGCGCGTGCTCTACCTTGGCGGCTCCTGTCCGGATCTGCCCCCCATGCCCCCCGATACGTCCCGAACCGATGGGCCCCTCGGCCCGCGCGACTTCGTTCTTTACGGCGTGTGCGTGCTGATCTTCGGCTCGGGCTGGCTGCCGCTGAAGCTCCAGCTGGGCGTGGTGGCGCCGGAAGTGTCGGGCACCTGGCGCTTCCTCGCCGCGACCCTCGCCATGCTGGCTTTCGTGATCGCCACCCGCGCCCCGCTGGCCTTCAAGGCGCGCGACCACCTGCTGTTCGCGGGCCTCGGGGCGACGCTGTTCTCGCTGAATTTCCTGTTCTTCTACTATGCCGGCTATCACCTGCCGTCCGGGCTGATGTCGGTGATCTTCTCCCTCTCCGCCATCCTCATTCCCCTGTTTTCGGCGCTGTTCCTGCGCGTGCCGCTGCGCCGGCAGATCCTGCTCGGCGCGCTGGCAGGCATCGCCGGCACCGCGCTGGTGTTCGGACCGAGCCTTGCCGACGGGCGGGGCATCAACCTGTCTCTCGTACAC
>NZ_JAIVFO010000317.1 GCF_029991245.1 Xanthobacter autotrophicus
CACGGCCGCCGTCGCTGCCTCCGCTCCAGCGTGGGCCGCTGTTGACGGCGCCCCTTGCGGCGCCCTGGGCCACGCCGCTCCAGCCGTCTCCCGCCCCGCTCTCGGTGCCCCTGACCAACCAGGTGCCGCCGGTGATCCTCCCCGCGCCCCGGCAGAGCTGGGGACCCGGCGGCCCCGTGGCCAACGGCGGCGCGCTGGGCATGCTCCAGCCGGGCATGGCGGCAGGGCTGGTGGGCGCGCCCCCGGCCAACGGCATGTGCTGGTACTACCGCACGCCGGACCAGCGGACGGGGTTCTGGGACCGCTGCCGGCAAGGCCCGCTGGGCGGTCCTTAACGGTGATGCCTCAGTTTGAAAATCTGCTGCGGCGACCGGGCGCGGCGGGAGAGGGGGCCGACGGCGGTTCTATCCAACCTGAGGAACACCACTGGGCGGTCCTTAACGGGTCCTTATGCCGCTGCCGCTAGGGTGCCTTCCGCTGCGCTGCGCTTCCGCCCCATTTTGATGCTGCAAGGGGCGCGGCTCCCGCAGTGCGGCAGACGGGAGCACAAGCCACAGGATCATTCATGACGGCACGCGGACGAGGCGAGGGCATGAGGCGGGAACCGGTGCTGGAACGCCCCGAGAGCCTGTTCGACATCCGTCTCGACGCCCGCGACCGCTCCGCCCCGCCCCCGGCGGACCCGCCGCGCCGGGCAACACGCGCCGCCAAAGCCGCAAAGC
>NZ_JAIVFO010000318.1 GCF_029991245.1 Xanthobacter autotrophicus
GCTGTGCGCCTTGTCCAGCAGCAGCGTGCAGTAGATCTGCAGCGCGCGGGCGCCCTCGGCGTAGGCCTTGGCCGTCAGCAGCATCTTGCGCACGTCGGGGTGCACGATGATCGGATCGGCTTCCTTGTCCTTGGCCTTGGTGCCCGAGAGGCTGCGCATCTGGATGCGGTCCTTGGCGTAGGCCAGCGCGTTCTGGAAGGCCACTTCGGTCAGGCCCAGCGACTGGTTGCCCACGCCCAGGCGCGCGGCGTTCATCATCACGAACATGGCGGCCAGGCCCTTGTGCGGCTGGCCCACCAGCGTGCCGATGGCGCCGTCGATCGAGATCTGCGCCGTGGCGTTGCCGTGGATGCCCATCTTGTGCTCCAGGCCGGTGCAGTAGATCGGGTTGCGCTCGCCCAGCGAGCCGTCGGCGTTGACTTGGTACTTGGGCACCACGAACAGGCTGATGCCCTTGCTGCCCTTGGGCGCGTCCGGCAGGCGGCCCAGCACCAGGTGCACGATGTTCTCGGTGAAATCGTGCTCGCCCGCGCTGATGAAGATCTTGTTGCCGGTGAGTTTGTAGGTGCCCTCGGGCGCGCCGGCCACGGGCTCGGCCCGGGTGCGCAGCAGGCCCAGGTCGGTGCCGCAATGGGGCTCGGTGAGGCACATCGTGCCGGTCCATTCGCCGCTGGTGAGCTTGGGCAGGTAGAGCTTCTTCTGCTCCTCGGTGC
>NZ_JAIVFO010000319.1 GCF_029991245.1 Xanthobacter autotrophicus
ACCCGCCCCCGCCGAGCCCCGCCGCGGCCGGGCCGATCCGCCTCAGAAGACCAAGCCAGCCCGCAGCCGCCGGCGCGGGCCGCTCCTGTTCGGCCTGATCAAATGGGGCCTCATCCTCGGCGTGTGGGCGCTGCTGGCGCTGGCCGGCGTCATCGCGTGGGAGGCCTCCAAGCTGCCGCCCATGCAGACGCTCATGATCCCCAAGCGTCCGCCCACGGTGACCGTGCAGGCGGCCGACGGCAAGACGCTGGCCACCCGCGGCGACATGGGCGGCGTCGCCGTGCCCATCGGCGAGTTGCCGCCCTATCTGCCCAAGGCGTTCGTCGCCATCGAGGACCAGCGCTTCTTCGGCCATTTCGGCCTCGATCCCGAGGGCCTGGCCCGCGCCCTCGTCACCAACCTCACCTCGCGGCGGCTCAAGCAGGGCGGCTCGACCCTGACCCAGCAGCTGGCCAAGAACCTGTTCCTGACCCAGGAGCGCACCGCCTCCCGCAAGATCCAGGAGCTGGTGCTGGCCCTGTGGCTGGAGCACAAGTTCACCAAGGCCGAGATCCTCGATCTCTATCTCAACCGGGTCTATTTCGGCGCCGGCGCCTACGGGGTGGAGGCCGCCGCCCAGCGCTATTTCGGCAAGTCCGCCCGGCAGGTGACGCTGGCCGAAGCCGCCATGCTGGCCGGCCTCGTCAATTCCCCCTC
>NZ_JAIVFO010000031.1 GCF_029991245.1 Xanthobacter autotrophicus
CCCTTTTGCGGCCCGCCGGCCCCAAGGTGACCCGATCGTGACCCTTTCCCTCAAGGACCGGCTCGACGCCTCCGCCGCGGCCACCGAGGCCCGCCTGGCCCTCGCCCTCGCCGATGCCGCGCGGCCCGGCGAGCGGCTGCGACCCGAGCGGCTGATGGCCGCCATGCGCCACGGCGCGCTGGGCGGCGGCAAAAGGCTGCGGCCGTTCCTGGTGATGGAGAGCGCCGGCCTGTTCGGCATCCCGGCCGCACAGGCGGTGACGGCGGCCACCGCCATCGAGTGCATCCATTGCTATTCCCTGGTCCATGACGACCTGCCCGCCATGGACGACGACGATCTGCGCCGGGGCCGGCCGACCGTCCATCGGGCCTATGACGAGGCCACCGCCATCCTCGCCGGCGACGGCCTGCTCACCCTCGCCTTCGACCTGCTGGCGGGGGAGGATGCCCATCCCGATGCCGCCGTGCGCATCGCTTTGGTGCGGGCGCTGGCGCGGGCGGCGGGCATTGGCGGCATGGTCGGCGGGCAGATGCTGGACCTCGCCGCCGAAGGCCGCTTCTCCGGCGGCGCCCCCCTCGCGCTGGCCGAAGACGCCATCCGCGACCTCCAGGCCATGAAGACCGGCGCGCTGCTCGCCGTCTCGGTGGAGGCGGGCGCGCTGCTGGGTGGCGCCACGACGGCCGAGCGCGAGGCGCTGCTGGCCTATGGCCGGGCGCTGGGCGCCGCCTTCCAGATCGCCGACGACATCCTCGACGTGGAGGGCACCGCCGAGGAGGTGGGCAAGAAGGTGGGCAAGGACGCCGCCGCCGGCAAGGCGACCCTCGTCTCCCGCCTCGGCCTGCCCGCCGCCCGCGTGCTGCTCGACCGGCTGGTGGAGGATGCGGGCGCCGCCCTTGCCCCCTTCGGCGCGCGCGGCGCGGTGCTGGCCGAGGCCGCCCTGTTCGTGGCCAACCGGCGCAACTGAGTCTCATACCATCGGCCTTTTGTCTTCGACCGATGCCAAGTAGGTGACGCTCAAGGTGGGCGACGCTCAAAGTGGGTGACGCTCAAGCGCCGAGCGGGCTTGACCCATGGCCCGTGAGCAAAGCGCACGGGCCATGGGTATTGCCCCCCCGCGATCATATGACGGGCGCGCCCATCACGCCGGTTCAATCCGGGCCGATCCGGCCCTATGGTCGCGTCCGAGACGGACAAGGCCGGACCATCGTGATGAACCGCCGAAAACTGCTTGCTCGCGGGGCCGCGCTGGCCGCGGTGCCCCTTGCCGGCCCCTATGCCGCACTGGGGCAGGGGGCGGAATCCGACGTCATCATCATCGGCGCCGGTGCGGCCGGCATCGCCGCGGCCCGCCGGATCGCGGAGGCCGGGCGCAGCTATGCGCTGATCGAGGCCTCCGGCCGGGTGGGCGGGCGCGCCTTCACCGACACCACGATCTTCGGGGTCCCGTTCGATGTGGGCGCCCACTGGATCCACACCCCCAGCCTTCATCCCCTGTCCGCCTTCGGCCGGGCGGCGGGCCTCGACCTCTATGGCGCGCCCGACCACGGCCGGCTGTTCATGGACGGCGCCGAGGCGGGCGAGGGGGACCGCGCGGACTTCTTCGCCGCCGTGAAGCGGGGCGAGCGCGCCATCGTGGCCACCGGCGAGGCCGGGCGCGATGTCCCCGCCGGTCGGGTGCTGCCGCCCCTCGGCGCGTGGACGGACAGCGCCCGCTTCGCCCTGGGGCCGTTCTCCTGCGCCAAGGAGCTGGATCAGGTCTCCACCGTGGATTTTTCAAGGTCCGAGGAGAAGGACGAGGACGAATTCTGCCGCCAGGGCTTCGGCACCCTGGTGGCGAAGCTCGCCGCGCCGCTCAGCGTGCGCCTGGGCACCGCCGCCCGGACGGTGGACCTCGGCGGCCGCCTGGTGTCGGTCGCCACCGATCGCGGCACGCTCAAGGGCCGCGCGGTGATCATCGCGGTGCCGCCCAGCGTGATCGCGGCCGGGAAACTGCGCATCCTGCCGCGCCTGCCGGAGCGCTGCCGCACCGCCGTGGAGACCATCACGCTCGGCACCTACGACCACATCGCCTTCGAGCTGCCGGGCAACCCCGCCGGGCTGAAGGGGGACGAACTGGTCTACTTCAAGGTGGAGGGGCCAAGGGCCTATGGCCTCCTCGCCCGCATCAACGGCGGCAGCCTCCACAGCCTGGAGGTGGCCGGCACCATCGCCGACGACCTTGCCAACGGCCCGCCGGAGGCCGCGCGCGCCTTCCTCATGGAGGCGCTGACCCATGAGTTCGGCGCCCGCACGGCGGCGAAGGTGGGCAAGGTGCACGCCACCCGCTGGAGCCGGGAGCCTTGGGCGCTGGGCGCCTTCACCTGCGCCCTGCCCGGCTACGCCCACATGCGCCAGGCCTTCATGGAGATCGCCTCCGACCGCCTGGTCTTCGCGGGGGAGCACGCCCATGAAACCCTGTGGGGCTCCGTGGGCGGCGCCTGGCTCTCCGGCGAGCGGGCCGCCAGGCAGGCGCTGGGCGTGCTGGGGTAGAGCTGCGGGTCCGGCCGAGGGCCGGGACAAGCCGATGGAGCGGCGCCGACGCCCCTCCCCCGCGCGCGCGGGCTATGCTAGCGTCCGGCCCGTGACCCATCCGCGCCTTTCCCCCCTCACCCGCCGCGCCTTCATCGCCGGAGGCGCCGCGCTCGCCGCCCTCCCGGTGGGCGTCACCCGCGCGCTCGGCCAGCAGAGCGATGCGGATGTCATCATCATCGGCGCCGGGGCCGCCGGCATCTCCGCCGCACGCCGCATCGCCGAGGCCGGCCGCTCCTATGTGCTCATCGAGGCGGCGAACCGGGTGGGCGGGCGCACCGCCACCGACACCGCCCTGTTCGGCGTGCCCTTCGACCTGGGCGCCGCGCGGCTGAACATGCCGGCCGCCCGCCCCATGGCCGCCTATGGCCGGGCGGAAGGCCTCGACATCACCCGCGCACCCGAGGGCGCACGGCTCTATGTGAACGGGCGCGAGGCCCGCGACGCCGACTATGAGGCCTTCGTCGCCACGGTGCGCCGCGCCGAACGCGCCATCGGCGCCGCCGGCGATGCCGGGCGCGACATGCCCGCCGCCCGCGCCCTGCCGGACCTCGGCCCGTGGGGAGCCACCGCCCGCTTCGTGGTGGGGCCCATCGATTGCGCCAAGGAACTCGATCAGGTCTCCACGGTGGACTTCGCCCGCGCAGAGGAGCCTGAAGGCGAGGAGATCTGCCGCCAGGGCATCGGCACGCTGGTGGCCCAGCTGGCGCGGCCGCTGACGGTGCGGCTGGAGACCGTGGCCCGCAGCGTGGAACTGACCGGCCGCCTGGTCACCGTGCAGACCAGCAAGGGCACCCTGCAGGGACGTTCGGTCATCGTCGCCGTGCCGCCGAGCGTGATCGCCAGCGGCCGGCTGCGCATCCTGCCCAACCTCCAGCCGCGCTATCGCATGGCGGTGGAGAAGATCACGCTGGGCGCCTACGACCACATCGCCTTCCGCCTGCCGCGCAACCCGGCCGCCCTCGCCGCGGACGAAACCCTCTATTTCAAGGCGGACGGCCCGCGCGCCTACATGATGCGCGCCCGCATCGGCGGCAGCGACCTCTATACGCTGGACGTGGCCGGCGATACGGCGGTGGGCCTTGCCAACGCCGCGCCAGAGGCGGCGGCCGCCTTCGCGAAGGAGGCGCTGACGCGGGAGTTCGGCGCCGACGCCGCGGCACGGATGGGCAAGGTGCACGCCACCCGCTGGAGCAAGGAACCCTATGCGCTCGGCGCCTTCTCCTGCGCCCTGCCCGGCTACGGCAACATGCGCCGCGCCTTCATCGAGACCGTGGGCGGCCGCATGGTGTTCGCCGGCGAGCACGCCCACGAGACCTTGTGGGGCACCGTGGGCGGCGCCTGGCTCTCCGGCGAGCGGGCGGCCAGGCAGGTGCTGGGGCTGATCGGGGTGCGCTCGGGCTGAAGCGTCTTCCGTTCGGATCTTGCTGCCTGGAATCGCGTCAAAACAACGAGATAGAGCATATCATGTGAACGGGAGTTCACCGGATATGCATCCTAGGATGCCCTTCGGGCACCCGGCACAGCCACCCCTTCAATGGGAGCGGGCGAACATCTCGTTGAAGGAATAGCCCGCGCCGCGCACCGTCCGGATGGGGTCGGACTGGCGCCCGCGGTTGATGGCCTTGCGCAGGCGGCCCACGTGCACGTCCACGGTGCGCTCGTCGATATAGACGTCCTGGCCCCACACCCCGTCGAGCAATTGCTCTCGGGAGAAGACGCGGCCGGGGCTCTGCATCAGGAATTCCAGCAGGCGGAACTCGGTGGGGCCGAGATGGACCTCGCGCCCGGCGCGGTGGACCCGGTGGGTCTCCCGGTCCAGCTCGATGTCGCCGGCGCGCAGCAGGGTGGCCACATGCTCGGGCTTGGCCCGGCGCAGGAGCGCCCGCACCCGGGCGAGCAGCTCGGGCACCGAGAACGGCTTCACCACATAATCGTCGGCGCCGGTGGCAAGGCCGCGCACGCGCTCGGTCTCCTCGCCACGGGCGGTGAGCATGATGACGGGCAGGCGCTCGGTCTCCGGACGGGTGCGCAGGCGCCGGCACAGCTCGATGCCGGACAGGCCCGGCAACATCCAGTCGAGGATGACGAGATCGGGCACGCTCTCGCGCAGCCGCGTCTCGGCCTCGTCCCCGCGGCCGACGCTTTCCACGCCGTAGCCCTCCGACTCCAGATTGTAGCGGAGCAGAAGGGTCAGGGGCTCCTCATCCTCGACGATCAGAATATGCGCCGGCACTGTACATCACCCGTCTTGGCATCACCCGTCTTGACTGCTTCGGCCTGCCCGCGCCGGCCCAGGCGGGCCGAAGCAGGGCTGGGCCGGCCACTCAAGCCTGGGCGGAACGCCCCGGAAAAGCCAGAGTGGTCTCGCTGGAGGCATCCGCCTTGGGGCGGCTCTCCGGCAGGTTCTGGCCGGTGACCATGTAATAGACGATCTCCGCGACGTTGGTCGCGTGGTCACCGATGCGCTCGATGTTCTTCGCGCAGAACAGCAGGTGCGTGCACACGGAGATGTTGCGCGGATCCTCCATCATATAGGTGAGGAGTTCGCGGAACAGGGACGTGTACATGGTGTCGATGGCGCTGTCGCGGCCCCACACCTCAACCGCCTTCGCCTCGTTGCGGGCGGCGTAGGCGTCGAGCACCTCTTTCAGCTGCTCGAGCACGAGGTCGGAGATGTGCTCCACGCCCCGCACCAGCTTGGCCGGATGGTACTCACCCTCGATGGCCATGACGCGCTTGCCCACGTTCTTGGCAAGATCGCCGATCCGCTCCAGGTCGTTGGCGATGCGGATGGCCGACACGATCTCGCGCAGATCGTTGGCCACCGGCTGGCGCTTGGCGATGACGAGGATGGCGCGATCCTCGATCTCGCGCTGCATCTGGTCGACGGTGGTGTCGAGCAGCACGACCTTCTGGGCGAGGGCGCCGTCACGCTTGATGAGCGAACTCACCGAATCGGCGACCAGCCGCTCGGCCAGGCCGCCCATCTCCACCACCTTGCGTCCGATTTCCTTCAACTCCTGGTCGAAGGACGAAACGGTATGCTCCGGCATCGGAAAGATCCTTTTCAAGCATTTTCCAGCGAAGTGGGCATCGGCTCGCGTGACGAAAATGCACTAAAGCAAAGATAGGAAGCGGCGGTGTGATGGCCAGGCCCGCAACGCCGCTTGAGCCGTCAGCCGAAGCGGCCGGTGATGTAGTCGCGCGTCTTAATTTCCTTCGGATTGGTGAAGATCACGTCCGAAGGCGCCACCTCGATCAGCTCGCCGAGATAGAAGAAGGCGGTGATGTCGGCGCAGCGCGCGGCCTGCTGCATATTGTGCGTAACGATGACGATGGTGAAGTCCTGCTTCAGTTCGTCGATCAGGTCCTCGATCTTCGAGGTGGAAATGGGGTCCAGGGCCGAGGTGGGCTCGTCCAGCAGGATCACCTCGGGACGCACCGCGATGGTGCGGGCGATGCACAGGCGCTGCTGCTGGCCGCCGGACATGCCGAGCGCCGAGGTGTGCAGGCGGTCCTTGGTCTCGTCCCAGATGGCGGCCTTGCGCAGGCACCATTCCACGCGCTCGTCCATCTGCGCCTTCGTGAGCTTCTCGTGCAGCTTCACGCCGAAGGCGATGTTGTCATAGATGGTCATGGGGAACGGCGTGGGCTTCTGGAACACCATGCCGATGCGGGTGCGCACGATGGTGGAGTCCAGCTCCTTGCCCACGATGTTCACGCCATCGTACAGCACCGCGCCCTCGGCCCGCTGGCCGGGATAGAGGTCGTACATGCGGTTGAACACGCGCAGCAGGGTGGACTTGCCGCAGCCGGAGGGGCCGATCATGGCGGTCACCCGCTTTTCCGGCACATGGAAGTTGATGTTCCGCAGCGCGTGGTTGCTGCCGTAGTAGAACTGGAGGTTCTCCACCTTGATCTTGGCGGGCGCGGCCAGCGCGTCCGGACGGGCGGAGACCGACGAGGAGATGTTGAAGGTGGGGTCGACGGCTGAAGTCATTTTGGCCTCGCTTCGGAGGATGAATTCGGAAGGGTTCGGGTACGGCGCCGGGGGGCGCCGTTAGTGGCTCCGCGCCAGGAACAGGCGGGACGCCACGTTGAGCACGAGCACGCCCACGGTGATGAGGAGCGCGCCGGCCCAGGCGAGGGAGACCCAGTCGTCGAACGGGCTGCCGGCAAACTGGTAGATGGCGATGGGCAGGCTCGCCATGGGCTTCGACAGGTCGGTCGACAAAGCGTTGTTGCCGAGCGAGGTGAAGAGCAGCGGCGCGGTCTCGCCGGCCGCACGGGCGATGGCGAGCAGGATGCCGGTGACGATGCCGGCCCGCGCCGCGCGCCAGGTGATGAACATGACCACCTTCCACTGCGGCGCGCCGAGGGCGAAGGCGGCCTCGCGCAGGCCCACGGGAACGAGGTTCAGCATGTCCTCGGTGGTGCGCACGATCACCGGAATGACCAGGATGGCGAGCGCCAGCGACCCGGCCCAGCCGGAGAAGCCGCCGAACGGCACCACCAGCAGGGTGTAGATGAACAGGCCCACCAGGATGGAGGGGGCGGACAGCAGGATGTCGTTCACGAAACGGGCGGCGGCGCCGATCTTCGTGCCCTTGCCGTTCTCGGCCAGGAAGGTGCCGCAGAAAATGCCGATGGGGCCGCCGATGACCATGGCGATGCCGATCTGGATCAACGAGCCGACGATGGCGTTCAGCAGGCCACCCTGCTGGCCCGGCGGCTTGGTCACTTCCGTGAACACATTGAGGCCGAGGGCGGGCAGCCCGCGGGAGAGCAGGGTCCACAGGATCCAGCCCAGGAGGAAGATGGCCAGGACGGCAAAGGCCGTCGAGATCACCTTGACGGTGGTGTCCTTGGCGCGGCGCGCGGCGAGGGAGGCCATGATTGCCTGCTCCTTGGATCAGTCGAGCCGCGAGCGCACGAGCGCCCGGGACAGAGCCAGCACAATGAACGAGATGACGAACAGGATGAAGCCAAGCTGCAGCAGCGAGGTCAGCTTCAGCGACCCGATCGCCGCTTCAGGGAACTCGTTGGCGATGGTGGAGGCGATGGTGGCACCCGGCGCGAACAGGGAGGCCGACATGCGCGTCGCATTGCCGATGACGAAGGTGACCGCCATGGTCTCGCCCAGCGCGCGGCCAAGGCCGAGCATGATGGCGCCCACCATGGCTGTCTTGCCGTAGGGAACGGAGACGTTCTTGTACACCTCGAAGGTGGTGGCGCCGATGCCGTAGGCGGATTCCTTCAGCATGGGCGGGACGGATTCCAGCGTCTCCACGAACATGGCCGTGATGAAGGGCAGGATCATCACCGCGAGGATGAGGCCGGCGGTGAACATGCCGGAGCCGAGCGGCGGGCCGGCGAACAGGGCGCCGATGATCGGCAGGTTGCCGATAGTGTCGATCAGCGGCGGCTGCACATAGACGGCCATCAGCGGGACGATGACAAAGAAGCCCCACATGCCGTAGATGATGGAGGGCACGGCCGCGAGCAGCTGAACCGCGACGCCGATGGGCCGCTTCAGCGGCGGGGGGGCGATCTCGGTGAGGAAGAAGGCGATGCCGAAGGACAAAGGCAGGGCCACCACCACGGCGATGATGGCGCTGAACAGCGTGCCGTAGATCATCACCAGGGCGCCGAAATTCTCGGTCACCGGATTCCAGGCGGACGACCAGATGAAGTCGAGCCCGAAATGCTGCAGCGCCGGCAGGCCGCCCTGGAACAGCTCGGCAATGATCAGGCCGAGCAGGGCAAGAACGAAGATGCCGCTCGCCCACAAGAGGGCGACGAAGATCGGGTCCGAGATCCGGCCGGTCGCCTTCGCCTTGGTGATGGGCTGGACCGATCCAGACCCCATGCTCTCCACCGTCGCGTCCATTGGATGCCTGTCCCCCGCGCGCCGCAGCTGGCGGCCTGATCCGAAGCCAGGGCTGCACGCGCTGCCGCGCCGCCCGTCATCTGGGTGCCGCCCCGCCCGCCCCATGCGGCAGGACAGGCGCACCCTGTCGTGAAAGAAGCGCCGCCCCGGTGGGGCGGCGCCGGGTTATGCCGGGATCAGAGGACGGGCTTGCCGTCCGGACCCTTGATCTCGCTCTTGAAGGCTTCTTCCACCTGCTTCACCACCGCTGCGGGAAGCGGGATGTAGTGCAGTTCCTCGGCGACGGCAGCGCCGTCCTTGGTGTAGGCCCACTTGAAGAACTCCATGGTCGCGCGCGAGGCGTCCACGTTCTTCGGATCCTTCGGGAGAAGGATGTAGGTGGGGCTGACGATCGGCCACGCCTCGGGGGCCGGGGCATCGATCATGGAAGCGGCGAAGTCCTTGGCGCCCTTCCAGTCGGCGGAGGCGGCGGCGGCCTGGAAGCCGGCAACCTCGGGGCTGACGAACTTGCCGGCCTTGTTCTGCAGCTGGGTCACCACGAGCTTGTTCGCGGCGGCGTAGATGAACTCCACGTAGCCGAGGCCGCCCTTGGTGTTCTTCACGGTGCCGGTCACGCCCTCGTTACCCTTGGCGCCAGCGCCGAAAGGCCACTGGACCGAAGTGGCGGAGCCGACCTTGGACTTCCAGTCGGGGCTCACCGCCGAGAGGTAGGAGGTGAAGATGGAGGTCGTGCCCGAGGAGTCCGAACGGTACACCGGCACGATGGCCGAGGACGGCAGCTTCACGCCGGGGTTGATGTCGGCGATCGCCTTGTCGTCCCACTTGGTGATCTTGCCGAGATAGATGTCGGCGAGGATCGGGCCGGTGAGCTTGAGCTGGTTGGTGACGATACCGTCGAGATTGACGGTGGCGACCACCGAACCGATCACGGTCGGGAACTGGAGCAGGTTGTTGGCCGCCAGCTTCTCGCCGGGCACGGTGGCGTCGGAGGCGCCGAAATCGACCGTGCGGTTGATGATCTGGTTCTGTCCACCGCCGGAGCCGATGGACTGGTAGTTCAGCGTGTTACCGGTCTTCTCTTTGAACTTCGCACCCCAGGCCTGGTAGACGGGGGCCGGGAAGGACGCGCCAGCGCCGGTGAAGTCGACGGCTTGGGCGCTGCCAGCGAACAGCGTGCCTGCCACGGCGATCGCGCCGAGAGCGATGGTGAGCTTCACGGTAATTCTCCTTGCCAAATCCGTTGCCGTTCGAGGCCTGACGCCGGGGCAACATTGGGCTCGGGACTCTTAGCCCCGGTCGGCCAAGGTTCTATGACCACCGCGTGACATGGAGATGACATCTTAAGCGGCTGTCTGATCACTCTTTTTTTCCGGACCCGGCAAAGCGTCGAGCCGCACGCTGAAAGTTGCGCCCTGGCCCAGCACGCTGTCGATGCCGAGCCGGCCCCGATGGCGCGCCACGATGTGCTTGACGATGGCCAGCCCCAGCCCCGTACCCCCCTGGTCGCGGCTCGCCGCCACGTCCACCCGGTAGAAGCGCTCGGTGAGGCGGGGCAGGTGCTCGGGCGGGATGCCGGGACCGAAATCGCGGATGCTCACCACCGCCGTACCGTTCTCGCGGAACAGGCGGACCTCGATCCGCTTGCCGGGCGCGCCGTATTTCAGCGCGTTCTCCACCAGGTTCTCGAACAGGCGAATGAGCTCGTCCCGGTCGCCCAGCACCTCCAGCGGCGCGGCATCCTTCACCTGCTCCAGCGTCACGCCGCGATCCCTGGCGAGGGGGGAGAGGGTGTCGCACACATGGGCGAGAATGCCGGCGAGGTCCACCTTGGTCTGCGGCCGCACATGGGCGTTCAGCTCGATGCGCGACAGGGACAGGAGATCGTCGATGAGGCGCGACATGCGCCGCGCCTGCGCCGCCATGATGACGAGGAAGCGCTCGCGCGCCGGCGTGTCGTTGCGGGCCGGGCCCTGCAGGGTCTCGATGAAGCCGGACAGGGAGGCGAGCGGCGTGCGCAGCTCGTGGCTCGCATTGGCCACGAAGTCGGCCCGCATCTGCTCCACCCGCCGCTGCTGGGTCAGGTCGCGGAAGGTGAGCAGGACCGCGTCCGGCGCATCCGCCGCGCTGCTCCGGCCGCCGGAGCGGATGCCCGAGCGGATGCCCGACTGGGCTTCCAGGCGCAGCGGCACCACATGGGCCTCCAGCCAGCGATCAAGCGGAATGCGCTCGGCGAATTCCACGCGCCGTGGCAGGCCATCCTCGGCGGCGGCGCGCACGGCGTCCAGCACCTCGGGCACACGGACCACGAAGGACAGGGGATCGCCCACCCGGGTCGGCCCGATGGCGAGGGCGAAGCGTTCGTTGGCGGTGATGATCTCGCCGGCGGCCGAAAGCAGCAGGGCCGGTTCCGGCAGGGCGGCCACCACCGCCGCGGCCTGGGCGTCGCCGCGCAACGGAGGCGCCGGCAGGGGCGCCGCCGTCACCTCCGGCAGGGACGGGCTGGCCGGGGCCCGGGGCAGGCTGAACAGCAGGGCCACGAGCAGCGCGACCATGAGCGCGGCGAGCACCGGATCGAGCGCCTCAAACGCCACGCCCGCGGCGGCAGCAAGCGCCAGGGCGGCAATGAGGACGATGGCCCGCCGGCGCGGACCCCGGCTCTCGGTCGAACCGGCCGTGGGAGCACCCGCGGACACCGCGCTCGCCTCGACCCCATTCGGTTCAGGCGCCTGCGATCTGGCCGCGCGGGATTGCACCGCTCGCGGCTGTGCCCCTCGCACGTGAGCGTCAGCCGCCGCACCCCCCTGCCCGCTGGCGTGGTCGGGGTCGCCGTGCGGCGTCGCGGCGTGCTGGAAGTCCGTATCCCGCTCGGGTCCGGCCATCGCCATCCTCTTCGCGCCTCCCCGGGCGTCTGTCTTGGGCGTCTGTCTTGGGCGCCTTGCCGACGCCGGTCTTGCGAATCGCCCGCTTGGCTTGCGCAAATCTGGATGCTCGCGCCGCTCAACGAAGCCATTACGACAGCTTCTGCGCGTTCTTGCACAGATCCACAGTCGCCGCCCATGCCGGACGGCGCTGCAGGCCCACCGCCCCGCCGCCATGGGATGGCGCCATTTCAGCATTATCCTATTTCAAAGGCACGGGCACGGCGCCGGCTGGACGCCTTCCCCTTGGGAGAGCACCGCGAGTCAGTCTCTGCATTGAAACGGTTCCATTTGAGTCTAAACGGATCGCGCGGCGCCCACCATCTGCTATGACGAGGTTCAAGCGGAGGACCCGACCATGCGACAGCCCCCATCGTGCCGGGCACCGCGGCACGGCCCCCTTGCGGCCACCATTTGCCTGGTCAGCGTTCTGGCCGGGCCGCTGCTCGGCGCCGGAGTGGCATGCGCCGACCCGGTGCCGCTGCCGACGGTGGATTTCGCCCTGAGCGCCGATTTGCGCCGCGGCGGCAGCATGGATCTCGCCCACAGCCAGGGCAGGATGCGGGTGGAGATGGTGAAGCCCAACGTGCCCGGCAGCATCGTGGGCATCATCGACCTCAAGGCGCGCCGCATGGTGGTGCGGACCCCCAACCTGCCCAACATGGCGGTGGAGATCGAGCTGCCGCCCGAATATGCCCTCGGCATCCTCAACGGTACCGGCCTGCGGGTGGGAGAGGGCCAGGTCGCGGGCGAGCCCTGCGACCTGTGGAAGCTCGACGCTCCGCTCGGCGCCGCCGGTGGCGCGGCCATGGGTGCGTCGGTGGGGCCCACCACCGCCTGCATCACGCCGGACGGCATCGCCCTGCGCACCGAGGTGGAGGTGCAGGGCAAGAAGCAGACGGTGTTCGAGGCGCTCAAGCTCACCCGCGCGCCGCAGGACCCCAAGCTGTTCCAGCTGCCAGCGGGGGTGCAGGTGATCAAGGTGCCGAAGGGCAAGATCGGCTCCGCCCTGGGCCTGCCCGGCCTCGGCGCGCCGCTGCTCGACCTCGCGCCCAAACCCTGAGCCCCGCGCCTGATGCTGGAAGCCGCGCCCGTGGCGCCGGCCGGTCAGCCGAAGGTGAGGGCCACGGGCACGTGGTCGGAGGGCTTTTCCCAGCCGCGCGCGTCCTTCAGCACCGTCATGGCCCGCGCGGATGGCGCCAGGCTCTGGCTGGCCCAGACATGGTCAAGCCTGCGGCCGCGATCGTTGGCGGTATAGTCGGGCGAACGGTAGCTCCACCACGTGAACAGCTTGTCCCGGGGCGGCACGATGGTGCGCATCACGTCCACCCACGGACCGGAGGCCTGGAAGCGGTTCAGCTTCTCGACTTCCACCGGGGTATGGCTGACCACGTTGAGGAGCTGCTTGTGGCCCCACACGTCGGTCTCGAGCGGGGCGATGTTGAGGTCGCCCACCACCACCGCGTGGCGCCCGGCGTCCGCCGCGGCGGCGGCGAGCGGCGGCCATGCCGTCACCTCGTCGAGAAAGGCGAGCTTGTGGGCGAACTTGGGGTTCAGCTCCGGGTCCGGAATGTCGCCGCCGGCGGGGACGTAGAAATTATGGACCGTCAGCGGCTTGCCCAGTGCATCCGCGCCGGCGAGGGTCACCGCCACGTGGCGCGCATCGCCCTTGGCGCAGAAATCGCCCTTCTCCACCGAGACAAACGGCCGGCGCGAAAGGGTCGCGACCCCGTGCCAGCCCTTCTGCCCGTTGAGGGCGATGTGGGGAAAGCCCATGTCGCGGATGGCGTTCAGGGGAAATTTGTCGTCCTGGCACTTGGTTTCCTGGAGGCACAGGACGTCGGGCCGCAATGTCTCCACCGCCGCACGGACGATGTCGAGGCGGATGCGGACGGAATTGATGTTCCAGGTGCAGATGGTGAGGGGCAAGGCAATTGCGGACTGAAAAGGAAAGATGCCGCGAGCCTTACACCCCTGCGCTGCCGGCAGGCAAGCCACGCGTGGCGCAGGACCGATGCGGCCAAGTCGACCGAAGCTCGTCGACCGAAGCTCGGCGCCCGAAGCTCTTCGCACGAAACGACCAGGTCACGCGCTCAAAGGCGTGGCGCACTTGGACCCAGGGACACCTCAGACTTGGGGGATACTTCGGACTTGGGGCACGCGAGACGAGGAGGCACGCGAACTTGGGGCACGCGAAGCGGCGCTACCGCTTGCGGATGGGAACCGGCAAGCCAGGCGACAGGAACGCCATTTCAGAAGCCCCCTTGCGGAAGAGCCATGCCCGGAGCCGCACGCCACTTAGCCGCAAGCTGGTTCAGGACGCGACGGCAACCGGGCGCCGGGGAGCGGGCGCGCTCAGCGGCGGTCGCCCTCTTCCTGGATGAGAGCCTCGGTGGCGGCAATGGCGCCTTCCAGCTCGGAAATCTTGCGCAGCATGCCGTCGGAAGGAAGGGCGGTGCTCTTAGCTGCGGTCAGTACCAGGTCTCGTTGAGCCGCCTTGAGTCGATCGAGCAGACTCGAAAGGTCGGCCTCTGCCTGTTGCGCCATTTTGGTCTTGAACTCCACAAATGCCAAAAGACAGGCGAAGCGGGAAGCCTCGCCCGTTCGGTTGATCCAATCCCGCCGCCCCGGAGGGACGGCGGGAGGATGAATGATCAGTCGGCGAGCTCGATGCCGCGGGCTTCAGGACCCTTGGGACCCTGGCCAACCTGCACCACCACGCGCTGGCCTTCGGCCAGGTCGGTGAGGCCGGAACGCGAGATGACGGTGACGTGCACGAACACGTCCTTGCCGCCGCCTTCCACCGCGATGAAGCCGAAGCCCTTGTCGGGGTTGTACCACTTCACGGTACCGACGCGCTCTTCGGTGGGGCCGGTGGCCGCACGGGGACCGCCACCGGCGCCGCCAGCGCGGGGGGCGCCGCCGAAGCCGCCGCCAGCGCCGGGACCGGCGCCAAAGCTGCGACGCGCAGGCGCGGCCTCGGCCGTGGAGGTGTCAACCTCCAGGACCTCGGTCACCTGGCGGCCCTTCTGGCCCTGGCCGACGCGGACCGAGAGCTTGGAGCCGGGAGGCACGCTTTCCTGCCCGGCCGCCTCGAGGGCGCGCGCATGAAGGAACACGTCACCCGAGCCATCGGCGAGCTCGACAAAGCCGAAGCCCTTCTCGGGGTTGAACCACTTGACGGTGGCATCGATCGGCGGGCCGGAAGGGGCGGGTGCGCTGAAGCTGCTGCTGCTGCTGGGCGAAGAAAACGGACGGTCCCCTCCGAAGCCGCGATCACGCGGCGGCGCAAAGTCGTCATCAAAGCCACGGCGGCGCGGCTCTCGGAAGTCTCGGTTACGGCTCATGTGTATTTCCGTTGAGGTCAGTCGCCAATTTTGGCTTAGGGCCATCCACCACTGCCGGATGAAATGCGTTTCTCGTGCTTTAACTTGCACGTTCCGGGCGTCTTGAAATCCGCCTTCGCACAACGCTCAATCCAGCCACCCGCGTCTCGCCTCGCAGCCTAATGGACAGGCCGGAAACAGGACCCATGACAATGGGCGCACTCCTCCGGCCAACAAACAGACTAACACATCTGCCTCGCTTTGGTACATGAATGTTGGGCCACAAGGCTCCATCTGTGGAGCGGGGCGGCGCGGACCCTGAACCCGCGGCGGGCCGGCGGCGGCGTTTGCCTGGAAAAGGGAGCTTGACCGCACGTCGTTCCGCTCCGTCCGGAGCGTGGAACAACTCCATTTCTATTGTCGAACCCCTGTGTTCTTCTCCACCTGCCGCGCCCGGCGGCCGGGTTTCTCGCGCAACTGCCGGGCCTGCGTCTAAACTCCATCCACGAGAACGCATGATCCGATCGGATTGCACCTGATCGGCGTGCTCTGCCCCCGACAGGACTCCCCCCACAGGACCCGCCATGACGCAATCGGTTCCCCGCCACCATCACCAGACCGCCGCCACCGCCGCGGCACCGCTCGCGCCCATCGCGGTCGCACCCTCGCCGGAGACGCTGGCGCTGCTGGAGACGCGCCGCTCCCTGCCCCTGCGTGCGCTGGTGGAACCGGGCCCCGACGGCGCCGAACTCGACCGCATGCTCGCCATCGCCGCCCGGGTGCCGGACCATGGCCGGCTGGTGCCGTGGCGCTTCATCGTGCTCGAAGGGGCGGCGCGCGCCGTCGCCGGCGATCGGCTGGACGCGCTCTATGCCGCGCAGAACCCCGGCCTCGCGCCCGAAAAGGCGCAGATGTGGCGGGACTATCTGCTGCGCGCACCGGTGACGGTGGTCGTGGTGAGCCGGACCGACCCGGCGGCAAAAATTCCGGAATTCAATCAGCTGCTGTCCGCGGGCGCCGCTGCAATGAACCTTGTCATCGCAGCTTCAGCCATGGGCTTTTCCGCCCTGTGGCTGCTGAAATGGCCCGGCCGCGATGCGGATGCCGCAGCCCTGCTGGGCGTCGCCGGGACGGAAAAGGTGGCCGGCTTCATCCATTTGGGCCGGCCGGCGGCGCTGGCCGAGGACCGGCCCCGCCCGCACCTCGACGACGTGGTGACGCGCTGGCGGCCCGAGCCTTGAGGGCCTCAGACGGTGAGCGACGCCTCCACGCGCACGGCGCGACGGAAATAGACGATGCTGACATAGACGGCGACCACGGCGAACAGGCCCATCAGGACGTATTCGCCCACATCGCCCAGGTTGAGCAGGCCCGCCAGCGCCCAGCCGGCGGCGATGGCCGTGGCGAAGGCCTCGGTGGCGACGAGGGCTGTCGCGCTCAAGACCGTGAAGAGATGGCCGCCGCGCCCTGCACCCGCCACGTTGGAACCCGCCACGTTGGAACCCGCCTCCTGCGAACCTGCCATTGTCATCTCCCGCGGCTTCGGCCTCGGCCTGCCGCTGCATATACCTCTGGCTCAAAGTTCCTCAGGTCCGTGATACCTAAGCTCTTGAGCCTTGTTCGCCCGCCGCCCCGCGGTGCCTGAACCACACCCGCCCGGTGCCCGCCAAAGCCCGGACCCATGGTCCTGAACGGGTCGGGAAACTGCGACGCGCGCGCCGCCGGGTCAAGTCCGCCCCGCCGGCCCGCTGAAAAAGGAGACCTTGCATGCTGTCGGCCGAAGCCCACGAAAGCATCCACACCATGGCGGGCATGGTCGCCGCCCCGCACCATCTGGCGGCGGAGGCGGGACGCGAGGTCCTGGCCGAGGGCGGCAACGCCATCGAGGCCATGGTGGCGGCCGCTGCTGCCATCGCCGTGGTCTATCCGCACATGAACCATATGGGCGCCGACGGCTTCTGGCTGATCCGCGAGCCCTCCGGCCGGGTGCGCTATATCGAGGCCTGCGGTTTCGCCGGCGCGCGCGCCACCATCCCCTTCTATCACGACCTCGGCCTTGGGGCGGTTCCCACCCGCGGGCCGCTGGCCGCCGTCACCGTGCCCGGCGCGGTGGACGGCTGGCGCCTGGCGCTTGAAGCCGCCGGCGCCCACGGCGGGCGCATGACCCTGAAGCGCCTGCTGGAACCCGCCGTCCGCCATGCCCGCGAAGGGGTGCCGGTCTCGCGCTCCCAGGCCGCCCTCACCGCCCAGAAGAAAGCCGAGCTGGAAGACGCGCCGGGCTTCGCGGCAGCCTTCCTGACGGCGGACCGGGCGGTGCCGCAGGCGGGAACGCTCCAGCGCCAGCAACGCCTCGCCGACACCCTGGACCATCTCGCCCGCGCCGGCCTCGCCGATTTCTACCACGGCGACGTGGGCCGCGAGATCGGGACCGATCTGGAGCGCATCGGCAGCCCGGTCACCCGAGAAGACCTCAAGCGCTACGCGGCGGTGGAGCGGGCGCCGCTGGCGGTGGATATCGGCCCCGGCCGGCTGTTCAACGCCCCGCCGCCCACCCAGGGACTGGCCTCGCTGCTCATCCTCGCCTTGTTCGACCGGCTGAAGGTGAAGCGGGCGGACAGCTTCGAGCACGTGCACGGGCTGATCGAGGCGACCAAGCGCGCCTTCCTGGTGCGCGACAAGGTGGTGTGCGACTACGAACACCTGACCCACGATCTTGCCGCCCTGCTTGCGCCCGAGGCCATCGCCAGGCGGGCCGCCGACATCGAGATGGGCCGCGCCCTCCCCTGGCCGCAGGGCAAGGCCGGCGGCGACACGGTGTGGCTCGGCGCGGCGGACAAGTCGGGGCTGGTGGTGTCCTACATCCAGTCCATCTTCTTCGAGTTCGGCTCCGGCTGCGTGCTGCCGTCCACCGGTGTGCTGATGCAGAATCGCGGCGCCAGCTTCTCCCTGGAGCCGGGGGCGCTCAATCCGCTGAAGCCCGGCCGGCGGCCGTTCCATACCCTGAACCCGGCGCTGGCGGTGCTCGCCGACGGGCGAGTGATGGCCTATGGCACCATGGGCGGGGAAGGCCAGCCGCAGACACAGTCCGCCGTCTTCAGCCGCCACGTCCTGTTCGGCGTGCCGCTGGGGGAGGCCATCGCCCGGCCGCGCTGGCTTCTGGGCCGCACCTGGGGCGACGTGGAGACGCGGCTGCGGCTGGAGCCGCGATTCGACGACGAAGTGGTGGAGCGCCTCAAGCTGGTGGGGCACGACCTGGCCCTGGTTCCCCACGCCTACAGCGATACCATGGGCCATGCGGGGGCCGTGGTGCTGCATCCCGGCGGGCGCATCGAGGGCGCGCACGATCCGCGCTCCGACGGCGGCGCGGCGGGGGTGTAGAGCGCGATCCGAGCACATGGAACCAGCCTGCTCGGTCAATTCCAGGCTTCAAGAAAGCGACCGCGTTTTCGCGCGAAGGAGCAGCGGGTTGGTCCGCAAGCCCGACGGACGCCGGGCCGGCCGGGCGGAACCGGACGGCCGCAAAATAAAGCCGGCTGCCCTCCGGGGAGAGGACAGCCGGCGGCTTCGGCTCTTGTCTTCGGGCATGTTGCCGATGTGAAGAACGGATAACCGCTCAGGCGAATATCACCTGGGGCGAATATCACCTGGGCGATCCACCCTTCACCTCGGCCGAGAGCACCCATTCGCCCATCAGCTTGCGCGCCGATGGGCGCGTGCCCTAGCGCTGGTCGCGCCGCTCGTCCCGTTGATTCTCGTTCCGTTGGCCTCCCTGCTGCTGGCCGCCCTTCTGGCCCGGCACCTGGGCCTGCTGCTGCTGGCCCTTGTCCTTGCCCTGGCCTTCGCGGCCTTTTTCGTTCTGGTTCGGGTTCTGGTTGGGCGGATTGCGCTGATCCTGGTCACGATTGGACATGATCGCTTCTCCAAGCCAGCCCCGTGGGATGAAACGCCCCATGGCATCACCCGGTTCCGCCGGACCCGCAGAATGTTTGGTGCCCGCGCCAAGGGTCAAGGTGCGCCTTGCCGCCGCTCCAAGACCCGCACTCCCGAGACCCGCACCCATGGTGAGCACGCATGACTGGGGCGCGTCACACGCACGCATGGCAGGGTTGCGCGGCCTCCAGGGAGGCGGCCAGCGAGGCTGCGCAAAAAGAAAGACCCGGCCGAAGCCGGGTCTTTGACTTGGAACAGGATCACGCGATCAAAGATCACGCAGCCAGATCACGCGGCCTCGTCGGCCTCGATCTCCGCGTCCAGGTCGGCCTCTTCCACCACCTTGGTGGCGCCGCGGCGCGGACCCTTGAGCAGGTTCTGCTCGATGAGCTTCACCGCCTCGGTCTCGGTGATGTTGTTCACCGCCGAAAGCTCGCGGGCCATGCGATCCAGAGCGGCTTCGTAAAGCTGGCGCTCGGAATAGGACTGCTCGGGCTGGGCGTCGGACCGGTAGAGATCGCGCACCACTTCGGAAATGGCGACGAGATCGCCGGAATTGATCTTGGCTTCGTATTCCTGCGCGCGGCGGCTCCACATGGTGCGCTTCACGCGGGCGCGGCCCTGAAGAGTCTCCAGCGACTTGTCGACGATATTGGTCTCGGAGAGCTTGCGCATGCCGACGGTGGCGATCTTGGGAACGGGCACCCGCAGCGTCATCTTGTCCTTTTCAAACGAGATCACGAAGAGTTCGAGCTTGAAACCGGCGACTTCCTGTTCCTCGATGGACACGATGCGGCCCACGCCGTGGGACGGGTAAACAATGTGCTCACCCGTCTTGAAGCCGAGACGGGTCTGCGCGTTCTTCTTTGCCGACATGCTCTTGACACTCCTGATCCGGCCCAAGGACATGAAGCCTGGGGCCGAACCTGTTGGCGCGGAGGCCGGCCGGTCCGGTACCGGGACGGCGCGCACCCTGGCGCTGCGGACTTGGGTCGCGGCCGGAACGCCCGCCAACCCGCTCAGCCAGTCGATGGCGATGGACAGCCCCCGCGCCACGCCGTAAGTGTCGGCAGGCACGTAAATTCTCGCCCGTATAATCTCGAGAATACGCCCATGGTCATGCGCGAACACTGAGCGGGCGCGAAGCGGCTGGTTGGGTGAAAGCAATCGACTGTAAAGTCACGTATATCACAATTTTTGTCGGAATCAAAGCGCGCCTGTCGCCAACCTTACTTGGCCGGGTGCGAGCGGCAACTTGGCCGCGATCTTGGCGGGCGCG
Organism: Xanthobacter autotrophicus; assembly: GCF_029991245.1. Lineage (GTDB taxonomy): Bacteria > Pseudomonadota > Alphaproteobacteria > Rhizobiales > Xanthobacteraceae > Xanthobacter > Xanthobacter autotrophicus_C. Next base: position 19,915 of record NZ_JAIVFO010000031.1, read on the forward strand.
CCGCCCCGCGGATTTGCCGTCGCCGGCCTCAGCCATATAAGCATTTCCTTATATCCTTATTGCCGCAATGAAGGCGCCGTGCTACAGGCGCGCATCCCGACCTGCGCCGTGTGCGGCGCGGCGCATTCCAGCGGAGCAATCCATGAGCAACGATTACGTGGTGAAGGACATCAACCTTGCGGACTGGGGTCGCAAGGAGCTGGACATCGCCGAAATCGAAATGCCCGGCCTCATGGCCACCCGCGCCGAATACGGCCCGTCCCAGCCGCTGAAGGGCGCCCGCATCGCCGGCTCCCTGCACATGACCATCCAGACCGGCGTGCTCATCGAGACGCTGAAGGCGCAGGGCGCCGACGTGCGCTGGGCCTCGTGCAACATCTACTCCACCCAGGACCACGCCGCCGCCGCCATCGCCGCGGCCGGCGTGCCCGTCTTCGCCGTGAAGGGCGAGACGCTGGAGGAATACTGGGAATACACCCACCGCATCTTCGAGTGGGCCGACGGCGGCGCGCCGAACATGATCCTGGACGACGGCGGCGACGCCACCCTCCTCGTCCATCTCGGCCTGCGCGCGGAAAACGGCGACACCGCCTTCCTCGACGGCGCCACCAACGAGGAGGAGGAAGTCCTCTTCGCCGCCATCAAGCGCCGCCTGAAGCACAAGCCCGGCTGGTACACCCTGCTCGCCAAGTCCATCCGCGGCGTGACCGAAGAGACCACCACGGGCGTGCATCGCCTCTACGAGATGCAGAAGAAGGGCACGCTGCTGTGGCCCGCCATCAACGTCAACGACAGCGTCACCAAGTCCAAGTTCGACAATCTCTACGGCTGCCGTGAGTCGCTGGTGGACGGCATCCGCCGCGGCACCGACGTGATGATGGCCGGCAAGGTGGCCATGGTCGCCGGCTTCGGCGACGTGGGCAAGGGCTCCGCCGCCTCCCTGCGCAATGCCGGCTGCCGGGTCATGGTGTCGGAGATCGACCCCATCTGCGCCCTCCAGGCCGCCATGGAAGGCTATGAGGTCACCACCATGGACGACGCCGCCAGGCGCGCCGACATCTTCGTGACCGCCACCGGCAATTTGGACGTGATCACGGTGGATCACATGCGGGCCATGAAGGACCGCGCCATCGTCTGCAACATCGGCCACTTCGACAGCGAGATTCAGGTGGCCGGCCTCAAGAACCTGAAGTGGCACAATGTGAAGCCGCAGGTGGACGAGGTGGAGTTCGCCGACGGCAAGCGCATCATCCTTTTGTCGGAGGGGCGCCTGGTGAACCTCGGCAACGCCACCGGCCACCCGAGCTTCGTCATGTCCGCGTCCTTCACCAACCAGACGCTGGCGCAGATCGAGCTGTTCACCAAGCCCGGCCAGTACGGCAAGGAAGTCTACACCCTGCCCAAGCACCTGGACGAGAAGGTGGCTTCGCTGCACCTGGACAAGATCGGGGTGAAGCTGACCCGCCTCACCGACCAGCAGTCCGCCTATATCGGCGTGCCCCAGCAGGGTCCGTTCAAGAGCGAGCACTACCGCTACTGAGCGGTGCCCGGCGGCGCTTCGCCCTGCCCCCCTTTCACAGCGGAACGCCGGCCCCCGGGCCGGCGTTCGTCGTTTGGAGGGCGTTGTGCGGGGTTTGCGGCAGTGCATTGTCTTCCCCCGCGAACGGGGCTAGGTGTTGGAAATACCCGCCCCATGCGGGCAGACCCGGACGGGTCCGGAGCAGCGTCTTTCGATCCGGGGCTTCGGCTCGGGGCGGAGCGGTGCACGGTCCGGTTCCCTGCCCATGTGCCACGGACGGGAAACGCGCGGGGGCTTGCCTTGAACGGTTTCGTGCGACGGTCGCGAGGCGTGACACTGCGCGACGTGATACCAGGTGTCATGGGCTTCCAGTTGACTGGGTACCGCCACACCGCCGGGTGCCGAATGACGGCTAAGAGCGCCGGTCGGCGCCCCCCCTTCCCCCTGCCCGACGCGCGGCACTGAGCGCGATCGCCCTCTATGGCCCTCAGCTTTTCCCGCGACCGCACACGCCCCCTGCCATTCGCCGCCGAGATCGGCGCCCTTGGCGTGGTGTTCGGCGACATCGGCACCAGCCCGCTCTACGCCCTCAAGCAGGGCGTCCTGGCGGTGGGCGGCACCAATTTCCTCGGCGCCGACGTGCTGGGGCTGCTCTCCCTCATCACCTGGAGCATCATCCTTTCCGTCACGGTGAAATACGTGATGCTGGTGCTGCGGGCGGACAATGACGGCGAAGGCGGCATTCTCGCCCTGGTCACCCTGCTCGATCTCCACCGCAGCGCTCTGGGCATGCGCTGGTACCTGCTGGCGGCCGGCCTACTCGGTGCCGCCATGCTCATCGGCGACGGCGTGCTCACCCCGGCCATGTCGGTGCTCTCGGCCATCGAGGGGCTCCAGGTCATCGCGCCGGAGCTGGAGCACTGGGTCGTGACCCTCACCGTGCTGGTGCTGCTCGCCATCTTCCTGTCGCAACGGCTCGGCACGGAGCGCATCGCCGCCTTCTTCGGGCCGGTCATGCTGCTGTGGTTCGGCTCGCTCGCGGCGCTTGGCGTCTACGGCATTGTGCAGGCACCCCAGGTGCTGGCCGGGCTCGATCCGCGCTATGGCATCATGCTGATGGTGCAGCATCCCGGGCTCGCCGGTGTCATCCTCGGCGCCTGCTTCCTGGCGGTGACGGGCGGCGAGGCGCTGTATGCGGACCTCGGCCATTTCGGCCGCCCGGTGATCGCCCGCGCCTGGCTGTTCGTGGCCATGCCGGCGCTGCTGCTGAATTATTTCGGCCAGGGCGCGATCCTGCTAGTGGACCCGAACGCGGTGCGCAACCCGTTCTACGACCTGTCGCCGGACTGGTTCGACATCCCGCTGCTGTTCCTCGCCACGGCGGCGACGGTGATCGCCTCCCAGTCCATCATCACCGGCGTGTTCTCGCTGGCGAAGCAGGCCATCGAGCTGGGCTATTTGCCGCCCATGCGCATCCGCTACACCTCCGAGCACAACGAGCAGCACATCTATGTGGGCCGCCTGAACTGGCTGCTGATGATCGCCTGCATCGCCGTGGTGCTGGGCTTCGAGGCCTCGGAAAGGCTGGCCTCGGCCTACGGCATCGCCGTGGCGTTCGCCATGGTCACCACCTCCATCCTGTTCATCGCCCAGGTGCACCGGGCCTGGGGCTGGCCCGCGCCGGCGGTGTGGGCCATGGCCACGGGCCTGATCGTCGTCGATTTCGCCTTCGCCGCGGCCAATCTCACCAAGCTCCATGACGGCGGCTGGCTGCCCCTGAGCATCGCCGGCGCGGTGATCTTCGTGATGGTGAGCTGGCGACGCGGGCTGGAGGGCGTGGTGGCCCAGCAGGTGCGCTTCACCGAGCCCCTCGACAGCTTCGTCGCCCGCAAGGACCGGGTGAACGACGTGGAAGCCCCGCGCACCGCCATCTTTCTGTCGCGGGCGGGTGCGATGACGCCGGTCGCCCTCTCGCGCATGGCGGACCTCCTGAAGGTCCGGTTCGAGAAGGCGGTGATCGTCTCGGTGTGGATCGCCGCGCGGCCCCGGGTCTCGGTGGAGGACCGGGTGAAGGTGACGACCCTCAACGAGGGCTTTGTGCGGGTGGATCTGCGCTTCGGCTACATGCAGCAGATCGATGTTCCCTCCGTGCTCGGCCCGGCGCTCAGCGCCCGCGGCATCGATCCGGACGCGGCCATCTACGTGATCGGCCACGAGCGGATCATCCCGCCCGACGAGGTGACGAAGATCAAGGACGTGGTGGCGCATGTGTTCGCCTTCCTCGCCCGGAACGCGGAGCGCTCGGTGGACCGGTTCGGTCTGCCGCGGGCCCGCACGGTGGAAATCGGCTATCCGGTGAAGCTCTAAAGCGCGCACACCGGCAGGCGCCGCGCCGTCACGGCGGGGGAAGAGCGGTTTGAAATCGCAGGCCGCCATGGACCGGCGGCTAGGGATGCGCCCCCTTGAAGGGTGGCCATCGAACAAAACAACCTGAACACGCCGGCGGCTTCACCATGCGAAAAGAGTGAGAATAGCCCTTCAATCTCGCGCGAAAGCGTGCAGATGTGGGCAGGCCGGTGACGTTGCGGGCGGGGGATATCGGTGACGCAATGGGTGTTCGGGCGGTAGCTTCGAAAATCTGGGTTTTCCTGCGGGATCGGGTGGGTCTGCACGGGCTGGGCTTCGTCCTGAGCCTGGTGGTGATCGCGTTTGCCGCCACCGTGCTCTACCGCATGCTTCACAACCTGAAGCTCGCGGACGTGATGGACGCCCTCGCGGAGAAGGACCCGCGCAACGTCGTCATCGGCTTCCTGCTGGTGGCGGGGGCCTATCTCACGCTCACTTTCTATGACTGGTTCGCCCTGCGCACCATCGGCAAGCGCCATGTGCCGTACCGCATCGCGGCGCTGGCGGGCTTCTGCTCCTATTCCATTGGCCACAACGTGGGCTTCACCGTCTTCACCGGCGGCTCGGTGCGCTACCGCATCTATTCCGCCTGGGGGCTCGGGGCCATCGACGTGGCCAAGATCTGCTTCGTGGCGGGGCTCACCTTCTGGCTCGGCAACATCGCGGTGCTGGGCCTCGGCATCACCATCCATCCGGAGGCGGCCACGGCGGTGGACCACCTGCCCCCCGTCATCAACCGCATGATCGGCATCGGCGCGCTGGCGGTGCTGGCGGGCTACATCACCTGGGTGTCGCTGGCGCCGCGCCACATCGGCCGCTCGTCCTGGTTCGTGACGCTGCCGCGCGGGCGCACCACCCTGGTGCAGGTGGGCATCGGCATCCTCGACCTCACCCTGTGCGCCGCCGCCATGTACATGCTGATGCCGTCGACGCCCTATATCGACCCGGTGTCGCTGGCGGTCATCTTCGTCACCGCGACGCTGCTCGGCTTCGCCAGCCACGCCCCCGGCGGCCTGGGCGTGTTCGATGCGGCGCTGCTCGTCGCCCTGCCCCAGTTCGACAAGAGCGAACTTCTGGCCGCGCTGCTCATCTTCCGCCTATTCTACTATATCGTGCCCTTCGCCCTGTCGCTCACCCTGCTCGGCGCGCGGGAACTGAGCCTGCGCCTTGCGGCACCGGCCGAGGCGCCGGCGGTGCCGGACGGGAGCGGCGCGGGCGTCCACACCGCCGGGACGGCCAAGGTGGCCTCCAAGGCCGCCGCCAAATCCGCCGCCGAATGACGGTGGCTCCTGCCGGCCACCACCGGCGGGATCGAACAGGGCGCGGGCGGGCCGGCGCCCATGGCATGGGTCCGCGCCAGCGGGCAGCTTGCCCACAGCTGATTTGCACCCGCCGGACCTGACCGCCGCCGATTTACCCGCTGCGGTCTGCCCCCGAGACGACTTGCGGTTTCGCCAGCGAGAATATAAAAAGCGAGCGCTCGCTCTTTTATTGTACCCCGCCATCGAGGTCGCCATGGACTTCACCATCTCCCCCGCCCTCGAGGACCTGCGGCGCCGCATCGGCGCGTTCGTGGACCGCGAGATCATTCCGCTGGAAGCCGACCCCGCCGCCTATGACGCCCATGAGAACATCGCGCCCGCCCCCCTGGCACGGCTGCGGGAGAAGGCGCGGGCCGAGGGCCTGTGGAACCTCCAGCTGAAGCCGGAGAGCGGCGGCCTCGGCGTCGGCCGGGTGGGCATGGCGGTCTGCTACACCGAGATGAACCGCTCCATCTTCGGCCCCGTGGTGTTCAATTCCGCCGCGCCCGACGACGGCAACATGATGGTGCTGGAGGCGGTGGGCACGCCGGCGCAGAAGGAAAAATGGCTCGCCCCCATCGCGTCCGGCGCGGTGCGCTCCGCCTTCGTGATGACCGAGCCCCATCCCGGCGGCGGCTCCGACCCCGGCATGATGCTCACCCGCGCCGAGAAGCAGCCGAACGGCAGCTATCGCATCTACGGCCGCAAATGGTTCATCACCGGCGCGGAGGAGGCCGCCCACCTCATCCTCATCGCCCGCACCTGCGATGATCCCCGCACCGGCCTCACCGCCTTCGCCTTCCATCGCGACGCGCCGGGCTGGCGCATCGTGCGCCGCATCCCCATCATGGGGCCGGAAGAGCATGGCGGCCATTGCGAACTGGAGTTCGACGGCCTCGAAATCCCGCCGGAAGACGTGCTGCTGGGCGAGGGCAAGGGCCTGCGCGTGACCCAGATCCGCCTGGGGCCGGCGCGCCTCACCCATTGCATGCGCTGGCTGGGCCTTGCCATGCGCTGCGTGGACATCGCGCGGGACTATGCGAACGTGCGCTACGGCTTCGGGGTGCGCCTCGCCGACCGCGAAAGCGTGCAGACCCTGCTGGGCCGTATCGCCATGGACATCGAGATCGGCCGCCTCCTCACCATGAAGGCGGCGTGGGAGCTGGATCGCGGCGGCCTTGCCCGCAAGGAGGTGTCCATGGCCAAGATCAAGGCCGCCAACACCCTGCACCTCGCCGCCGACAGCGCCATCCAGATCAACGGCGCGCGCGGCTATTCCAAGGATACGGTGCTGGAGTGGATCTACCGCTACGCCCGCCAGGCCCGCCTGGTGGACGGCGCCGACGCGGTGCACGAAATGGTACTGAACCGCTTCCTGGAGAAGGAAGAAGGCGCCTTCTGGAACTGGCCGGTGGGAGAGGGCGCATGAATGCATACGGCTTCGACGTCGGCGCCCTCGACGCCCATCTCAAGGCGCACATAAGCGGCCTTCAGGGCGCGCCCAGGCTCCAGCCCATTTCCGGCGGCCAGTCCAACCCCACCTTCTTCGTCACCTACGCCAACCGCGCGCTGGTGCTGCGCAAGCAGCCGCCGGGGGAATTGCTGCCCTCCGCCCATGCGGTGGACCGGGAATTCCGTATCATGCGGGCGCTGGCCGATACGCCGGTGCCGGTGCCGCCGGCGCTGCTGCTGTGCGAGGACCGCTCGGTCATCGGCACCTTGTTCTATGTGATGGACAAGGTGGAGGGCCGCGTGTTCCACGACTGCACCCTGCCCGGTGTCTCCCCTGGGGAGCGCGGCGCCATGTATGCCGCCATGGCGCAGACTTTGGCGGCGCTGCACAACGTGGATTTCGCCGCCGCCGGCCTCGCCGATTTCGGCCGTCCGGGCAATTATTTCGGCCGCCAGATCACCCGCTGGACCCGCCAGTGGGAGTTGTCCAAGACCCGCGAGGACGCCAGCATCGACCGCCTGGTGGCCTGGCTGCCGGCCCATGTCCCCGCCGACTCGCCGGCGGACGACACCACCCGCATCGCCCATGGCGACTACCGCATGGGCAATCTCATGTTCCACCCCTCCCGCCCCGAGGTGGTGGCGGTGCTGGACTGGGAATTGTCCACCCTGGGCCATCCACTCGCCGACCTCGCCCATTGCGCCATGGCCTGGGTGTCGCGGCCGGAGGAATACGGCGGCATCGCAGGGCTCGATCTCGACGCGCTGGGCATCCCCTCCCGCGCGGATTTCGTGGCGCAGTATGAGGCGGCGGCGACCCATGGCCTGACGCTCACAAACTTCCACATGGCGTTCGCTTTGTTCCGCTGGGCGGTGATCTTCGAGGGCATCGCCGCGCGGGCGAAAGCCGGCAACGCGGCGGCGGAAGGCGCGGCGGAAACCGGCGCGCTGGCCGAAGCCTTCGCGCGCAGGGCGGCGGAATTTACGTGAGCCCCCTGCCCCGCACCGCCAGCGCGCCGTCCACGAAGCGCGTGACCTGCGCGGCATAGGTCTGCGCATCGATGCCGCGCTCGCGATACTTGCTGCGCTTCACGTACCAGTCCTGAAGCAGCGGCTTGATGAGGGTGGCGGCGAACAGCGGGTCCTCGGCGGAAAACACGCCCTGCCGCACGCCTTCCGCAATCACGTCCGCGAAGATGCGCTCGGTCAGCCGCTCGCTGTCCACCGCGCGCTTCCGGGCCTCGGGCGGGAAGGCCTTCGCCTCCATGTAGGCGAACACGAACCAGGGATGCATGGCCTCCGACAGCCGCACGTGCGCGGCGATCAGCCAGTCGAGGTGCGCCGCAGGGTCCGCGCGTACCCCCTCGGGCGCGTGGCCCAGCGCCGCCTCGACGGCGTGGGAGACCTCGCCGAGGATCATCAGCAGCAGGGTGTCCTTGCTGTCGAGGTAGGAATAGAGCCCGCCCATGCTGAGGCCGGATTCGGCGGCCAGCTGGCGCAGGGTCATGGCGTGGAAACCCTGGCGGTTGGAGAGCTTCAGCGCCGCATCGATGATGCGCGCCAGATTCGCCACCGCCACATGGGGCTTCTGCACCTTGATGAGGTCGCGGTGACGCGCATGGATGCGCGCCGAAAGCGCTTCCAGCGAATGGTCTTCAAGCGCAGGTCCGGGCGCATCGGCGTCGAGCGAATGGATCTCGCCAGCTTCGGCCCTCTCGTCTGCGCCCAACCTTCAGCCCCCGACCTTCAGCCCCCAGGAACGGGGCAGACTGCGGCGCAGCGAGCGAAAGTCAAGCACGCAGGAGCCGCGCGGCAGATGACACGCAGCGCGGTCGCGCGCAGCCGCCTCAGACCATGGCGCAGAGCGCTTCCATGCGGGCGCAGACATCGCTCAGGGACGGCGCCGTGCCATCGCTCGGCAGGGCCAGGAGCAGGTCGGCGAAATCGTCGGCCTCCTGCTGGCGCAGGAAGCGAACCACGTCGTCGATGCTGGAAGCCTGCGTCTCCGCATCGCCGATGACGATGCGCAGGGAAAAGGGATCGGTCGGCGGAAGGCTGCGTCCCATGGTGATCTCCACTGCCGGCGCGCCGCGCGGGCGCATCATGGCAACCGGAGAATGAACGCGGCCTTCGCCGAAGGGTTCCCTCGTCTCGTGGGCGCACGGCCGCCTTCGCGCACTCAGGCGCCGTGCAGGATGAGGTCCGGCAGGCGGCGGGTCAGGGTGCGCAGCACGCTCTGGGAGCCCTTGTTCATCACGTCGAACACCGCGTCGGAGGTGGCGTCCAGGCTGAAGCCGTCATGGACGAAGCGGAAATGGGTGCCCCCGCTCTCGGTCGGGGTGAGGGTCCAGGTGACCACCGTATCGATATAATGGCCGAAGCCCTTCAGTTCCTCGTGGCCGCCCTTCCAGCTGAAGGACAATTCGCGCGGGGCGATGGCGGTCTTCACCTGGCACTGGAACTCGCCGTCCCAGCGCTCGATGGGCCGGCCCCAGATGGTGAACCTGTGCCCGTCCAGGGGCTGGATGTCGTTGGGAAAGAACCAGACGGCGAGCCACTCGGAATCGGTAATGGCGCGCCATACGATGTCCACCGGCTGCTCGAACTCGGCTTCGGTGACGATGGAGCGGGTCTCGACAACATCCGACATGGACGAAACTCCCAAAAAAAAGGCGATCAAACAAAAGGCGTGGCCCGTCTTGCGAGAAAGCAAGAAGCGGGCCTCAGGCCGCGTCGCGCGCCCCTCCGGCGAGGGCGGCGCGGAACTGGCGGGCGAAGACGGCGTGGTCGTCGGCCTGTGCGAACAGGATGTCCGCGCTCCACTCGATGCTGTGCGTGCCGTCCGGCCAGATCCGCTCGGCGCGATGCCACGACAGGGCCGGCCAGCGCGGATTGCGCCGGGGCAAGCCATCGGGCCCCCGCTCGCCCGGACGGCCGAGATGGAAGCTCAGGAAGGCCACCACCTCGGGGCGAAACGCGAGGGCAAAGGCGACGCCGTGCCGGATCGTCCGGGGCGGCGGCCGCACCAGCCCCTGCTCGATCACGGCAAAGCCCGCCGGCCCATCGCCGGCGGCAAGCTCGCGCAGCACCAGCACGCGGAAGCCATGCTCCAGCACCAGGGCGGGAACGGCGTGGATGGCCACGGCCTCGTCATGGAAGGGCGCACCGGCGCCGACGGACGGCTCGGGCGGCGCGCTCATGCGGGCGCGCCCGGGCAAAGGCCGGCCGGAATCGATCCCGCTGGCATTGTTCCTGCTTCGCCCGGAGCGCCCCTGGCACGGGGTGGGCGAGAGGGCACATCTTGGTCAAGATCGACTACATTCCCGAACTCAGCGAAGTGCGCATGGAGCGGCGCGCCCCGGAGGGGCCGTACAGCCTCGACGCCGACGACCGCGCCTATATCGAGGGCTGCCTGCGGCAGGTGGAGACGGCCTTCGGCACGCAGGGCTTTGCCGGCATGCCGTTCGAGGCCATCCCCGGCCGCGCGCTGATGCACCGCCTCATCGTGTGGTGGCGCACCCTGGAGCCGGAAAACGAGGCGCAGACCGAGGCCCACGCCCAATTGCCCGGCGCCATCCGCCTGCTCGACACGGTTTCCGCCTATCTGGAGGAGAAGGCGCGCGGCGGCAGAAGCTGAGACCGGCACCGCCTCACCCCTTCGCCGAGCCGGGCGCGGGCGGCTCGCGGTCGGCGGCCTTCAGGGCGTCGATGCAGGCGAACAGGGCCTGCCGGCCGTCGGCCAGGGCCTCCGCCTCGGTCTCGCCCACGCCGTGGCAGCCGGGCACATCCGGGAAGCTCGCCACGAAGCCGCCGCCCTCCTCGGGCGGGATGGGCGCGAGGGTGACCGGATAGGCTTCAAGATCGGGGGGGACGGGGGCGCTCATTGGTCCATCTCGTCCATGCGATCCACCATGGCGACGAACGCCTTCACGTGGACGGAGCGGATCTTCTGCTTCATGGGCACGGCGACGCAATCGGGCACGGACGGGTGGGTGAAGACCACGTGGGTTCCCGTCACCTTGCGGAACTTCATCGCATACTGGGACGCGGTGATCTCGATGTCGGCGGGCCGCCACTCCCCGCCGGGATTGGCGCGCAAGGCTTCAAGCCTCTTGTTATGCATGACAGTATCCGTCGAATGAAAAGGGATGAAGCTGGAAAGACTTCAGTGTAGGCGCACGCGCCCCGCGGGCAAGCCGAAATGCTGGGCAGGCGGCATCTGGGTTTGACAGGCTGCGGCTGGGACCGGTCGCGATGGGAACCCTCCCCCGCAGGCGGGGGAGGGAGCTTCCAGCCTCCCCGGCCGGCCGCCGTCAGTCCCTGAGCAGCCGGCGGATGACCTTGCCTGTGGTGGTCAGGGGCAGTTCGTCCACGAATTCGATCTCGCGGGGATATTCATAGGTGGCGAGGCGCGTGCGCACGAAGGCGCGGATGTCGTCCTCCAGCGCCGCCGAAGGCTTCACCCCCGGCATCAGCACGATCACCGCCTTGACGATCTCGGTGCGCAGCGGGTCCTTCTTGCCCACCGCGGCGGCAATGGACACCGCCGGATGGCGCAGCAGCACATCCTCGATCTCCGCCGGGCCGATGCGATAGCCGGCGGAGGTGATCACATCGTCGTCGCGGCCGAGGAAGTGGAAATAGCCCTCCTCGTCCTGGGTCGCCAGATCCCCGGTGATGAGCCAGCCGTCGCGCACCTTCTCCCGGGTGGCGTCGGGCCGGTTCCAGTACTGAAGGAACATGACCGGATCGGGCGCGCGCACGGCGATCTGGCCCATCTGGCCGGGGGGCAGCACGGCGCCGTCCTCGCCCAGCACCGCCACCTCGTGGCCCGGCACCGCCTTGCCGGTGGCCCCCGCCTTCGCCACGCCCAGGGCCGCCGAGGAGCCGATGACGTAATTGCATTCGGTCTGGCCGTAGAACTCGTTCACCGGCACGCCGAGGGCCTGCCGGCCCCACTCGAAGGTCTCCGCCCCCAGCGCCTCGCCCGCCGAGCCCACGGTGCGCAGGTCGAAGCCGAAGCGGGCCTTGGGGTCCGGCACGGCGCGCATCATCTTGAGCGCGGTGGGCGGGATGAAGACGTTGCGCACCTGCGCCCGCTTGATCAGATCGAAGGCCGCCTCGGGGTCGAACTTGCCGCGCGGCTGCGCCACCACCGGCACCCCCAGCGCCAGCGCCGGCAGGATGGTGTTCAGCAGCCCGCCGGCCCAGGCCCAGTCGGAGGGCGTCCACATGCGGTCGCCCGCCTGCCCGATGCCGTCATGGGTGTAGGTAACCCCGCTCACATGGGGCAGCAGCACCCGGTGGCCGTGGAGCGCGCCCTTGGGCTGGCCGGTGGTGCCGGAAGTGTAGATCATCAGCGCCGGATCATCGGGGCCGGAGGTGATGGGCAAAGGCCGGTCGGAGGCGGCATCGAGCAGGGTGTTGAAGTCGAGCACCCCGGTGCGGGCGCCCTCCACATTGATAACGAGCCCCAGCGCCTCCGGCCGCTCCACCACCTTGGCGAGGCCGGCATCGTCGGTGACGAGGGCTTTCGCGCCGGAATCGGCGAGGCGATAGGCGATGGCGTCCACCCCGAAGGCGCCGGCCAGCGGCACCGCGATGGCACCCATCTTGTAGACCGCGAGATGGGTGACCAGCACGTCCAGCGACTGGGGCAAAAGGATCGCCACCCGGTCGCCGATGCCGATGCCGTGGGCGAGGAGGACGTGGGCGAGCCGGTTGGAGGCCGCCGCGAGCGCACCATAGGACACCGGGCGGAAGTCGGCGCCATGGGGCAGGAACAGGGCCGGCCGATCGGGCGCGCGGGCGGCGATGGCGTCGCAGGCGTGGACGGCCATGTTGTAGCGGCGCGGGATATCCCAGGAAAACGTATCCCAGGAGAACGCCCGGCGCCGGCGCTCATATTCGCTCGTGTGCGCCAGCATAACCCGGCCGACCCTTCTGCCCCCGCAATGTTGCAGCGCACGCTACAGCTTCGCGCACGCGAGGTGCAAGGGGTCTTTTGCCGGGTCCTGATAGGCGGCGCCGGCCGGGAGCACCGCCGTCGGTCAGCGCCCGCTCTTGTCCGGCTCGGCCAGCACCAGCGCCCAATAGACCTTGTACTTGGAATTGGGCGCATTGGCCGTGGCGATCCCCATGCGGGTCACCCCCGGTTCCAGCATGTTCTTGTTGTGGGAGGGGGAATCGCGCCAGCCGGAGAAGGCTTCGGCGAGGGTGTGATAGCCCGCGCCCACATTCTCCACCGCCTTGGAGGCATTGTAGCCCGAGGCCTTCATGCGACTCATGAAGTTGCGGCCTCCCACCTCGTGGGAAAGGCTATCGGCCCGCGCCATGGCATTGGCCTGGTCCTGGGCGATCTTGCTGAGCTGGTCGTCGAGGGTCACGGGGCTGAGCCCGCGCCCGACCCGGTAGTCGGAGATGATGGAGGCGGCGGCCGCCGCGTCCACCGGTTTCCCGGTCTTGGCGAGGTTGATGTAGAAGGCCGGCTGGCTGTCGAGCTGGGTGTCGGTGGTGCCGCAGGCGCCCAGTGTCAGCAGCAGCGCGAGCCCGGCACCGGCGAGAAGGGGACGGCGGAGGATCGGGTCGCGCATGGCTCTCTTCCAGCTGGTTCGGGGGCTCCCCGCCCCTTGGTACATCCCGCCGGGATCGCCCGGTCTGGGCGCATCCGGCTCCGGGGGGACCGCCTGCCTTGTGCGCCCTCAGGGTTGAGGAAGCGTTAGCGGGCGGAGTGGAGGGCGCGCGAGGGATCGGAGGCACGCGCGCACCGTCCCGCCCTTCACTGCAGCGGATCAGGCGGTGAGGGCGGCGGCGGCACCATGTCCACCGGCGCGCGGGAAAGCGAGGCCCAGGGCTGGATCGCCATGCCGATGCCGGCCTTGCGGAAGCGTGACAGCACCTGGAAATGCAGGTCGCTCTTGACCGTCAGCCCGTAATCCACGTTCGCCACCACGCAGCGCAGCTCGAACGCCATGCCGGCATCGGCGAACTTGATGAGGAACACCCGCGGCGGCGGCGACTGCAGCACCTGCGGGTGGTCGCAGGCGCAGCCGACGAGGATGTCGCGCACCTCTTCCGCATCGCAGTCGTAGGACACGTTCACCGCCACGATGATGCGGCCGGTGGTGTTGGAGTGCGTCCAGTTCTTCACCATGCCGGTGATGAGGTCCGAATTGGGCACGATCACCGTGGCGCGCTCGAAGGTCTCGATCTCGGTGGAGCGCACCGAGATGCGCCGCACATAGCCTTCCTCGCCCTTCACATTGATGGTGTCGCCCACCCTTATCGGCCGCTCGGCGAGCAGGATCAGCCCCGACACGAAGTTGGACACGATGGCCTGGAGGCCGAAGCCGATACCCACCGAGAGCGCGCCGGCCACCAGCGCGATGTTTTCAAGGTTCAGCCCCACCTCGCTCATGGCGATCATGATGGCGATGATGGTGCCCACATAGCTGACGATGGTGGCGATGGAGGATTGCAGCGACGCTTCCAGCCCCGAGCGCGGCAGCAAGGCGGTGGAGACCCAGCGCTGGAAGGCGCGGGCGGCCACAAGGCTCACCAGCAGCAGCAGCACCGCGTAGAACACGCTCCACAGGGTGATGGTGGCGGTGCCGATGCGCACGCCGAAGGAGGCGCGCTCCACCGTGTCCATCACATCGGCGGTGGAGGTGCCCCAGCTGCCGGCGATGAGGAAGCCGGCCACCACGAACAGCAGCAGCTTCAGCAGGCCGGAGAGCACCACGCCGATGAGTTCGAGGCTGGTGGGCTGGAGGCCGAGGGCCTTGGACATGTGGCGGGCGCGCGGCGTCTCGGCCGAAAGCCCCTCGCCGAAGAAGGAATCGATGAGGGCGTAGAGCAGGTAGAGCCCGCCCAGCACCGCGGCGGCCACGATCATGCGGGCGGCGACGAAGGCGGCGAAGCTCACATAGCCCCCCACCAGGGCGCCGAGGAGCAGGATCACCGCCAGCCAGATGGCGAGGCGCAGCCATTGCGGGCGGCTGCCGGACGCGGCCGCCGCCTGCTCCGCCGGGGAGGACTCCCCCTCGGTCTCGATGCCGCCGTCCTCCGAGCGCGCCACCCCCACCAGGAAGCGGGCGATGAAGCCGGCGATGAACAGGGCGAGGAGCGCGCTGGTCACCACCGTCAGGCCGACCGGGGCGAACAGCACCTTGTGCAGGGCGTTGAGGAAGGCGGCGATGGCCAGCGTCCACACCGCGAAGGAGAAATAGCGGAAGGCGAGCGCCGCGGCGGCATCCGAGAGCGGCGGCATGCGGCGCCACGGCTCGTCGGGGGCGAGCAGCGCGCGGGCCACCGCATTGCCGATGGCCTTGATGAAGACCGCCACCACCAGCCCGTGCAGCAGGTCTGAGGCGCGCGGCGGCACCACTTCGAACCCGCCCAGGAAGGCGAGGGCGGCCACGGTGGCGGCGGGCGCCACGCAGGCGTTGAGGACGAGGACCTTCAGCGCCTCGCGGGCGGACCGCAGCCTTGTGAAGCTCTCGCCCGGCGCGGGCGGCGGCGTGCGCAGCCGCCGGCGGAGCAGGCGCCCGCCCAGCACCACGATGGCACCGATGCCGAAGCCGCCCAGCAGGATGCCGAGCATGGCGAGGGGGCTCTGGCGGCGCTGCGCGAAGGAGGACCAGTCGTTCACGAAATACTGGATCGCCCGCCACTCGGTCGACACCGAGGACAGGGCATTGCCCCACAGGTCGGGATCGAGGATGGAGTCCGAGCGCTCGAACAGCTGGCCGGTGAACAGCGCCCGGCGGCGGGTACTGATGCGGTCGGAAATCTGGTCGGCACGCAAAAGCAGGGCGCGGTTCTGCTTCAGCACGGCGCCGAGGTCGGCGCTGATCTTCTGCAGGCGCTCGCGGTCGGCGGCCACCGCCGGGTCCTCGGTAGCGCCGTCGGCGGGCTTGGCACCGAGCCCGTTCAGCCGGCTCTCGGCGTCGGCGACACGGGGGGCGATCTGCTCGCTCACCGCCGCAAGGTCGCGGCGGGCCGGATCGAGCCGCTGGCGCACCTCGTCGAGGTCGTTGGGGCGCAGCCCCTCCAGCGCCAGGCTGGCGTCGAGGGCGTCGAGGGTGGCGCGCGCCGCCTCCAGCTTCTCGCGGGCGGCGACGATCATGGGGTCGGGCGGCAGCACCACCGGCTTGGCCGCCTCCGGCGC
>NZ_JAIVFO010000320.1 GCF_029991245.1 Xanthobacter autotrophicus
CCGGGCAGCAGAGCAGGGTCGCCAGCGTGCCCATCACGACGTCTGCGGCGTGGGGGAGCCCCGTGCAACAGGCGGGGTTCACCGAGACGACCGACGCGGTGCCGACCTTGTCGACGGCCACGAAGCCGACCTCGGCGAGCCTCTTCACGTGGTGCGAGCACGTCGACTGGCTGATGCCGAGGGCCGCGGCGAGGTCGCCGACCCGCAGGGAGCCGGACCGTGCGGTCGAGACGGTGTGCAGCAACCTCACGCGGGTCGGGTCGGCGAGGACGGCGAACCACTCGGCGTACGTCGCGGCCGCCTGCTCGTCGAGAGTCGGCCGGGAGGTGGATGGTCCGCAGTCGTCGGGGCCGCAGGCGTCCTTGCTCGCGGCGAGGACCGGAAGTTCTTCGATGACGCTCACGTCGTCATCTTAATCGACAGTGTTCGATGGTTGCCTGCATCGACGCGTATCGATACTGTGTCATTCATCGACCGTCGTCGATCCACCCCGCGAGGAGCCGAGCATGACCACGACCGACCAGCCTCGTCCCGACCAGCGATCGGCCGCCGAGCGGCATCCCGGCCTCCCCGTCGTCGTGGTGGGCGCCGGACCGGCCGGTCTGGCCGCCGCCGCGCAGGCTCATGCGCGCGGCCTTTCCGTGCTCGTGCTCGAAGCGGGCAGCGGCGCCGGGGCCGCCGTCCAGGAG
>NZ_JAIVFO010000321.1 GCF_029991245.1 Xanthobacter autotrophicus
CTCCGGCCCGGCCTGCACCACGCCGGAGGCCGATACCGCGTTCTGGGCCTGAAGCGCCTTGATCAACGCCTGGAAGTCGATGCCGTAGCCGGCGAGCTTGCGGGTCCGCGGGTGCAGCAGGCCGGCCGCGCACAGCAGCTCCGCCACGCCGCTGGCGTAGATGACCTCCCGGTGGGCCGGGACGAACGACGGCATCAGCGGCTCGTAGGTCTCCGGCTTCGCCAGGTGCAGCACGCCGCTGACGCCGAAGATCGCGACGAGGGCCTTGGCGTCAAGGGGCAGAGGCATGCCCCCATGATGGGCCCCGTTGGTCGAGGAGGTTGCGCTAGCGACCGTCACGAGACCCGGTGAGAGGTCCGCGGTCCAGTCACCGGGTCTCGTGACAGGCGCTGGCGCGCCCTCCTCGACCAGCGGGCGCGGCGGCTCAGAAGAGGGCGTCCTGCTCGAGCTCGAGGCGGGTCTGCTTGCGCTCGAGGCCGCCGGCATAGCCGACCAGCTTTCCGTTCGCACCGATCACCCGGTGGCAGGGCACCACGATGGCGATGGGGTTGCTGCCGTTGGCCAGGCCGACGGCCCGCGAGGCCGCGTGGGACCGGCCCAGGCGGCGCGCGATCTCGCCGTACGACGTGGTCTCGCCGTAGGGGATGAGGCGCAGCTGCTCCCACACCGCCTGCTGG
>NZ_JAIVFO010000322.1 GCF_029991245.1 Xanthobacter autotrophicus
GCTGGAGGTGTTCCGCGCCTGCCGGTCGCGACGGGGCGACAACGGGCGCGATGACCGCAAGTTCCTCGAAGCCATGCACTATTTCACCGTGCACAACATCTCCTGGCGGGCGCTGCCGGCCGAGTTCGGCGCATGGAACAGCGTCTGGAAAAGGTTCTGGCGACTGCGCCAGGCCGGCGTGTTCGAGCTGTTCTTCGAAACCCTGGCATCAGCCGCACGGCGCATCTGGTCCAGATGTTCGATTCCACCGTCGTGCGCGCCCATGTCTCCGCCGCCGGGGCAAAAGGGGGCAGCAGGGCCAGGCCCTCGGCCGATCGCGGGGTGGCTTCTCCACCAAGATCCACCTCAAGAGCGACTTCGACGGCCAGCCGATCGCCTTCCACCTGACCGGTGGCGAGGCCGGCGACAGCCCACTCTTCAAGCTGCTGCTGGATCTTGGTCCCGATGTGAAGCCGCGCGCCGCCCTCGCCGACAAGGGCTATGACGCCAAGGCCAACCGGGCCTTGGCCCGGGCTCGGGGCATCGCGCCCGCCATCCCGTTCAAATCCAATGCGAAAGACCGCCCGGCCTTCTTCCCGAAGGCGCTCTACCGGGGCCGTGCCCGCATCGAGCAGTGCTTCGGAAAGCTGAAGCGATTCAAGCGCGTCGCCCTGCGCTGCGAGAAGACCGA
>NZ_JAIVFO010000323.1 GCF_029991245.1 Xanthobacter autotrophicus
CCGTGGGACCGGGTGGGCATCCGCCGCGACCGGCTGGCCGAGGAGATCCTCGCACTCGGTCCGGACGTGGTCGTGGAGTCGCCCGCCGAGCTGCGCGACGAGATCGTGTCGCGCCTGCGCGCCACCGTGGGGACGGCCTAGATGCCCCAGAAGCCTCCGCAGAAGTCCGCCGCCAGCGGAGCCAAGGACCAGGTCGCCCGGCTGCTGATGCTGGTGCCCTACCTGCACTCGCACCCGCAGGTTCGCCTCGACGAGACCGCTGCGGCCGTCGGCAGCACGCCGGAGCAGGTCGTCAAGGACCTCGGCGTCCTCTTCATGTGCGGTCTTCCCGGCGGCTTCCCCGACGACCTCATCGACGTCGACCTCGAAGCCCTGGAGGACCCGGAGGGCGGCGGCCCCCGTCCCGAAGGCGTCATCCGCGTCTCCAACGCCGACTACCTGGCCCGGCCGCTGCGGCTGAGCCCGACCGAGGCCTCCGCGATCATCGTCGCCCTGCGTGCGCTGCGGGGCAGCGCCGGCGAGGACACCCGCGAGGTGGTGGACCGGGCGCTGGCGAAGCTGGAGGCGGCCGCGGCGTCGCAATCTGGCGGTCTGGCGGGCGGGACGCCGCTGGTGGAGCCCGGCGACGACGACGACGCCGCCCTGGCCCGCCTGCGGGTGTCCCTCGAG
>NZ_JAIVFO010000324.1 GCF_029991245.1 Xanthobacter autotrophicus
GCGGTGGCCTATCTCGGCCTCCGCCCCGGCATAGGCGCGGCCGAGATAGGCCACCGCAAAGCCTAGCTGCGCCATATGTTCCGACAGATTCACACGGCCGACCCGGCACACGGCCAAAGGCCGGCCATACGTGTCGCGCCGGGATGCGGCGCAGGCCACAGGCCCGGCACGCAGCGCCTCCTGAAGCATCCGGCGGGCCGCCTCGCCGCAAGCCCAGGGCCGCCCCGCCCGCATGCACTCCTGCCTCAGTTCCGGCGCGTCGATCCCTGTGAGGCGCACGCGGGTGCCGGCGAGGTCGAGCGTGTCGCCATCCACAGCAAATGCGTGCCCCTCCAGCATTTCCTCCCGGTTGAGCAGGTCCGCCAGAAGCGCGAGCGCGCCCAGGATCAGCACCGCCAGCAGGATGTCCTTGATACGCATGGGAGGCCCTGAAAGGTTAAACGGGCGGACTTTCGGCGAAGGTCCGTTAACCCCCCATTAACCGCGACGGCCTCAGGAGTTGGGAACGCGTTTTCCGTCTGGCCCGGCGCCGGTCCCTTGAAAGGGACGCGCCGTCCGCGAAGGGCTCCTGCCGCATGTCCGGCCCCTTTTGCCCCCCGCTCGACGCCGCCGCCAGCTCCTCGCCGGAGCCCGCGGCGCAGGCGGACGGACTCCCCCTGCC
>NZ_JAIVFO010000325.1 GCF_029991245.1 Xanthobacter autotrophicus
CCGGTACGTTGCGCCCAGCCCCATCGCACACACGAACGGCAGCAGGAACTGGCCGCCATAGGCCCAGCGTTCGCTTCTACGGCAGCGAGGTGGCGATGGGGCTGGGCGCAACGTACCGGCCAGGAATGCGACCCGTTTCCAGTAGGCTTCCTGCCGGCGGGGCCATGGGCGTGCGTTCGCCCAGCCTCTTCTAGAATCGCGGCTCCCTTGGGGAGTAGCCTGCCTTCACCGCTGAAGGCGCCTGCGTCAACACACTCGGCATCCCGCATGCCGTGGCGCCGGCATCCGTTGATCGGTTGGCGAGACCATCGGCACTCCATCGCGGCGCAGGCCGGGCAGCGATGGCGTGCCGTTGCGCTCGTGCCCGGCCGATCACAAGTTGTCTTCCCCATGAATCTCGCTGCCATTTCGGTGCTGGCCTTCGCCATGTCGACCGACGCCTTCGCCGCCGCCGTCGGCAAGGGCACCGCCCTCCTCAAACCCCGCTGGTCCGAAGCGCTGCGCACCGGCGCCATCTTCGGCGTGATCGAAGCGCTCACGCCCGTCGCCGGATGGGCGCTGGGCTCGATGGCGTCGGATTACGTCAAGGCCTGGGACCCCTGGAT
>NZ_JAIVFO010000326.1 GCF_029991245.1 Xanthobacter autotrophicus
GCGGCGTAGATGCTGATTGGATAGCCGGCCTTGCGCAGCTGGATGAGCTGTCGGACCACTGGCACGTAGAAGTTGCGCGACTTACCTTCACCAGAACCGCCCAGCACTTCAACGTGCTGCAGAAGGTCGATGATGGACATTCGAACCGGGGTGTTTTTCATTGGGGCCAGCAGGTGGCCACGATGCTCCAAGAGGCCCGAGGCCACGCCCAGGTCAATAAGCGGTGAGCGGTCGACCCGCGTGGCGAAGTGCACCTGGTCGGCATAGGCCGAGAGCAGCATGTCGCGCTCCGGAAGGCGCCAGCGCCACCGCTGCAGAGCCTCACGCCAATTGTGGCGCAGACCTTCGACACCAGCGTTGGCTGCACTGAACACCAGATACCGCAGCCGACCAATCCAATGAATGCGAGCTGCAGCGCCTGCTGCAACCAGACCCGCGGCCATGCTCAACACGAAGAAGATGCAGGCGGCCAGGCCCCACTTCACCGTGTCGCCGGCACGTGCTGCGCGGGCCACGGACGCATCTGCGTCTTTCAGATCTTGCAGCACCTTGCGCGCATCGCCCTCTTCCCAGACG
>NZ_JAIVFO010000327.1 GCF_029991245.1 Xanthobacter autotrophicus
GCTCGGAGATGGGTATAAGAGACAGCCCGCACACCGCCCAGCAGGCGCACACGGTGCTGGTGGGCTACGGCCGGGTGGGTCATCTGGTGGCGGACGGGCTGAAGGCCGCCGGCCTGCCCTTCCTCGTGGTGGAGGACCAGGACGACCGGGTGGACGAACTGCGGCGCAGCGACATCGAGGTGATCGACGCCAACGCCGCCTCCCCCGCTGCCATCACCGCCGCCAACGTGGCGGGGGCAAAGCGGCTCATCCTTGCCATTCCCGACGGCTTCGAGGCCAGCGGCGTGCTGCGCAAGGCCCGGCAGCTGAACCCCGGCATCGAGATCATCGCCCGCGCCCACTCGGACGCGGAGGTGGAGCACCTGCGCCAGGGCGGCGCCAACTTCATCATCATGGGCGAGCGCGAGGTGGCGCGCGGCATGCTCGCCCACGTGCTGGACCGCAGCGACGCGGACCTCGCCGCCGCCGTCGAAGCGGCGGGGATCGTCGCCCCGGGGACCGAGGCTGCGACGACGTCCCCGGACGCGCCCGTCGCCGAGGTCGAGGTGAGCGCTGTGACGCCCCCCACCCTGCCC
>NZ_JAIVFO010000328.1 GCF_029991245.1 Xanthobacter autotrophicus
CTGTTGGCCTGCGCGAACATCATCAGCTCGACGTCGGTCGGATTGCGGCGCAGCGCCGTGAAGGCATTCACCAGGTAGTCGATCTCGTCGTCAGCCAGCGCCAGGCCCCAGCGGGTGTTCGCCCCTTCCAGCGCGGCGCGCCCGCCGCCCAGCACATCGACGAACTCCATGGGCACGGCAGGCAGTTCGGTGAACAGGTCGGCCGCGCCGGCCCGGTCCCAGAGCACCGATTCCGTCATGCGGTCGTGCAGCAGCGCGGCCACGGCCTGCTTCTGCGCCTCGGTCAGCGTGGGCACGCCGCCCAGCAGGCCCGGGCGCAGCGACAGCCGGTACTCGGTGACGCGTTCCACGCGGCGCACGTGCAGTCCGCAGTTGCGCACGATGTCGGTGGCCTTCGAGGCCCAGGGCGACACGGTGCCGATGCGTGGCGCGACCACGATGGCGGGGCCGGCGTCCGGGCCGGCGTAAGGGTCGCCATAGGTGAGCAGGGCCGCCAGGCGCTCGCGGTCCGCGGGCGTCGGCTCCGCGTCGGTGGCCACCAGG
>NZ_JAIVFO010000032.1 GCF_029991245.1 Xanthobacter autotrophicus
AGGAGGCCCGTCACCACCGAACAGGCCATGGTGAGGCGCAGATCACCCTTCGCCGCCCCCCTGAAGCGGGAGAGGAAGGCCGACAGGCGCTTGCGGTCGGCTTTCTCGTCGGGCGCACGCTCGGTGGTGATGGCGACACCTCCCGGTGATCATGGCGGCGTCACGGGTCCGAGCGGGCTTGGTTGCGCTCGTCGAACGCGTTCTGGAATTCGAACCACATGACATTGATGACGCCCATGGCCAATGCGGCCGCGACGCCCAGGACCCATGCGAAATACCACATGTTTCCGTCTCCTTCACTGCGATGAAAAGCCCGATTCCGGGATAGGGGCGATGTGGCTGCCGCTCCCGCGGGCGGAACAGGGTGATGGGCTGGGTGGCGCCCCTTACCCTTCAGTAGGCCTGATGCTGGCGGGCCTCGATGTCGGCCACCGTCACCTTTCCCCACATGGTGCGATAGCACCACAGGGTGTAGAGCAGCACGATCGGCAGGAAGATCACCACCGCGCCCAGCATGACCTTCAGGGTCAAGGCGCTCGATGCGGCGTCCCAAAGGGTGAGGCTCGAGGTGAGGTCCGTGCTGGAAGGCATGATGAAGGGGAACATGGAGAGCCCCGCCGTGCCGATGATGCCCGTGAGAGTCATGGCGCTCGTTACGTAGGCGAAGCCGGGACGGTTCATGCGCGACAGGGCCCATGTCAGCAGCGGGGCGGCAAGCCCGATGGCCGGCGCCAGCATGGCGATCGGCATGTTGCGATAGATGGCGAACCAGGCGCCGGCTTCGCGCGCCACTTCCTTCGCCAGCGGATTGGGCAGCGAGGTGAGCGGGGGCTGGGAGACGATGCGATAGCCGTCGATTGCGAGATAGACCCACACGCCGCCCAAGGCGAACAGTACCGCGAGGGTGGGCGCCAGCCAGGAGATGACCCCCTTTGCCCGTGCGGCGATGGCGTCTTCAGTGCGCAATTGCAGCCACACGGCACCGTGCACCGTCAGCATCGCCACGCTGACGACACCGGCCAGCAGCGCGAATGGATTGAGCAGCCCGAACAGCGCCCAGATGAAAGTTGAGCCGTAATGGGGCTTGAGGAAGCTGTCGAGGTGGAACGGCACGCCCTGCAAGATGTTGCCGAACGCCACCCCGAAGATGAGCGCGGGGACCAGCCCGCCCACGAACAGGCCCCAGTCCCAGGCGCTGCGCCAGCGCGGATCGGCGATCTTGCTGCGATAGTCGAAGCCCACCGGCCGGAAGAACAGGGCGATGAGCACCACCAGCATGGCGAGGTAGAAGCCGGAGAAGGCCGCGGCATAGACCGCCGGCCAGGCGGCGAAGATCGCGCCGCCGGCGGTGATCAGCCACACCTGGTTGCCGTCCCAGTGGGCCCCGACGGTGTTGATGATCACGCGGCGCTCGGCATCGGACTTGCCGAGGAAGGGGAGCAGGACGCCCACCCCCATGTCCATTCCGTCGGCGATGGCAAAGCCGATGAGGAGAGTTCCCACCAGACCCCACCAGACGAGGCGCAGGGTTTCATAATCGAGCATGGCTCGGTCCTTTCAGGGACGGCGTTTCACTCGGCGGGTTGCTGCGCCAGCGCGGCCGGCTGCTCATGGTGATAGCGGCCGGTGTGCAGCGCGCTCGGTCCCTGCCGGGCGAAGCGGAACATCAGGAAGATCTCGATCACCAGCAGGATCGAATAGAAGATCAGGTAGCCGGCGATGGAGGCGATCAGGTCGGTGACGGTGAGCGCCGAGGTGGCGAGGAAGGTGGGCAGGACCTCGCCGATGGCCCACGGCTGGCGGCCGAATTCCGCCACGAACCACCCCGTCTCCGCAGCGATCCAGGGCAGCGGGATGGAGTAGACCAGAGCCCTGAGCAGCCAGCGCTTCCTTTCAAGTGTGCCCTTGGCCAGGAAGTAGAAGGACAGCAGGAAATAGCCCAGCAACAGGAAGCCGAGGCCCACCATGATGCGGAAGCTCCAGAACAGGTAGCGCACCTGCGGAATCGAATCCCGGGCCGCCTGGATCACCTGGGCATCGCTGGCCTTCGTGGGATCCTCCATATAGCGCTTCAGGAGCAGGCCGTAGCCGAGGTCGCGCTTGTGCTGCTCGAAGAGGATCCGCGTCTCCTCCGACTTGTCGCCGCTGCGCAGGGCTTCGAGCTTGCCATAGGCGATCATGCCCGAGCGGATGCGCGTCTCGTGGTCCTTGACGAGGTCGTCGAGGCCGCGCACCTCCTTGTCGAGCGAACGGGTGGCGATGAGACCCATCAGGCCGGGAATGCGGATGGCGTAGTCGGTTTCCATGTGCTCGTCGTCGGGCAGACCGAAGATGGTGAACGGCGCCGGGGCCGCGTGGGTCTCCCATTCCGCCTCGATGGCGGCGAGCTTCACCTTCTGCACGTCGCCGAGCTCATAGCCGCTCTCGTCGCCGAGCACGATGACCGCCAACGCCGCAGCGACGCCGAAGCCGGCGGCCACTGCGAACGAGCGCTTGGCGAACGCGAGGTCTCGCCCCTTCAGGATGTACCAGGCGGAAATGCCGATCACGAACATGGACGCGGTGACGTAGCCCGCCGCCACCGTATGGATGAACTTCACCTGCGCCACCGGATTGAACACCACGGCGGCGAAGTCGGTCATCTCCATGCGCATGGTCTCGGCGGAGAATTCGGCACCCACCGGGTTCTGCATCCAGGCATTGGCGACCAGGATCCACAAGGCAGACAGGTTGGTGCCCACGGCGGTGAGGAACACCACCGCAAGATAGGCCTGCTTGCTCATGCGGTCCCGGCCCAGCAGCAGCAGGCCGACGAAGGTGGATTCCAGGAAGAAGGCCATCAGCCCTTCGATGGCCAGCGGCGCGCCGAAGACATCTCCCACGTAATGGGAGTAATAGGCCCAGTTCGTGCCGAACTGGAACTCCATGGTGAGGCCGGTTGTAACGCCAAGAGCAAAATTGATCGCGAATAATTTGGTCCAGAACCGCGACATATCGAGGTATATTTCCTTCCCCGTCATGACGTAGACCGATTCCATGATGAACAGGAGCCAGATCAGGCCGAGCGTCAGCGGGACAAAAATAAAGTGATACATAGCGACCGCAGCAAACTGCCACCGCGACAGCTCGACGAATGTCGGATCGATCATTGAAGATCTCCATCGGCGTGCCACACGCGCACACGCCTGCACTGCATGGCAGTGCGAAGGCTCTATATTTTGCGTAGAGTGCTAGATGCGGCCGAAATAGGCATTGCGTATTCGCAATGCCTATCCTGCCTGTAAAGCCGGACAGCTATGCTTTTGCTGCAATGGGTCTGGTGTACCGGCGGCAAATGGGAGGGCGGCTTTTTCGGCGACCCCGCACCTCACGCGCCCCGGTAAGCCTTCAGATAATGTGTCTCGAACATCCGCTTCACCGTGTGGAGCGGCTTGAGGCGCGGCAGCGCGAGGTTGCGCTTCGGATCGCGGAACACCAGCATGCCGGCATCCAGCGTATCGACGATGCAGATCAGCTCCGGCTTGAACACCTCCGTCGCCGGCTTGCCGGCCAGCTCCGCCGCCATGTTGCGCGCCGCGGCCACCGCCTGAAGGTCCGCCTGATGGGCCTGTTTGGGCATCCAGTCGGGTCCGGGAAAGGAGCCGGCATCGCCGGCCACATAGACCCGATCGAGGCCCGGCACCGCGCAGGTTTCCTGCGCCGCGACGAAGCCGCCTGGGGAGGCGGGAAGGCAGCTTGCGTCAAGCCATGCAGGCCCGGTGAGGCCGGGCATGAACAGCGTGAGGTCGGCGGAAAAGGCCCCGCCCTCCGTCACCACCTTGTCCGGCTCGAAGCGCACCATCTTGTGGCCGAGGCGGGTCGCGATGCCGCGCCCCTCCATCTGCTTCAGCAGGCGGCTCACCGCCTTGGGGCCGAGCCGCTGGCCCGGCTGGGCCGAGGGGTTGAAGAAGACGAGGTCGATCTCATCCCGCCGTCCCTGCCGGCGCAGCAGCGTGTCCATGCCGAACAGGAATTCGAACATGGGCCCGCCCCGCACGGCCGAGGGCTCGGCCGGATTGGCGCCGAAGCCCACCGCGACGGTGCCGCTGGACAGGGCCGCGAGACGGTCGCGCACCGCTTCCGCCGCCGCGATGCCCTCGCAGGGAATGATGGCGTGCTCGATCCCCGGCAGTTTGCGGATATAGCGCCCGCCCGTGGCGATCAGCAGGACATCGTTGGCGACGGGGCCGGCGGTGGTCTCTACCGTGCGTCCCCAGTCGGTGACGGCCTCCACGCGCGCCTTCAGATGCCGCACCTGGTGCCGGGAGAAGAAGCCGGCCAGCGGGATCTTCAGGTCCTCCCCCCGGCGCAGGCCGGCGGGAATCCAGATGAGGCTCGGCAGGTAGGTGAGTTCGTCGCTCGGCGACACCACGGTGATATCGGCGGAAACGCCGCTGCGCCGCAGCTCGCGGATGGCGGTGAGGGCGGCGAAGCCGGACCCCAGGATGACGATGCGGGCAAGCGCGGTCATGACGCCCTTACTCCGCCGGCTTCAGCCGGGACGCCGGCGCTCCCGGCGCGTCTTCGGCCGAGCCGAAATCGCCGTCCACATCGGCGCCGAGTTCGGCGCGCCACGGCCGCCAGCGCTCCAGCAGCACCAGCACGACCACCAGCACGGCGGCAAAGCCCACCGCCAGGACCGGATAGGAGACGCCGGTGAGGTCCATGAAGGTGAGCTTCCCCGGGCCCCCGGTGAGCAGGAGCGGCGCAAGCGCCGGCTCGGCATAGCCGAAGGCGACGGCTCCGGCGATGCCGCCCGCGAGGGTGAAGATCGCATCGCGATAGCCGGCGCCGATCTGCGCCAGCACCGTTCCGGGGCAGGCGCCGGCGAGGGCGATGCCGATGCCCAGCACGAGGCCGCCCACGATGTCCGCGGCATAGAAGGTGGCCTTGGGGGCGAGCTTGATGAGGCCGAAGCCGTGCAGGGCGGCGAGCACCACGGCGCCGGTGGCGACCGCGGTGAGGAAGACCTTCAGCATGATGAAGTTCTTCATCTGCATCTGGCCGACAATCATGCCCGGCTCGAACACGCGGGCTTTTTCCAGCGCGAAGCCGAACACCACGCCCATGGCGAGGCCGGTGAGGATGGAAGTGAAAAGCGACATGGCGGTTCCTTTCCTCAAACAGCTGCGGTCAGATGCGGCGCAGCAGGAGGGTGGCGGCGGCGATGCCGCCCACGAACATGAAGGTGACGGCGATGGTGGAGGACACAGCCATCTGCGCCATGCCCGAAAGTCCGTGGCCGGAGGTGCAGCCGTCCGCCAGGCGTGCGCCGAACAGCATCAGGAAGCCGGCGCCGAAGGCCATGGCATAGCGCAGGGCCGGGCTCGATGTTCCCAAGGCCCGCCTCCAGATGGGGGAGATGGGCCTGCGGTGCGCACCCGACAGCTTCATGGAGAGGAACGCGCCGAGGGCGACGCCCGCCACCAGCGCCACCTGCCACCAGTTCTTGCCCGTGGCGGCCATGTGCTTGGCCACGTAGTCGATCTGGATGATGCCGGGATCGACCAGCGCAGCGATGAAGCCGCCGACCGTCACATAGGACGAGGACGCCCCGAGCGCGGTGGAGATCAGTAGGAAGGCCGGCACCTGAAGGAGGCCGATGGCGATGCCGGCGACATAGGGCGACCAGGCTTTCTGCTGGAACATCCCGGGTCGCCGGACCTGGGCTTGCGCCGGAACGATGTGCGCGGAGGCGGTCATGATATTGCTCCGTGGAGGTGCCCACGTGTCGGAGGGCAAGGGACTCGATGCCCGTCCGCCGCGTGTGATGAGCCCCGTTACATTCAATAGTATTAAATTATAATATATGAATGTTTTAGGGCAAGAGGCATGTTGCCACTCCCGATCGGCATGCGCCGGGAAACGGCGGGCACCTCATACCGACGGCCCCGGTCTCTGACCGGTGCCGGGAGGGCATCTCAGGCGCCGCGCGGGCTTGTACCTGCGGCCGACGAGTCAAACGCATCGGCCGCAGGTCTCAGTTCAGGTTTTTCAGCTTCTTGATGCCCAGCAGGCTGAGCGCGGCATTTTCGTAGAAGGTCTCGCTCACGCCCTGGCGGATCTTGTGCAGGAAATACCGCTCGAAACCCACCTTCGCCGCGTGCACCCAGGCGCCCTGCGCCGACCAGTTCACGTTGCGCGGCGGGATCTGCGGCTGGGCGACGAAGGCGATGCCGCTGTCGCCGAAATCGGCGAGGCACACCGCGTTCCAGCTCGCCCGTGCGTGCGGCGCCTTGCCGGCCATGATCGCGACGATGTTCTCGGCGGTGGCGGTGACCATGGATTCGATCATGAAGCCGGTCTTCGGCACGCCCACCGGCAGCGGCGTCTTGCCCACCGGCGGGATGGCGACGCACACGCCCACCGCAAAGATGTTGGGGAAGGCGGGGTTGCGCTGATGCTCGTCGATGAGGATGAAGCCGCGCGGGTTGGTCAGTCCCTCGATGCCCGCCACCGCCGGGACCCCGCGGAAAGCCGGCAGCACCATGGAAAAGGCGAACGGGAGGTCATGCGCCGTCTTGAGCGACCCGTCCTCGTTCACTTCCTCCACCGCCATGCGGCCCGCCTCCACCTTGGCGATCCGGGCATTGGTGATCCATTTGATGTGGTGCTCGCGCAGCGCGCTTTCGAGCAGGCCCTTGGTGTCGCCGACTCCATCGAGGCCGAGGTGGCCCACATAGGGTTCGGGGGAAACGAAGGTCATGGGCACGCGGTCGCGTGTGCGCGCCTTGCGCAAGGCGGCGTCGAGGATGAAGGCGAACTCGTAGGCCGGTCCGAAGCAGGACGCGCCCGCCGCAGCGCCGATGACGACCGGCCCCGGCGTCTTCACCAGCGCGTCGAAGGCGAGCTTCGCCTGCGCCGCGTGGTCGGTCTGGCACACCGAATGGGTGTGGCCCTCCGGTCCGAGGCCGGGAACCTCGTCGAAGGCGAGATCCGGGCCCGTGGCGATGACCAGATGATCATAGTCGAGGAAGCTGCCGTCATTCAGCTCCAGCCGGCTTTCGTGCGCATGAAGGCGCCTTGCGCCTTCGGGCCTGAGGCCGATGCCGCGACCGGAGAAGACCTTCGTAAGATCGACGCTGATTTCCGACGCCGCGCGCCAGCCGACAGCCACCCATGGATTGGACGGCACGAAAGTATAGGTGGCCCCTTTATTGACTACGATGACTTCATCTTTTGGTCCGACCTTCTCCTTCAACTCGTAGGCCATTAGGACTCCGCCGAGACCGGCGCCGAGAATGACAATGCGGGACACTGGGCTTCCTCCATATCTTGATTTTGCGGGGCGTCATGTGTGCGCCCTTCTCGTTGTTCGCGGCCTGTTGCGGCCGACGGTCTGGGATGATCTGCGCCATCCACCTGGCATGCGTGGCGCGCCTGACAGCGCAACCGCCCTGCGGCCTTTGCCGTCTCTGGTCCCGAGACTACATTCAGAAATTATAAATTCAAGATATAGAATGTAAATCGATGCGTCGGTCAGGACCCGTTAGGCTGCTCTAGCGGAGCGCTCTATGACGGCTCCATGCCTGCCCGGGCGAAGCGGGCCTGCCGGCGGAGATGCAACTGAAATAGCAGACTACCTCTCGGGTACGGCAGCGCATCAGGGAGGCCTGCGACGGCGGACTGGGGCGCCAGCCGGCGTGACGCAACGCCTACTTCGCCATGTGGATGGCGGGACTTTCCGCATTCATGCCTCGCTGCGGATCTGGCGGCGCACCTCGTCGGCCAGCGGATGCAGCATGCCGGGCGCCACCGCTCCGACGAGGCTGTAGCCGAGGCCATCGTCGGCCCAGGTGTAGCCGTTGATCCCATCCTGAACGTGCGGCGCCATCGGCATGTCCCGGCCGTTGGTCATCGGCCGTGCGAACATGACCAGCCGGTTCCCCTTGTCGTCGTCATACATGAACAGCGCCGCGGGTCCGTGCTCGGTGGCGACGACACGCCCGCCCATGAGGCGGTAGCCGGAAGAGGCAAGGTCGGGAATGGCTACCGGCCGGCCGAGCCGGCGTGAGGTCCAGGCGACGAGCTGCGCCCGGTTCTCGGCACGGATCTCCACCGGCCGCGCCTCGTCGGGCGCAAAGACCGCATAGCTCGCCGCCGCCTCCCGGCCAAGCGCCAGCAGTCCGCCCGAGGGGGCCGCGTCCACGCCGCGCAGGGACCAGCCGCCGGCGCCGCCGATCGCCAGCAGCAGGACGGCGGCCGCGGCCATGGCCCAGCGCGGCGTGCCGGCGGGGCGCCGCCGGGCCTCGATCATGCGCGCGAGCGAGAGCTGCGGCGGCAGCGGCTCCTCCACGACCGGCGCGAAGGCGGCGCGCAGCAGGTCGCGCTCGGCGCGATAGGCGGCGATCCGCTCCGCCACCTCGGGGTGGGTGTCGAGATAGGCGACGACCTCGGCGCGGCGCTCGGCGTCGAGGGCCTCGTCCACATAGGCGTTGAGGTCGTCTTCGGCGATCGGGCGGGTGGTCATTTCACTCTCCGCAGGTGCGGGTGGGCACTTTCCGGCCTCGGATTGTCGGATATGGCCTTGTGCAGACGCTCGCGTGCCCGCGACAGACGCGACATGACCGTGCCGATCGGCACGTCGAGCACCCGCGCCGCCTCGGCATAGGAGAGTTCCTCGACGCAGACCAGCAGCAGCACCGTGCGCTGCTCGTCCGGCAGTCGCGACAGGGCGGAAACGAGATCGCGGTAGCGCAGGCCGTCTTCCTGCGAGGCCGGGTTGGCGAGATCGCCCTCCCCCACGTCCTCGACCGCCACCGGGCGCGGCCGGCTCGCCGCCCGTCGCAGCCGCGTCATGGCGAGGTTGTGCAGGATGGCGAAGATCCAGGCACGCGGCTCGCTGTCGGCACGGCGCTGGTGCCAGCGGCCGATGGCCCGCTCCAGGCAGTCCTGCACCAGATCGTCGGCCGCCGCGCGATCCCGCAGCAGCGCGCGCGCATAGCGCCGCAGCGCAGGAATGAGCGGTTCGATCAGACGCACCATCTCGGTCATCGTGGCGATCCCATGGAGGCCCGGCCGTTGGCCGCCTTTCTGCCGCACGAATGCGGCGGGAAAGGCGGCCCTGCGCGTCAGTTGATGATCTGGCGCTGCACCACGGCGCCGGGTTGGGCGGCCGTGCCCTCGGCGATGACCAGATAGCGCCGCGCCGCCTTCGCGTCGCCCTGCACGATCTGGCGGATCGGGCCGGCGGCGTTGACGATGGCCGAGCCCGCCGGGTTGGTCATGAAGGCCGAGAGCGGCTCCAGCGCGCCCTTGCCGTCCGGCTGGCCGGCGAGCGCCAGCACGTAGGGCTTCTTCGGCTCCAGCCCGGTGACAGAGGCCTGCAGGATCTGGATCAGGCCCTGGTCGAACAGCGAGACGTTGGTCGGAACCTGCGCGACCACCTTGCCATCCCTCGCCAAAGCGAGATGCGCCGTCTGTCCCGCCACGCCGAGCGGCTGGAGACCCGCCATGCCATCGCCGTCCGGCACCGCGCCGGGCACGTAGTTGACCGCCTGTGGCGCCTGGCCGATCGGAATGGTGGCGACCACCGTGTTGGTCAGAGTGTCGATGGCCGCGAGCGCGTCGGCATTCTCGAGCCCGACATAGACCCGCGATCCGTCGCCCGACGGCCAGATGCCGTGGGGGAGATTGCCGACCGGAATGGTCGCGACCTGCGTGAAGTCGTCGGTGCGGAACACCTTGATCTCGTTCAGCCCGCCGACCGTCACATAGGCAAAGGTGCCATTGGCGTTGCGGGCGAAGTTGACGTGATTGGTGATCGCCCCGGTGTCGATGGTCCTGATGATGTCGAAGGGCGGCCGGGCGTTGAACACCTGCGTCTTGCCGATGTCCTTCAGCGTGAACCAGACCTGCATGCCGTCCGGCGTCGCCGCGATGTTCGGGCAGAACGGGCTCTCCTGCTTCACCCGGGCCACGATCTGGTGGTCGACGACGCTGATGACCTCGGTCTCGGGGGTGAAGGAGGAGCAGACATAGGCATATTGGCCGTCCGGCGAGAAGATCTGCATGCCGGGACCGTTCGGCACCTTGATGCGGGTCTTCTCCTCGTAGCTCTGCGCGTCGAGCACGGCGATATAATCCTCGCCGCGCACCGTCACCCACACCTCCTTGCCGTCGGGCGTGAAGAACGCCTCGTGCGGCGAGCGGCCGACATAGGTGGTGTGCCTCACTTTGTTGGTGGCGGTGTCCACGAAGGTCACCGCGTTGGAGCCGATCGAGACCACGGCGATGGTCGTGCGGTCGGGCGAGAAGCCCATGCCGTGCACCAGCACCTGGCCCTTGTAGAGTGGGCTGAAATTGCCCGGCTGCGGATCGCCGAGGCGGATGACGCCGAGCAGCCGGTTGGTGGCGGGATCGGTGACGGAGATGGTATTGGAGAACTGCTCGGCAGCGTAGACGCGGTCGCGGCCGCTCAGCGGGATGTCGGGGGCCGAGGCGGCGAAGGGCGCCTGCCCGGCCAATGCGGGCACCGCGCAGGCGAGCATGGCGCTCGCCAGCAAGCCGGTCAGGAAACGGGTCTTCATCGGTGGGCTCCTATTTCATCGACATCGGGATGGCCGGGGACATGCCGCCATGGGACATGCCGCCGTGGGCGGAATGATCGTGGACGGGGCCTGCGGCACCCGTCGAACCGGCGGTTGCCGCCGCCCCGGGCTGGGTCGGCGCCGGTGCGGAGGGCGGCAAAGGCTGGCCGAGGGCGAGGCGCATGGCCGCGATCTCCTGCTGCTGCTCGACCACGATCTCCTGCGCGAGGCGCCGCAGCTGCTCGTTCCGGCCGTAGCGCAGATAGGCGACCGCCATGTCCACGGCGCCCTGGTGGTGCGGGATCATCATCGCGGCGAAATCGACATCGACATCGCCCGTCGGGGCGACGTCCATGTCCGCCATCATCTTGTCCATCGCCGCCGCGTTCTCGGTGAGGAACGGTGCTTCGTTGATGGGCCGGGCGGTTGCCGCGTCGACCGGAGCGGCATCTTGTGCCTGCGTGGCGGCGGCCCCCGCGGTGCACGCCGCGGCAAGGGCGATCAGGCCGATGGCGAGGGATGGAGCGCGAATGCGCATGACGGTCTCCTCCGGCGCAACGGCGCCTTCAGGAGGGTGGACTCCGCCGAGCGGCCTTTATTCCAAAGCGGCACGAATCTTTCCGGCGCGCCCGGAGCGATCCGCAAAGGCGGCTTTCTGGACGGGTGCGGAAAAAAGCGCAGGGCGTGGGAATAAAGCGCGGCGGCGGGGTGTCTCCCTCGCATAACTTCCACGACAGGAGCCGCCCATGATCCGCCTTTCCACCTTCGCCGCCCCGCTGGTCCTCGCTGCCTTCTGCGCCACGGTAGCGGTCGCCGGTCCTGCCGAGGACCTCGCCCGGTCGCGCATCGATGCCGTCGCCGGCGGCGATCTCGCCGCCGTCACCAGCGTCTATGGACCCGGCGCGACCCTGCACTGGGTCGGCGGCCCGCTCGACGGCAGCTATGCCGCGCCCGACGCGATCAAGCAGGTCTGGTCGAAGTTCTTCACCGCCCAGGGCGCCCAGAAGGCAAGCGTCGCCGCCCTCTCGGAAGCCGCCAATCCCAAGGGCGCGACGGTGACGGCGGACGTTGCCTTCGCCGGCAAGAGCACGGTCAAGGTGCGGTACGTGCTGGTCTATCGTGACGGCAAGCTCGTCGACGAGATCTGGCAGGTCAATCCCGCCGCGGCCTATTGAGGGGTCAAAAGGGGGACGGCTTCAATACGGAGCCGCAATGGAGCAGTTTTCCTGCGACGAGATCACCCGCGTAGCTCGTCTCGATCCGCGCGGCGCCGTGCCGCGCGGACATGGCGATCAAGCCGATGCCGATCAACATGTCTTGGCGAGATAGCCGGCAATGGCCTTGGCATCCTACGAATCAGTTTTCACCCCGCTGGACAAGCCTGATTATCGATCAGCTCGCGCACTGCGCGGTTGCATTGCAATCCCGTGAAAGACAGGCTGTTCCCGGCAGGGGCATCACTCGTGCCGACGCTGTCAGGTCAAGTCAGCTGGTATCGGTGAGACAGTCAGAATGATGCAAACAGGTATTCTCCTCGCGCTAGGGGCGGCGGGCTTGTTCGGTGCAAGCACGCCGTTCGCCAAACTCCTTCTGGGCTCCGTCGATCCCTGGATGATGGCCGGCCTGCTGTACCTTGGAGCCGGCCTCGGTCTCGCCGCGGTGCAGGTGTCCCGAACCGCCCTGCGGTTGCCAGCCGTCGAGGCGCCGCTGCGGCGGGCGGACATGCCCTGGCTTGCCCTGGTCATCATCGCTGGAGGCCTTCTCGGTCCTCTGCTGCTGATGTTCGGCCTGTCCCTCACCGACGCAGCGTCGGCCTCGCTGCTGCTCAACCTGGAAGGCCTCGCCACCATGGGCATCGCCTGGCTGGTGTTCCGCGAGAACGTGGACCGGCGGCTCCTGCTCGGTGCCTTCGCCATCCTCGCAGGTGCCGTCCTCCTGTCGTGGGAGGGGCACCTGTCCGTGCAATGGGGCGCCGTGCTGATCGCGGGCGCCTGCCTGTGCTGGGGGGTCGACAACAACCTGACGCGTAAGCTCTCGTCCGCCGATCCGATCCAGATCGCCATGTTGAAGGGACTCGTCGCGGGCACCGTCAATCTGCTCATCGCTCTCGCCATTGGCGCCCGACTGCCCTCGGCGGGCGCGCTCCTGGAGGCAGGCGTCATCGGCTTTCTGGGCTACGGCGTCAGCCTTGCTTTGTTCGTCCTCGCTCTGCGCCATCTCGGTGCGGCGCGGACCGGGGCCTATTTCTCTCTTGCGCCGTTCGTCGGCGCGGTGTTGGCGGTCGTCATGCTGGGCGAGGCGATTTCGGTGCAATTGGTGGTCGCCGGGGGGCTGATGGTAGTCGGCCTATGGCTGCATCTGTCAGAGCGGCACGAGCACTCGCACGCCCATGAGGCGCTGGTGCATGAGCACCGGCACAGCCACGACGAACACCATCGCCATGAGCACGAACCAGGGGTACAGCCCGGCGAGCCACATACCCACTGGCACCAGCATGTACCGGTGGTGCACCGGCACCCGCATTATCCTGATCTCCATCATCGCCACGGGCACGGGACCTAAAGCCGCCCGTGCCGGGGGGCGGTTCACCTCAGCTTCGGTTACTGCCTGCTCGGTCGCGCGCTGGAGCAGGTATCGGGGGTTGACGCGCCGCGAGTTCGCAAGGCGCGAGGTGCTCGCGCCTTGCGGTATGCTTGAAGACGTTCTTCGCTAGATCTTCTCCCCCTTGGGGGGCACTGCGGGGTCTCCCCGCAGAAGGGACCGGCCGAGACGGTAGGCTCGACCGCAGGGGAAGGCTTTACCCCTTACGCTTCCAGATGGCGATCCATGTCCTTCCAATTGGCGGTCCATTGACTTCCAATTGGCCGATATCAATAGTCCCGATTGTCCGGGATTCGGGGATGGTATGTTCGATCGATTTGTAGAGCGGCGGGTGAAGGAAGCCCGTTCGGATAAGCGCTTCACGGCTGTACGACTGGCGCAAAGGTCGCCGTCCGTTCAGCGAGTGAAGGTTCGGATGCCGCTGTTGCCGGCGGGGCCCGTGCGGGTGACGGTGCAGGACTGGGTGTTGCCGCTGCACGAGCGCGTGCGCGAAGCGGAGGCACCGTAGGGGCCGGTGGCGCTGCGCGTTGAGGTGCAGGTGCCGCCGGAGCAGGTGCGGCTCTGGCTGGCCGAGCCGCCATAGATTCCGGTGGCCGAGCGGGTGGCGGTGCAACTGCCGTTGGCGCACTGGACCGAGCGGTCATAGCTCGTCACGCGCGCGCCCGGTGCGACCGGGTAGACCGGAGGCGGCGCATAATAGCCCCAGCGGCCGTACCAGGGATAAGCTGCGTAGTAGGTGTCCCAATAGACCTTGTTGAAGGTCACGACGGTAAGGCCCACCGCCGGCGCGACGGCCGGCGTCAGCACCACCGGCGCGCCGCGATAGACCACCTGGATGTAATTGGCCGCGACCCAGCCGCGATAGACACCCATGGAGATATCGCACCAGGTGTAGCCGGAAAGGCAGCCATGGGTGGTCACCTGGACTCCGGCCGGCACCGTCGTCACCACCGGATAGGCAGTGGAGGGGCCGGCCCTCAGATTGACGTTCCCGGTCGCGACGGCGACGGTCGCCGCACCGGCGGCCGACGATACGCAGAACAACGTGGCCAGAGCCAAAAACAGACGCTTCATCGCTTTGCCCTCCATTTCGCAGCTGGCCGGCGCACCCGTGCCCGCCGTTATCGCGAAGAGGCTAAGGCGGTGGTGTCGCCGCCGGCTGTCGCTGCCGTGACGATATGTTTCAATGTGTACCGGCAGCTCCCGGGGTGCCGTGCACGGCCCCATCGCGGGTCCGCCCGTCGCTGAGTTCGATGGTTCGGTCGAACAGGTCGAGGGCGCGCTGGTCGTGGGTCACCACCGCGACCGCCGCCTGGCGGGTCCTGGCAATCTCACGGAACAGCTGCAGCACCTGACGCCCGCGCACGCTGTCGAGGGCGGCGGTGGGCTCGTCCGCCAACAGCAGGCTCGGCGCGTTGGCGAGCGCCCTCGCCACCGCCACCCGCTGCTGCTCGCCCCCCGACAGCCGGGAGGGGTGGTTGTCGAGCCGGTGGCCGAGGTCGAGGCTGGCGAGCAGCGCGCCTGCATAGGCCCGCGCCGCGCGCGGCGGCACATGGTCGATCTCCAGCGCCAGCGCCACGTTTTCCACCGCCGTGAGGAAGGGGATCAGGTTTGCCTTCTGGAAAATGAAGCCGATGTGGTTGCGGCGGAAGGTGCGCAGCCGGTCGAGGTCCGCCGCGGGATGGGAGACACGCCGCCCGTCGATGAGCACCTCGCCGGCGCTCGGCGGCTCCAGCAGGCCGGCGATGAGCAGCAGCGTGCTCTTGCCCGATCCGCTCGGACCGGAGATCCCCACCACCTCGCCGCGATGGATATCGAGCGAGACTCCGTCCAGGGCGCGCACCGTCGTATCTCCGCTCCGGTAGAGTCGCTGTACATCGCGGATGGACAGCACTGGCGGAGGGCTCACGACAAGACCTCCTGGGCCCGCACCTTCAGAGCGCGGGAGATGCCGAGCAGGCTCGCGAACGCGCAGATGACCGCCACCGCGATCCCGAGCAGGGCCACATCTCCGGGCAGGATCAGCACCTTGCGTGGGAAGAAAGGGAACACGAGCCGCGACAGCATTAGGCCGAGCCCGAGCCCGGAGGCGCCGATAAGGAAGGCCTGCTGGGCGATCATGACAATGATGACGGAATTGTCCGCGCCGATCAGCTTCAGCATGGCGATCTCGTGCAGGTTTTCCATGGTGAGCATGTAGATGATGAGGGACACGACGATGCCCGTCACCACAAGCAGTACGCCGGTGAAGGCCAGAATCTGCACCCTCAGGCGCCAGAGCCGCTGGTTGAGAAGTAGATTTTCCTGCTCAGCCCGGCTCAACACGTTCGCATCACCCCAGGAGGCGACCGCCCGGCGTACCAGTTCTGGGTCGACGGCCGGGTTGAGGGTCACCAGCACGGCGGCGATCTTGCTGTCCTGAGGCACCGAGCTGCGGCTGGCGGCGGCGGGACCGGCACCAGCGCGGGCCAGCAGCACCTCCTCGCTGGTGCGGCGCTGGGCGATGGCGACCGCATCGTTGACGGTGACGAACAACAGTCCGTCGCCGCCCGTGTCCACCATGCCGCGGGTGAGGCCGACGACCGTGTAGTCGTCCTGGCCGAGATGCACCTTCTCGCCAAGCCGAAGGCCGATGCTCATGTCCGCGACCGCCTCATAGTGGCCGGACGCGAGGGGGCGCCCGCGGACAATGGGGATCCAACGGCCGGGGTCCTTGGGAAAATCGAGCCCGGTCACGGAGGCCCGCAGTTGCCGTCCATCACGGGTGAACTGCTGGCTGAACTGCACAAAGCGGCGCGCGCTCGCCACACCGGCGATCCCCTCCACCCGGCGATCCATGGTGGAGGAGATGGCGGAGCCTTCCGAGAACGGACCTTGCCGCCCGCCCTGCACCACCCACTGATCGGCGCCGATGCGTTCGATGATGAGCAGGGCATCGGCGACGATGCCGCGATAAAGGCCGACCATGCCCATGGAGGACATCATCAGGAAGGCGACGCCCAGCGCGGTCAAAAGGAAGCGCAGCAGGTTGAAGCGGATGTCCTTGAAGGCGAGATTCATGGCCGTGCCCTGGGGGGATCGGCGACCTTCATGCCGGCGAACGCGCCCTCGGGCTGCGCCAGGATGACATCGCCCGCCTTCAGGCCGCCGCGCACGTCCACACGAGCCTCGCCGATGGGGCCGAGCTCCACCGGCTGCCACCAGGCCCGTGCATCGTGCATCACGAACACCCCCGGCGAGCGGTCCTTGAAGGCGATGGCGGCGAATGGCACCGACAGCGCATCGCGGGTGGTATTCAGGGTGATGAGGGCGGTGCCGCGCTGGCCGATGGCCCAGTTGCGCGGCAATTGGCGGGGGGCGATGTCCACGGTGAACTCGCGGGTCTCGGTGTCCACCTCCCGGCCGATGCGCCGGATCTCGCCGGGCGTTGCCGTGTCGCCGGTGGCGGTAAACAGCAGCCTCACCGGCTGGCCCTTGGTGACGCGGGCGATCGCGCTCTCGTCGAACCGGGCGGAGAGCACCACGCTCTCCGGATCCACGATGTCCACGATCACCGAGCCGGGCACCACCAGATCGCCCATGTCCATCCGACGCGCCACCACCACGCCATCAATGGGGGCACGAATGGTGGCCTTCTCCAATTGCGCTTCCGCCACCCGCACCGCGGCTTCGGCGGAGGCCTCCGTGGCCAGCGCCTGGCTCACGGCGGCCTCGGCCCGGGCCACCTCGGCCAGTGACTGTTCCATGCTGGTCTGGGCGTCTTCCAGGGTCGCGCGGCTGGTGGCGCCGCTACGGATCAGCTCCTCCCGACGGCCGAGCACGGAATGGGCATTGTTCCGCGCGGCGTGCGCCTTGCGGAGCTCTGCCTCCGCGAGCGCTACAGCCTTGCGTGTGGCCTCATGGGAGGCGAGCCGGGACTCGCGTTCGGCCTTGAGGTCCGTCGATTGCAGCAGTGCCACCACGTCGCCGGCGCGGATGGAGTCACCCACATCCACGGCAAGGGTCGTGATGACGCCCTGAATGCTGGCGCTGACGCTGGCCTTGCGAAGCGCGTCGAGGATGCCGGGGCCGCTCAGTACGCTCTCGAATGGGCCCGCCCGCACCACCTCGGCCTGCGTCGTGCGCGGCATGCCGTAGCGCCAGCCCGCGAGGGCAAAGGCGAGGGCGGTGATGAGCGCGGCGATGCCAAGAACCTGGCGGCCTCGCCGGGGTCTGCGCGGGCTGGGGCGGGGCGGCAGATGCGGTGGGGTGACGGTGCCGCCTGCCTCGGTTGCGTCGGGGAGCCGATTGACCTTCAAGACACCCCCGGCGTTGGCCGGATCCCGGATACCTGCGCCTGTGGACACTACACGACATCTCCCCGAACATGGACGGTGGGCGGAAGCCTGCCGGGCGCGGAGCTGTCGTCCGAGACGGTTCGGCCACCGCGGCCATGCTCAACGTGGGGGGGATTTTTGTCCTGCGCGTGAGCCATACGAACCAAGATGTGTTGCGGGGTGTCGATTTGTATCGTTTTGTACAGATAGGCGCACCCTATTGAGTATTGGACATGGCTTTGCTAGCTATGAACCGTGATGGACCATAAAGTTCGCAGTATTCTTATCGTCGACGACGATTCAGACATTCGCCGGTTGGTCGGCGATTTCCTCACCCGCGAGGGTTTCCGGGTTGAGCTGGCGCAGGATGCGCGCGAGATGGCCGGCATTCTCAAGCGACATGAGGTGGACCTCATCATTCTGGACCTGATGCTGCCGGAGGAGGATGGCCTCAGCATCTGCCGGCGGCTGCGCGCCACCCTCACCGTGCCGATTCTCATGCTGACCGCGAAGGGCGACGAGACCGACCGGGTAGTAGGGTTGGAGCTCGGTGCCGACGATTATGTGGTGAAGCCCTTCGGCCCGCGGGAGTTGTTGGCGCGGGTGCGCGCCCTGTTGCGGCGCGCCAGCGTACAACAGGCGCAGGCGCCGGTGCGGCGCTATGCCTTTGACCGGTTCCTGGTGGATCTCGATGCACGCCAGTTGTTCGCCGAGGACGAGCAGCTGGTGCCGCTCACCAGCGCCGAGTTCGATCTGCTCTCCTGCTTCGTGCTGCGTCCACGCCGGGTGCTCTCGCGCGATCAGATCCTCGATTGGGTGCACGGGCGCACCGCCGACCCGTTCGACCGTTCCGTGGACATCCTGGTGTCGCGGCTGCGCAAGAAGCTCGATGGGCTGAGCCCCGGCTGCAATCTCATCAGCACCGTGCGCAACGGCGGCTATCTCATGACGGCGCAGGTAAAGCAGGTGTCCTGATTGACGCCTCCTGACGGAGAAATGCCAATGGGCCTTGGCCTCACTGCGCGGGTTCTGTCCATCGCCGGCACCTTTCTGCTGGTGCTGTGGATCGGCTTCATCGTCGTCTTCTACCGGTTCAGCGGGCTCTCCCCCACCTCCAGCGGGCCTCCGCCGGAGCGCCTTGTCGCCATCGCCGACCTTCTCGCCTCCATGCCTTCGCCGGCGCGCACGGCGGCGCTGCCGGCCCTGCGCTCGCCATTGCTGGAGGTGGACCTGGTGTCGGCGGCCGAAGTTCCGGCCGGCTCGGATGAGATGAGCGAGCGCGAGGAACTGGAGGCCTATCGTACAGCGTTGGGAGACCGGCTGATCCGCATGCAGATCCGGCCCGGGGCGGAGCGCCGCCCGCTGTCGCAACTGCTCACCGACCGCGCCGCGCCGCGGGCCTTCTATATCGCCCTCGATGGTCGCGAGGTGCTGGTGGCGGAGGCCCGCACGCCCTTCTTTGTCACCTTTTTCGGCCTGCCTGCCGGGGTCGGGGCGGGTCTGTTCGGAGCGGTCCTCGCCTGCGTGGTGCTGCTGCTGCTCCATCGCGAAATCCGCCCTCTGGCGCGGCTGGCGGCGGTGGCGGATCATATCGATCCCACCGGCGAGCCCGTGCCGCTACCCCACCTCAGGGCTTCGACGCCGGAGGTGCGCGCTCTGGTGAGCGCGTTCGAGCGGCTGCAGACGCGCATCCATGCCATGACGCGCGCGCGCCTCGCCCTCATCGGCGGCATCCAGCACGACGTGCGCAGCTTTGCCACGAGGCTCCGGCTACGCATCGATCAATTGCCGGACCCGGTGGAGCGCGAGCGGGCAGAGGCCGACATCCGCGACATGATCGAGCTGCTCGACAACGCCTTGCTCACGGCGCGCGCTGGCGTCGGCGCGCTGGACGAGGAGATGCTGGACCTCGCCTTGCTGGTGCGCACGGAGGCTGCGGACCTGAGGGCCGCCGGCCGGCCGGTGACGCTTGATACGGTGGCAGAGGGACCCGTGTGGGTGTTGGCGGACCGGCTGGCGCTGCGCCGGGTCATCGGCAACATCATCGACAATGCCATCAAATATGGCCGGCGTGCCCGAGTGAGACTGACCGTGATCGGGGATCAGGTGCGTCTCGTGGTGCGCGATGACGGACCCGGATTTCCGCCGCCGATGCGGGACGTGTTGATGGAGCCGTTCATGCGGGCCGAGCCCTCGCGGGCGCGGCGCACCGGCGGCGCCGGCCTGGGCCTTGCGGTGGCGCGCGGCTTGGTGGAAGCCCATGGTGGCACCATTGAGCTCGGCGAGGGGCCGGGTGGACAGGTGCTCATCACCCTGGTCCTGTTCCGCCCGGGTTGAGGCGATCTATTGCGGCCGGAGCCTGGCGACGGTTGTCCGTGCCAGTTCCTGCGCGCCCGCCTTGAGGCCAGTCCGAGCCGCATCCAGGGGATCGAGCGTGGCGCCGATGTCGAGGGCGTTGGGATACTGCTTCGTGACATAGGCCCACAGGATCCGTCCCGACCCGGGCTCGCGGAACTCCACCGCATAGATCACCATCCCGGAAAGGCGTCCCTCGCCGTCGGCTGCGGCGGTGAGGCCGCTCATGGCGAAGCCCACGGGGGTCAGGCGGCTCGCGGTGGCGAGCACCGGCACGCTGGCCTGGGCACCCGTCAGGGTGATGCTGAGCTCCACAGCGTCGGCTGCGGGCCCGGCGGCAAGGATGCCGTGGCCGGCGAGAGCCGCGCGGAATTCGTGTTCCGCCGTGGCGGCGAGTTGCGCGCGCTCGGCGGCAGTGAGCGTGCCGAACTGCTGATCGGCACCGCTGTAGATCCGCACCGGCAGAAGATGGATGGCGCGATAGCGGCTGAGAGCGCCGGCCATTTCATAACGATAAGGCGTGCGCCGGCCCGTTCCCGGCGTGCTGGCGGCCAGATAGGGCGCGGAGGCGAGATTCTGGTAGTGATTGGGCGCCGGCGAATTGGCGCAGCCAGCGAGCGCCAGCGCCACGAGGCCAAAGGGGAGCGCGCGCAGCGGCGCCGAGATCAGGACGCAGG
This sequence comes from Xanthobacter autotrophicus, assembly GCF_029991245.1. Lineage (GTDB taxonomy): Bacteria > Pseudomonadota > Alphaproteobacteria > Rhizobiales > Xanthobacteraceae > Xanthobacter > Xanthobacter autotrophicus_C. The sequence goes on from NZ_JAIVFO010000032.1 coordinate 20,518, forward strand.
AGGAGGGACCAGTCATAGAGCAGCCTGCCGGGATGCCGGGGAAGGTCGGCCCACGGCAGCCACGAGGGCGGGACCGGCGGTCCTTTTCACGGCCTACCGTATCCCGGGAATGTCCGGGCGGCTTCAATTTGTAGCCCTGGGCTACGCATCGATATCGCAGGACTGCAACAAATTCCTACAAACCGGAGATGCCGCTGCAAATCCGCCGCCCCACGATGAGCTCACTCAATGCACGGAGCTCATCATGTCGGTCAGAACTCTCGCCGTGGCTCTGTTCGGCGCCACCATGGCAACCACAGCGCCCCTCGCTGCCTCCGCACAGGAGGCCACCCCGGTGCGCGCTCTGGCACCGCCCGCCGTTGCTCAGCCCGAAGGGTCCTATGTGGAGGAGTGCGCTCCGCCGCCGGCGATGCTCGCTGATCGCCTGGAGATGGTCCGCCAGAACTATACCGGCGCCCGGCTGCGGCTGGTGCTGGCAGCGGCCCTGTCTGTCCAGGAGACGGCCATCGGCATCACGGTCGAACAGCAGGAGGCCTGGCGCACATATACCAACGCGCTGCTGGCGCTGGTGCCGGAGCGTGAGCGGATGCTCGCCCTCCTCGGCGCTGCCGATGGCAAGGACGATCCCAAGGGACCCGAGGCGTTCGGCCGGGCTGAGGCGGTCGCCGATACGCTCATTGCCTACACCACCAAGGCGCAGGCCCTTAAGGCGGCGGTGGCGAACCTGCGCGGCAAGCTTTCGCCGCAGCAGCTGGAGGCAGCGCGTATTCCCCGGCTGCAGAGCGGCATCACGGGCATGGAGCCGTTCTGAACCTTGTCCCGGTTTCATTTTTCATTCATCCGCTAGGAGACGATCGATGCGGACCATTCTCGTTCTCGCCTTCGTCCTGGTCGGGGGCGCGGCCCATGCGCAGCAAATGTCGCGTCAGCAGATGATGCAGCTGAAGTCGGCCTGCGAGGCGGATGTGCGACGCTTGTGCAGCGGCATGCAGCCCGGCGGCGGGCGCCTGCTCGGCTGTTTGCAGCAGAATGCGGCAAATGTGTCTCAGCCCTGCACCGAAGCGCTGATGGCCGCCAAGGCGGGCCGTCCGCAGCCGTGAGTGGCACGGGCCGCGTTCACGGCTCGGGCCTGGATCATTTCATCGTTCGAAAGGCGATGAAATGATCCCTCGGCCGCCATCCCCTTGCATCAATGACAGTCCGATCGTCGGCAGCACATTGCGTAACGCTCCCGCAATGGTCTGGCCGATTTTGGAGGCGGCGCTGTTACCGACCTGCACTGGTGGATCTCGTCGGCGACCGTCGTGAGCAGCATTTGATCTTGGGCAAGCCGCAGGCCGAAAGTGGTAAGCAGGCACTATTCAATTCCGGTGACCATGCGCAAGTCCGCGCTGAAGCCGGAAGAGGTGCTGGTTCGTATTCAATCGGCGGGCGTCAATCCCCCGGATTCGTATCTGCGCGACGGGTGCAAGGTGCTGCCGCCCGAGTTTCGGCCGCCGGAACTTGGACCACACCCTCCCGGCAGGCTGCGCAGGCATATCCGGGTCGGCGCGTGACGATCATAGGGAGGTTCACCGTCCTCACGCGGCGAGGTGCTCGCTTTCGTCATGTTCAGCATCTTTATCGCCGGCAGCTCTCTGTAGAAACCGGGCCAACGCCGCCTTCCGGGAGCCCCGATCGAGAGCGTAGGCCGTCTGCTTGAACTCAACTCCGTCGAGAAGCCCTTGGATGTAGCCCGAGATGGTATCTGCGGCCATGATCAGAGCTGTGTCGAGCGTATGGATGTAGTTGCTCGTGACCGATCCCTTCGCATGGCCGACCAGGGCGGCGATGGTGACCTCGGTGAAGCCGAGATCGTTCGCGACGCTGGCGAAGCTGTGGCGCAGGATGTGAGGGGTGATATCTGCCAGGGGCGAGTCCGCGAAGATCTTCCTCCAGTGATTGGGAAAGCTGCCAAACGCGTTCTGGCCGTCACGGCCGGGGAAGACGTAGTCTCCGACCGCCTCTTCCCGGCGCCTCTCCAGATATTCCACCACAGGCAGCCCGATGGGACGGATGGAGCTTCCCTCCTTGCTATTGATCAGGCGGAGGCAGCTCGACTCAGTATCGGCTTCCGCCCATCGCAGCGTGACCATCTCCATACGGCGGCATCCGGTGAGTGCGATCTGGCGGATGATCTCGACCGACATCCGGTAGCTCTCGTTCTCGGCCGCCGCCTTGAGCAGGTCGCCGAGAACGCGATATTCGGCTTCGCTCAGGCGCCGGGCGCGTATGTTGTCCTTCGGCCGGCGCACACCGTGCGCGGGGTTCGTTTCGATGATACCGGCTTCGACGGCATAGGTGAGAATGCCACCGAGCAGGCCGATTGTCCGCGTGGCTGTGCCGGCGCCGCCTCTCACGATGGACTTGCCGCGCAGCTTCTTCGTCTTGACGGTGACGCGGGTCTTCCCCGCCATGATGTCCTTCGTGGCCTTGGTGATGTCGGCTTTCGTCAGGTCCCTGACGCGACGCGAGCCAAGGAGGGGAACGATATGACGGTGGATGCGGCCAAGGTCAGAGGCGATCGTGCTGTGCTTCTTGGGGCGCCCACCCTTTCCGAGGATCAGCCCTCCTTGCAGGTCAGTCAGATAGAGATCGCAGAGTTCTTTGACCGTGAGCGCTTTGCGATCCAGCAGCCGCTCTTCGGCGGGGTCTTCCCCTTGAGCGATCCGGCCCAACTGCGCCTTGGCTTCCTGGCGCGCGCGCTCCGGTGTCCATACCCCGTGCAGCCCGATCGTGAACCGGCGCGATCGGCCCGCCGACCGATACTGAAGGACATAGCTTCGCTTGCCGGACCTGAACACGCGCAGGCCAAAGCCAGGGAGTTCGTCGTCCCAGATCACGTAATCCTTGGCACCGGCTTCCGCGGCATCGACGGCCCTTTTGGTGAGCTTAGCCATGGTGCTTCTCCAGTCCGGTCGCCTCAACTCGCGTAAGCACCACGTAAGCAGTCGGGCGAAAATCGTGGCGGAGAAAAGGATAGCTGCGGCTAAAGCTCGCCTCAAATTCTTTTTTATTCGCAGTATGATAGTGCATTTTCTCGCGCTCCTTCGTAATTTCGACGGAGCTACCAGTAATCCCTCCGAAGGCGGAGGCCACACGTTCGAATCGTGTCGGGTGCGCCATTGCAACAAAAGGTTGCTTTGGTATTTGCGCGGAAGTCGCGCTTTTCCATCCTGGCGCTGGACGCTCATTGACCGCCTTGGCAAGACCGGGGCGCGGCTCCCGCCTGCATCTGAATCTCGCCTTCTCCAAAATTCGACGGTCTATGAAACGCTCGGCTGGGCGAGCCTGCTTCCACGGCGGCCTCTGAAGATCGCGGGAGTCGGCAGACGCCCGATGCCTCCCCGCCGCGCTCAAATCGTCATTCACAAGCACCGGGTCCGCTCCCGCCTCCCGTCACGTCGAGCTGCTGTCCCTTCAACTCGCGACCACCTCTCCCTCCTTGTGGGAAGCAGGCGCTATATCACTGTCCTGAAGACGGGAGCACCAAGAACTGGGGGTCCCTACCACGCTTCCGTCGGGAACTGTGTTTCCGGATTTGCCAAGCCCCGAATGACGGGAAGCCGGGGGCTGTCCTCACCGCAGAGGCAAAAGATGACCCTTCTCGGACTCTGGGAGCGTCCGCTTACGTCTCCCCGGTGTGCGGGTCGGGGTCTCAATGCGTTCATTAATACGCGCCAGGAACAGAGCGGGCGCTGTCGTCATGACCACAAGGCCGGAATGACACGCCGTCTTGCATGTGCCCTGCCCACCATTCGATGGGCAGTTCACATGCCATCATGAAGGTTCGAGCTCTGCCACTGGGACGATGCCTTGTCGCAAGTCGCTCAACTAGTGGCGCGACATTAGCAAGCAGGCTCCGGGCCGCCGTCAGCTACCGCTGCGGGTGCGTAGCTGCGGCACGAACAGATCGCCCCAGCTCGCCGGCTTCGCCTTGATGGAGCCCGCGAGGTGCATGAAGTCGGCGATCTTCATGATGCCTTCGGGGGTGGTAGAGAACCAGGTGTCCTTGTCCTCCAGCATCTCCAGCACCTCCTGCTTGGTGGTCTTCACCTTGGAGGAGCGCGCATAGATCTCCGCCGCGGCCGCCTTGTCCTTGGCGATGAACTGGTCCGCCTCGTCGAGCGCGTCGAGGAAGGCCTGCACCACCTTGGGGTTGGCATCGACGAAGCGCTTGGGTGCGAAGGTCACGTCCATGGTCAGGCGGCCGAGGATGTCCACCGAGTTCGCCACCCGGCGCACGTTGGGGTTCTTCACCTCCAGATAGGAGAAGGGCGGCGAGGTGAAGTGCGCGGTGATCTCGGTCCGGCCCGCGGTGAGGGCCGCCAGCGCCTCGGGATGGGGCAGGCCCACGGTCAGAGGGTCGAGCTTGGCGTAGTTCTCGCGGCCGAACTCCTGCGCGGCCATCATCTGGAGGATGACGGCCGAGAGCGAGGTCTTGATGCCCGGCAGGGCGATCTTGTCGGAGGACTTGAAGTCCTTCAGCGAATTGACGGCCGGGTTGTTGGTGTTCATCCACAAGGCGGTGGAGGAAAGTCCGCTGACGCCGATGACCTCCACGTTCGGGATGCCCTTGGCCTTGGCCCATAGTGTGATGAAACCGGGCGCGCCGGTGCCGGCGATGTCGAGGGAGCCGGCCATCATGGCGTCATTGATGACGTTGCCGCCGTCCAGCATCAGCCAGTTGACCTTGAGCGGGCCGAGGCCGGCCTTCTCCGCCTGCTTCTCGAGGAGCTTCTGGTCCTCCATGACGATGAGCGGCAGATAGAGGATGCCGTAGCCCTTGGAGATGCGGACTTCCTTCACTTCCGCCCGCGCGGCGCCGGTGGCCAGCGTGGCCACAACGGCGACGGCGGCAATCTTCAGGCTCTTCTTCCAGCCCATGTTTCTCTCCCTTTGTGTTCTGGTTCGATGACGGGTTTGGCGACCCGGGTTCAGTGCTGCATGCCCCAGCGATGCACGGTCTTGCGCTCGATGGTGGCGAAGATCAGGTTTTCCACGGCGAGGCCGATGAGGATGACGGTGAACAGGCCGGCGAAGACGTTGGCCGTCTCCAGCTGGTTGCGGTTCTCGAAGATGAACCAGCCGAGGCCGCCGGAGCCGGACGATACGCCGAACACCAGCTCGGCGGCGATCAGCGTGCGCCAGGCGAAGGCCCAGCCCACCTTGAGACCGGTGAGGATGGCCGGGAAGGCGGCGGGGATGAGGATGAGCCGCACCAGCTTCAGCCCGCGCAGGCCATAGTTCATGCCCACCATGCGGAGCGTCTTGGAGACGGCCCGGAAGCCCGAATGGGTGTTGAGCGCGATGGCCCACAGCACGGAATGCACCAGCACGAAGATGACGCTGCCCTTGCCGAGCCCGAACCAGATCAGCGCCAGCGGCAGCAGCGCAATGGCGGGCAGCGGGTTGAACATGGAGGTCAGCGCCTCCAGCAGGTCCGCCCCGAGCCGCGATCCGATGGCGACGGTGGTGAGCACGGCGGCGAGCGCGATGCCGATGGCATAGCCGATGAGCAGCGTCTCCAGCGAGGAGAGGGTGCGCGCCGGGATGACGCCATTGGCCATGTTCTCGAAGAAGGCCGAGAGCGTATCGGTGAAGGTGGGAAACAGGAGCGGATTGGCGAGCCACAGGCCATAGGCCTGCCACAGGGCGGCCAGCGCCACCAGGATGATGGCCTTGCGCACCGCGCCGATGCGGTAGATGCGCTCGAAGGGCGACAGGGTGGCCTCGACGGTGATGTTGCCGAGGGGGGTGTCCGGATTGACGATCTCCGGACGCAAGGCGAGGTTCTGGTTCACGGGCGTTTCCTCAGTGGCCGAAGAGCATGTCGTTGATGCGGGCTTCCAGCTCGACCTGCGCCGAGGTGCCCATCTTGTCGGTCGGAACGCTGTTCAGCTCCGCCCGCACCCGGCCGGGATGGGGCGAGAGCAGGAGGATGCGGGTGCCGATCTTGATCGCCTCCTCGATGGAGTGGGTGACGAACAGGACGGTGAAGCGCGTGTCGTCCCACAATTGCAGCAGCTCGTCCTGCATCTTGCGGCGGGTGAGGGCGTCGAGCGCGGCGAACGGCTCGTCCATCAGCAGCACGTCCGGCTCCATGGCCATGCCGCGGGCGATGGCGACGCGCTGCTTCATGCCGCCGGAGAGCATGTGGGGATAGCTGTCGATAAACTTGGTGAGGCCTACCTTATCGATATAGGAGCGCGCCCGCTCGCGCGCCTCGGCCGCGCCGAGGCGGCCGGAGGAGGTAAGCGCGAAGATCACGTTCTCGCCGACGGTCTTCCAGGGCAGGAGCTGGTCGAACTCCTGGAACACCATCATGCGGTCCGGGCCGGGCTCCTTCACCTCGTGATCCTTGAGGCGGATCTTGCCCTCGGTGGGCGAGATGTATCCCCCGATGGCCTTCAGCAGCGTGGACTTTCCGCAGCCCGAGGGCCCGAGAAGAACGAAGCGGTCGGAATCGTAGACCTTGAAGTCCACGCGGTAGGTCGCCGTGACGAGACTGTCCGGCGTCTTGTATTGAAGGGTCACGCCCTCGACGCTGAGCAGCGGCGCGAATCCAGTCTGGTCTGGATGCAAAGTCATCGTTCCTCCCCGCGCGCATCGGCGCAAATTGTTCTTGGTGCACTTTGGCGACCTTGCTTAGGATCATAGCCGACGATCCTGACCCGAAACTGACGCCGGGCGGCTTTGATCGCGGGAGCGGGCGGTGCGCATTCTGTTGGTGGAGGACACGCAGGAAATCGGCCTTGCGGTGCAAAAGCGCTTCGAGCGGATCGGCTATGCCGTGGACTGGGAGACCGATGGGCGCACCGCGAGCGAACTGATCGAGGTGCAGCCTTATGACCTCGTGGTGCTCGACGTGATGCTGCCCAACATGGACGGGTTCACCGTGCTGAAGCACCTGCGCCGGCGCGGCCTGCGCACGCCCGTGCTGGTGCTCACCGCCCGCTCGGCGGTGGACGACCGGATCAGCGCGCTCGACCTCGGTGCCGACGACTATCTCGTGAAGCCGTTCGACTACCGCGAGCTGGAGGCGCGGGCGCGCGCTTTGCTGCGCAGGGCTGCGGGCATGGCGGACAACACCATCAAGGCCGGCCCGCTGATCATCGACCGGGCGGGGCGGACGGCGATGATCGCGGGCGCGCCGCTCGACCTCACCCGGCGCGAGCTGACCGTGCTGGAAATTCTCGCCTCGCGTCCCGGCGCCTTCGTCGCCAAGGAGGAACTGCTGGAGCAATTGTTCGGCTTCGACCGCGATCCCAGCACCAATGCGGTGGAGCAGTTCATCACCCGTCTGCGCCGCAAGCTCGCGGCGACCTCCGTGGAAATCCGCACCGAGCGCGGCCTGGGCTACCAGCTTGTCGCTCCGTGACCTGCGCACCTCGCTCCGGGCGAGGATGCTGGCCGCGCTGGCGGCGATCCTGCTGCTCGGCGCCGCAGTGCTGAGCATCGCCGCCTGGCAGTATGCGGCGCTGGCGGCGCGCGATGCCTATGACAAGCTGCTGATGGGCGGCGCGGTGCAGATCGCGGAGAACATCTTCCTCCAGGGCGGTGTCGTCACGCTCGATCCGCCGGCCGCCGCCATAGCCACGCTCTCGGCATACGACCTCGTGTTCTACAGCGTCACGGACCCGCGCGGGATTGTCGTTGCGGGCTATGGCGACCTTACGCTTTCGGCCTCGCCGGAGCGCCTGAGGCAAGGCGTCGTGCTGGAGGACGGCCGGTACCAGGGGCAGCCGGTGCGCATCGCCGGCCTCGTTCGCAAGGTGGAGGGCGCGCCGGGTGACGGCTGGACCCGCATCATTGTCGCGCAGACGCTGGGCGCACGGGCCGCGCTCACCTCCGACCTGGCCTTCAAGGCCCTCGCCATGATCGCGGTGATGAGCGCCCTGGCCCTCGCCACGGCGGCGCTCAGCATGCGCCTCGTCTTCTCGCCACTGACCCGCATCGAGCGGGAGATCGCCGGCCGGCAGCCGGACGATCTCAGCCCCATCGCGCTCACGCCGCCGCCCGAGGCGCGGGCGCTGGTGGAGGCCATCGACGGCTTCATGCTGCGCCTCAGGGAGCGCATCGCCCTCATGCAGCGCTTCATCGCCGATGCCGCCCACCAGATCCGCACGCCGCTCGCGGCCATTGATGCGCAGGTGGAATTGCTGGAGGAGGACGATCCGGCCCAGACCGCGCAGTTGGAGGGGCTCCGGTCGCGCATCGCCGAACTGGGCCGGCTCACCAGCCAGTTGCTGGACCACGCCATGGTACTGCACCGCGCCCGGTCCCAGCACCGGACGCCGACCGACCTCAACCATCTCGCGAAGACCGTTCTGTCACGCGCCGTCCCGCTGACACTCGATCGGGAAATCTCAATCAGCTTCGTTCCCCTGGAGGAAGCGCCGTTGCTGGACGTGGATGTCATCAGCGTCGGCGAGGCACTGAGCAACCTGATCCACAATTCCGTGGTGCACGGCGCCCACAAGCGGCTCTCCCTCGCCGTGGAACGCACGGCCGATGGCGTCGCGCTGCGGGTGCGGGATGACGGACCTGGCATTCCCATATCCGATCAATCTCGCCTCGCGATGCCCTTCCAGAAGGGGGCGACCTCAACGGGCTCAGGCCTCGGCCTTGCCATCGCTGACGAGGTCGCCCGTGCCCATGGCGGCGCGCTGCGCTTTGAAGGGAAAGACGGCGATTTCTCCGTCATCCTAGAAGTGCGGTGAGGTCAGCTGCGCCCAGCGCGCCTGTTCTGGCCGAGCGGGGCATCGAGCATCGTTTGACCAAGCCCTACCATCCGTGGACCAACGGCCAGGCGGAACGCATGGTGCGCACTATCAAGGAAGCGACCGTCCACGTCTTCCACTACGCCTCCTTGACTGACCTGAGGCGCCATGTCCGCGACTGGCTGCTGGCCTACAACTAGGCCAAGCAACTCAAGGCTCTGCGATTCAAAACACCGTTTGAAGCCATCCGACAGATCGCCGCGCTAAAGCCCGAACTCTTCGTTCGCCAACCAAACCATGACATGCTGGGACTAAACACGGCACCGACGATCGTTGCATGGGACGCTCCGTGGGTGGCCTGACCACCAAGATCCACGCTCTGGTCGATGCTGAAGGCAGGCCCATCCATCTCGCCCTGACCGCCGGACGGGCGGGCGACGCACCGGCGGGGCGCGCATTGCTCTCCCGCCTCCCCCTGGCAGAATCCTTCTCGCCGACAAGGCCTACGACACCGACGTTATCTGCCGCATGACGACCGCCTGGGTCAGTTCGTGTCGAGGAAGCGCTTCGCCCAGTCGGAGCTGACGAAGCGCGGACCCATGTCATCCACCACCTCCGGCGTGCGGGTATCCACCGCGCCGTTCCAGCCGCCACCGAGGGCCTTGTTGAGGCTGACATAGTCGGTGGCGATGGCGACGCGACTCTGGAGAGCGGAATCCTCGGCGGAATAGAGCGAGCGTTCGGCATCGAGTACGTCGAGGAAACTGGTTGAGCCGGCCTGGTAGAGCGCGCGCGACAGCGTCGCCGCCTGTCGGTAGGAGCTTGCGGAGGCGGCAAGGCTGCCGCTCTTCAGCCGCTCCTGCTGGAGCGCGACGGAGGCGTTCTCCACGTCTTCCAGAGCCGTCAGGACAGCCGACCGGTAGGCCAGGAAATATTCATCCCGCTGGGCCTGGGCATATTCCACTGCCGCCTGCAGTTGCCCCGCGTTGAAGATCGGCACGCTAATGCTCGGGCCGAAGCTCCATGAGATGGAGGACGACTTGCCGAGGTCGCCGAACTTGGAACCGGTGGTGTCGATGTTGCCGGATAGGCTCACATCCGGATAGAGGGCCGCCTGCGCCTGGCCGATCTGCGCCGTGTACTGGGCGAGCTGCCGCTCGGCCATGCGCACGTCCGGCCGGCTGAGGAGCACATTCGCCGGCACGCCCCGGGGGACGGGCAGGCGCGGCGACGGGATGGGGGCGGACCTTTCCATGCGTGCGTTCAGGGTCGAAGGCGGCGCGCCCAGAAGGATGGCCAGCCGGTTGACCGCCTGCTGGTAGGAGGATCGCAGGGCCGGGATGTTGGCCTCCGTGCCCGCAGCCTGCCCCTCGGCATTCGCCACGTCGACCGCCGAGGCGGAGCCCGCCTCAAGCTTGCGGCGCGTGAGCGCGGCCGTCTCCCGCTGCGAGGTTGCCGTGCGGCGCGCAAGCGCGATCCGCGCCTGATATCCCCGCGCCTCCACGTAATAGGTCGCGATATCACCGACGAGGGTGAGCAGGGTGTTGCGCAGGCTCTCCTCGGAGGCATCGAGGCCGTATTTTGCGGCTTCCGCCGCCCGCCGGTTGGCGCCGAACAGGTCGAGTTCCCAGCTGGCGTTGACGCCGAGCTGATAGGAATCGTAGGGCCCGGTGACGGTCACGTCGCCGCCGCTGGACACGTTGCTGCCGTCCTGGCCGCGGGTGTAGCTCCCGGAGCCGGTGACGGTGGGAAACAGGCTCGCCACCGCCTGCTTGTAGGTGGCGCGCGCCGCGCGAACGCGGGCCTTGGCCGTTGCCACGTCGAGATTGCCGGCGATGGCCTCCTCCACGAGACGGTTCAGGGCCTTGTCGTTGAGGCGCTCCCACCAGCGGCCCAATTGGGGCGGCTGATTGTCCCGGCTTTGTGCGCTGCGCGCTGCGACGCTGGGCTGGGCCGATCCCCATTTGGCGGGGACCATCAGGAGCGGCGCTTCGTACTCGGGGCCGACCGCGCAGCCACCGAGCGCGGAGGCAAGAAGGACCGCGGCGAGCACCAAGAGAAGGGGCGATTTCCGGTACGGCCGGCAAGCGGCGACATGGGGGCTCGTCATTCTGCCTCACCAGCTGAAAGGGATGGGGGATCCGGCTTCAGGGTGCCGGGGATGCCGCCGGTTCGACCGGGGATGCTTCATCCCTCGCTCCCTGCGCGCCCCGTGGAACGAAAATCCGCCGCACCAGGACGAACAGCAGCGGGACGAAGAAGATGCCGATCACGGTGGCGGCGATCATGCCGCCCATGACACCGATGCCGATGGCGTTCTGCGCGCCCGAGCCGGCGCCGGTGGCGATGGCGAGCGGCGTGACGCCCAGGATGAAGGCGAGCGAGGTCATCAGGATCGGACGCAGCCGCTGGCGGGCGGCGTCGATGGTCGCCTCCACCAGCGGGACGCCGCGGGCCTGCCGCTCGATGGCGAATTCGACGATGAGGATGGCGTTCTTGGCGGCAAGGCCGATGGTGGTGAGCAGGCCGACCTTGAAATAGACGTCGTTGGACTGCCCGAAGAGGTGCGCCCCGAGGAGCGCGCCGAAGATGCCGATGGGCACCGAGAGCATGACCGCGAAGGGAATGGCCCAGCTCTCGTAGAGCGCTGCGAGGCACAGGAAAACGACGAGCGCCGAGAGGGCGTAGAGCACATTCGCCTGGCTGGAGGAGAGCCGCTCCTGATTGGAGATGCCGGTCCAGGAATGGCTGTAGCCGGCCGGCAACTGGGCGACGATCGCGTCCATGGCGTCCATGGCGTCGCCGGAGGAAACGCCGGGCGCGGCCTCGCCCTGGATCTCCAGCGCCGAGCTTCCATTGTAGCGTTCGAGGCGGGGTGAGCCGAAGATCCAGCGACTGGAGGTGAAGGCGGAAAAGGGCACCATGCCGCCCTCGCCATTTCGGACGTACCACTTGCCTAGGTCCTCCGGCTGCATGCGGAAGCCGGCAGCAGACTGGAGGTAGACGGGCTTCACGCGGCCGCGGTCGATGAAGTCGTTCACATAGTCCGAGCCCCAGGCGGTGGAGAGCGTGGTGTTGATGTCGGATTCCGAGACGCCGAGCGCCCCGGCCCGCTCCTGGTCAATGTCGATGAGGAATTGTGGCTCGTCCTCCTGACCGTTGGGACGGGTGGCCATCAGCCGCTTGTCCTGGGCCGCAGCGCCAAGGATCTGGTTGCGGGCGGCCATGAGCTTGTCGTGGCCCGCGCCATTGATGTCCTGCAGGTAGAAGGTGAAGCCGTTGGAATTGCCCATGCCCTGGATGGCGGGCGGAGCCAGGGCGAAGACCATGGCATCGCGGAACTTCGAGAAGGCGGCCATGGCCCGTCCCGCCACCGCCTGGGCCGACAAATTGGCCGAAGTGCGCTCCGCGAACGGCCTGAGGCTCAGGAAGGCGATGCCCATGTTCTGGCCCTGGCCGCCGAAGCTGAAGCCGGCAATCGTGAACACGCCCTCGACCGCTTCCTTCTCGGCCTCCAGATAGTGGCGGGTCACCGCGTCCAGCACCTCCTGGGTGCGGTCGGCGGTGGCGCCCACGGGAAGCTGGACGGAGGTGATGAGCATCCCCTGGTCCTCCTGTGGCAGGAAGGAGGACGGCAAGCGTACATACATCCAGCCGGCCGCAGCGCTGAGGGCGATAAAGACCGCGATGAAGCGGGCGGGCCGCGCGATGACACCTCCGGCACCACGGCGATAGGCATCAGCCCCGCGATCGAACATGCGGTTGAACCAGCCGAAGGCGCCGCCTTTTTCCCCGTGACCGCCCTTCGGTGCCTTGAGGATGGTGGCGCACAGGGCCGGCGTCAGGATCAGCGCCACCAGCACGGAGAGCACCATGGCCGCGACGATGGTGACGGAGAACTGGCGGTAGATGACGCCCACCGATCCGCCGAAGAAGGCCATGGGAACGAAGACCGCGGAGAGCACGGTGGCGATGCCGACCAGCGCGCCGGAGATCTCGCCCATGGACTTGCGTGTCGCCTCCCTGGGCGGCAGGCCTTCCTCCTGCATCACGCGCTCGACGTTCTCCACCACCACGATGGCGTCGTCCACGAGCAGGCCGATGGCGAGCACCATGGCGAACATGGTGAGCGTGTTCACCGAATAGCCGAAGGCGGCGAGCACGCCGAAGGTGCCGAGCAGCACCACCGGAACGGCAATGGTGGGGATGAGGGTGGCGCGGACGTTCTGCAGGAACACGAACATCACGATGAAGACCAGCGCGATCGCCTCGAACAGGGTGCGCACCACCTCCTCGATGGAAAGCACCACAAATGGCGTCGTGTCATAGGGATAGTGGACTTCCATGCCTTCCGGGAAGGTGGAGGAGAGGCGCTCAAGCGTCGCCTTCACCGCCTGCGACGTGTTGATGGCGTTGGCACCGGTCGCGAGCTTGATGGCGAGGCCGGCCGCCGGCTTGCCATTGTAGGTGGCCGAGGTGGTGTAGCTCTTCGCGCCGAGCTCGACGGTGGCGACATCATTGAGGCGCACCAGCGAGCCGTCGGTGGCGCTCTTCAGGATGATGTTGCGGAATTGCTCCGGCGTCTGCAGTCGGCTGCGCGCGGTGACCGACGCGTTGAGCTGCTGGCCCCTGCGCTGGGGCAGGCCGCCGAGCTGGCCGGCGGAGATCTGGGTGTTCTGCGCCTCGATGGCCGAAGCCACATCACCGGGCATGAGCTGATATTTGTGAAGCTTGTCCGGGTCGAGCCAGATGCGCATGGCATAGGCCGAGCTGAACAGGGTGGTGGAGCCGACGCCCTCCACCCGCTTCAGGGTGTCGTTGAGGGACGAATCCACATAGTCGGCGATGTCGATGGAGGACATGCGCCCGTCCTTCGACACGAAGGCGATGACCACCAGGAAGCTGTCGGAGGCCTTGTCCACCGAAAGGCCGTTGGTCTGCACCACGCTCGGCAGCTGGGACTGGACCAACTGCAGCTTGTTCTGCACCTGCATCTGCGCCACGTCGGGGTCGGCGGCGCTGGTGAAGGTGAGGGTGATGCTCACCTCGCCGGTGGAGGTGGACGTGGAGGTCATGTAGTCGAGATTGTCGATCCCGGTCATGCCCTGCTCGATGACCTTGGTCACCGAGTTCTCCACCGTCTGGGCATCCGCGCCCGGATAGCTCGCGGTGATGCGCACCGTGGTGGGCGCGATCTGCGGATATTGCGCGATGGGCAGCGAGCGCAGCGCGAGGAGGCCGCCCAGCATGATGAGGATGGCGATCACCCAGGCGAAGACCGGCCGGTCGACGAAGAAACGGGACATGGCGCTTCAATCCGTCTTGGTTGCAGGAGCGGTGCGCGCCGCCGCGTGGGTCGTCGCCCCATCGGGCTGCGCGCCCTGCTGGCGGCGGTCGCGGACCTCGCCGGTGGTGTCGTCCACCACCACCTCGACAGCGGCCACGTCCTGCCCGGAGCGGACGAACTGGCTGCCTTCGACGACGACGCGATCGCCGTCCGCGATCCCGTTCTCGACGAGCCAGCTGTTGCCGACGCTGCGGCCCACGCTGAGCACGCGCAGTTCCACCTTGCCGTCGGCATTCACCACGAAGGCGACCGGTTCCCCCTTGGTGTTGCGCGTGATCCCGCGCTGGGGAACGAGGAAGCTGTCGGGCGCCACGCCCTCTTCCACGAGGCCGCGCACATACATGCCCGGCAGCAGCAGCCGGTCGGGATTGGGAAACTCGACCCGCACCCCATAGGTGCCGGTGGTGGTGTCCACATAGGAGGACCTGAATTCCAGGGTGCCCGGATAGGGATAGAGGGTGCCGTTCTCCAGCTTGAGGCGCACCGTGACGTTGTCCCCGGAAACCTTGATCCGCCCCTCCTTGATGGCCTGGCGCAGGTTGAGCAGGTTGGTGCTCGACTGGGTCACGTCCACATTGATGGGATCGAGGGTGCGGATGGTGGTGAGCACCGTGTCCTGGCCCGCGGTGACGAGGGTGTTGATTTCCACTGAGAGTTGACCCGGTAGGCACGGATTTTTCCATCGAGAAGTGACCCATGTTTTCACCACGTCTCACGCGGCATCGCGGGGGACAGCGGAGTGATCGACATGGAGTTATTGAGC
>NZ_JAIVFO010000329.1 GCF_029991245.1 Xanthobacter autotrophicus
GGCGGAGGGATCGTCGCGTCCGGCGAACGGGCGACGAGAACGGTCTCCGGTGATTCGGGCGAGGGATTGGCTATCGCCTCGGCATCAAGAACGCCGGGCGCGCGGAGCCCCGGGCTTCCGGATGGCGCAGGCGAGGGTATCACTTCATCCGAAGGCGGAGCGGGCGCCGACTGATCCGCGGCGGCCGTGGCCTCGGGACCGTGGACCACGGGCGGCGCGGCAGGTTCCAGCAAGGCGAAGGCCGGCGGTGGCGGTGCATCGGAGGCCGCCTCGCCCTCGCCCGCGGTTCGCGGCGCAGGACGAGCCGGATCGGTCCTGGCCGTGATCTCCGGTGCACCTGCGGCGGGCGGCGCGGCAGGCTCCAGCAATGTGAAGGTCGGGGGGGACGGCGGGCCAGCGGCGGCCGGCGCTCCCTCGTCCACCGCAGGCGGCGCGGGCGCCGCCTGGTCCGCCCCGGTCCCGGTCTGGGGATCGTCGGCGGCGGGCGGCGAATCGGGTTCCAGGAAGATGAAGGCCGGGGGCGGCGTCAGCGGCTCCGGCAC
>NZ_JAIVFO010000330.1 GCF_029991245.1 Xanthobacter autotrophicus
CGCCTCCGACGTCCCCGCGCGCGGCGGCGCGGTGATGGCGCAGGTGGTGCGCACGATGCGCGGCATCGACGAGAGCAGCGGCAGGATCGCGGAAATCATCGGCGTGATCGACGGCATCGCGTTCCAGACCAACATCCTGGCGTTGAATGCCGCCGTGGAGGCCGCGCGCGCCGGCGAGCAGGGCCGCGGCTTCGCGGTAGTGGCCAGCGAAGTGCGCAACCTCGCCCAGCGCAGCGCCGCCGCCGCCAAGGAGATCAAGGAACTGATCTCCACGAGCGTCGAACGCGTCGGACAGGGCACCATGCAGGTGGACCGTGCGGGCGCGACGATGTCGGATGTCGTGGAATCGATCCGCCGCGTGACGGACATCGTCGCGGAAATCAGCACCGCCAGCAATGAACAGAGCCAGGGCGTCTCCCAGGTGGGAGAAGCGGTCGTGCAGATGGACCAGGTCACCCAGCAGAACGCCGCGCTGGTCGAGGAATCGGCCGCCGCCGCGGGCAGCCTGAAGAGCCAGGCCGACAACCTGGTCGAATCC
>NZ_JAIVFO010000331.1 GCF_029991245.1 Xanthobacter autotrophicus
GCATCGAAGTGACTGGGAAGGGTAAGGCTGGGTGTAACCGTCCTGCCGCCAAAAATTTTCCTCACTGCGTCTCGGCCCGTTCCCCACGCATTCAAGATTGCTAACCTGCACAGCCATGAATACAGCAGTTCGTCGTGGAGCAGCTCAGGCGTGTAGCAGATAGTGGTTGAAGCGAGACGAGCGCGGTACACGTTTGCTAACTCCAGTCAATCAGCAGTCTCGCGGGCCAGCGGATATTCTAAGGGGAGGTCAACCGGCTCAACCGGCCGGGGCGTGGCCTTTTTTTTGTTCTTTGTCGCAGGGGGACTGGGGGGCATGCTCTCTTCGTGTACATCGTCAAACTCTTCGTTTTTTACCCCTTTGGGTCGAGCAGGCTCCTCTGCCCCAAGCAGGGCGCGCATAGCTTTGTACCTAGGACTGAACAGCAGATCGTCAAACATTCGAAGCTTTGCAGGCTTCTTGCTGAGCAAGGCTGCAATTGCCGGGCCAAGAAATGCCATGTCAGTCGCCGCGGTTCGCTGAAACGCAGTAGCGT
>NZ_JAIVFO010000332.1 GCF_029991245.1 Xanthobacter autotrophicus
GGGGAGGGCTTGGCCTGCCTGTCAGGCGGCCCTGAGCCCGTTTTCCATGGCTTCGCCATCAAGGGCCCCGGTTCCCGGGCTGTCCCTGCTAGAGATCTCTGAAAAACCTGGGCAACCGTAGCGTGGGCAAGCTGCAGGCTTGTCCACCGAAGGGCGTCAGTGTCTTGGGCAGCGGCCGGCGGTGGGCAGACCCCGGCACCGCCCGGCACGGGCGGCTGTCCACCTCGGGTGGGCAGCGGGGTTGTCCACGGCAGGCGCGGGCCACCGGGCGCGGTGATGGTGCTGGTCAGTGTTGCATTTTGCTGCAGAAATTAGTTTATTAGTTTGTTTGTTAGTTAGTTTATTTATTTGTTATGGTATAATTTCTCCATTACACCCGCAGGAGAAATGCCATGCGTCCAGCAGAGTTCACCCAAGAGCAGATCATTGAGGCCGGCGAGCAGTTGCAAGCTGCTGGTCGCAACATCACGGGCTTCGCCTTGCGGCAGAAGGTCGGGGGCGGCAACCCTTCTCGCCTCAAGCAGGTCTGG
>NZ_JAIVFO010000333.1 GCF_029991245.1 Xanthobacter autotrophicus
TTTGCGTAGTGCACGCATCACCTCAATACCTTTGATGGTGGCGTAAGCCGTCTTCATGGATTTAAATCCCAGCGTGGCGTTGATTATCCGTTTCAGTTTGCCATGATCGCATTCAATCACGTTGTTCCGGTACTTAATCTGTCGGTGTTCAACGTCAGACGGGCACCGGCCTTCGCGTTTGAGCAGAGCAAGCGCGCGACCATAGGCGGGCGCTTTATCCGTGTTGATGAATCGTGGGATCTGCCACTTCTTCACGTTGTTGAGGATTTTACCCAGAAACCGGTATGCAGCTTTGCTGTTAGGGGTCGTCTCAGAAAACGGAATCTATGGTCACTCCCGTTTTTGCAACACCGATTTTGACGACAAGTTGGCTTGCTTGAATCTATCCGGCGTCTGAATGGGATTTTATTCCCGCGCCTTGATGAGTTCCGCGCCTGATGAACCTCCAGAAAATATACGGCTTCAATGAGCCTTTCCGTTTTACAGGTTCCTCAACAGGCCGGTGGGCCGTTAGTATCATC
>NZ_JAIVFO010000334.1 GCF_029991245.1 Xanthobacter autotrophicus
GGCCGGCGGCCCTGATGGCGGCCTGCGTGGCCTCCAGCGCGGCGTCGACGATCTCGGCCAGCGGCGTCTCGCGCTTCTGCAGGGTCATGCGGCCCAGGCGCAGGCGCGACAGGTCCATCAGGTCGTCGGGCAGCACCGCCATGGCGCGCGCCTGCCGCTGCACGATGCGCGCGGCCTGGTCGCGTTCGGCGGCTTCCGTGCAGTCGGTGGTGAGCACCGCCGATGCGTTCGCGATCGATGCCAGCGGGTTGCGCAGCTCGTGCGACAGCACGGCGAGGAAGCGGTCCTTGGTCGCGTCGGCCGCCTGCAGCGCGGCGCGGGCCTGTTCGTTCTCGCGCAAGGCCTTGATCAGATCGGAGCGGCTCTGTTCGAGCGCCTGCTGGCTGGCGCGCTGGTCGCTCTGGTCGCGCAGGATCTTGACGAAGCCGACCACCGCGTCCGCGCCGTCGTGCATCGGCATGAGCGCGCCGCTGGCCCAGAAGCGGCTGCCGTCCTTGCGCTGGTGCAGCCGGTCGTCG
>NZ_JAIVFO010000335.1 GCF_029991245.1 Xanthobacter autotrophicus
GCGAAAGTTAGAAAGGGGCGCCGGATGTGGGGGGGGCTGGAGAAGAGCCGGCGCCGCAAGAAGGCCCCCGCCGTCCCCACCGGGCGGAGCTGAGCCATGGCGGACGGCTTTCCCATCGAGGGCTATGCCTGCCTGTTCGACGTGGCCGATCTCGGCCGCGACCTGGTGCTGCCCGGCGCCTTTGCCGCCAGCCTCGCCCGGCAGGGCGCGGGGGGCGTGCGGCTGCTCTACCAGCACGATCCGGCCGAGCCCATCGGGGTGTGGACCGAGGCATTCGAGGACACGCGCGGCCTCTATGTGCGCGGCCGCCTCTCCCCCGACGTGGCCCGCGCCCGCGACTGCGCGGCGCTGATCCGCGACGGGGCGCTGGACGGCCTCTCCATCGGCTTCAAGGCGGTGGAGGCGCGCACCGATCCGCGCACCCGCCTACGCCGGCTTTCGCGCATCGACCTGTGGGAGGTGTCCATCGTCACCTTCCCCATGCAGCCGGGGGCGCGCATCGCCCGCCCGCCGGC
>NZ_JAIVFO010000336.1 GCF_029991245.1 Xanthobacter autotrophicus
GGGCCAGGCCAATGCCGAGGAGGGCGAGCATGAACAGGGTGTCGGCCCAGACGGTGCCGCCGATGCTGTTGTAGAAGCCCTTGAAGGGGCCGTCGGCGCCGAACTTGAGGAACCCCTCGGTGGGGCTGCCTCCGTTGATCCAGGCGGCGTCGCCGAAGCGGTCGAGGGTGCCGTCCTGGCCCACGCCGGTGCTGTAGCCCAGGGCCAGCAGCTTGTCGAAGAAGGCCCACAGGAAGGTCAGCCCGAAGCCGATCCGGAGCAGGGCCAGCGCACGGTGAGCCAGAGTCGTCGAGACCAATGTGTGCTCGACAGTCGGCGTAGCGATGGTGCCATCGGTGGTGCCCACGTGCTCGTGGCTGACGGTCATGGTGGTGACCTGCTTCCTTCTTGCGGTGGTGGACTCTCTGGTGCTCTCAGCCTCAATCAAGAGCCGTGCCCAGGTCAGAGGAGATCGTCACCACGCAGCCGGGACGTTGGTCCCGTGTTGTCAGGCAGACCGGGGGATTCCCGGTA
>NZ_JAIVFO010000337.1 GCF_029991245.1 Xanthobacter autotrophicus
GGCCCTGGCCGATGCCGGCTGGGTGTTCTGGCCGCTCTTCTCGCGCCTCTTCGCGCTGGGCGTGCTCGGCCTGCTGGTGGCGCTGGCCTACCCGGGCCTGGCGGCCGCTCGCGGCCCCCGTGCGTACGGCGTGGCGGCGGTGCTCGCCGTGGCGCTGGTGGCGGCCTTCGGCGGCATGTTCGTGCCGCATCCCACCGTGGTGGCGGACGGCAACGGCCCCGGCCTCACGCCCCTGGACCCGGCCCGGGCCCAGAAGAACTGGGAGCACTACGGCAACACCAACGGCGGCAGCCGCTTCGCCGCGCTGGACCAGATCAATCGGGGCAACGTCGGCCAGCTCGAAGTGGCCTGGACGTACCGCACCGGCGACGTGGCCGTCAGCAACGGCAACGGTGCCGAAGACCAGACCACGCCGCTGCAGATCGGCGACCGCCTCTACCTCTGCACGCCGCACAACGACCTGATCGCGCTGGAGGCCGACACCGGCCGCCAGATCTGGAAGCG
>NZ_JAIVFO010000338.1 GCF_029991245.1 Xanthobacter autotrophicus
GGCCGTGGTCGCGCACGCGGATGCGAAGCAGGCCGGGCAGCGCCTCGGCGGCAACGTCGATCGGCGGCGCGCCGTACTTGGCGGCGTTCTCCAGCAGGTTCACGAGCACGCGCTCGATCAGTACCGCGTCGAACTCCACGAGCGGCAGGTCCGCGGACAGCGCGGTGCGCACCTCCAGCGCCCCCAGGGCGGGCCGTGCCGCCCGGATGGCCGAGCCCACCACCTCCTCCACCGACTGCCAGTCGCGCCGCAGGCGCACGCTGCCGCCCGCCAGGCCGCTCTCCAGCCGCGCCATGTCCAGCAGGTTGCTGACCAGGGCATGCAGCTGGTGGGCCTGCTGCACGATGGCCCGCGACGCGGCAGGCAGTGCTTCGTCGGACTGGGCCGGCAGCGACTCCGCCAGCGCGATGAGCGCGGTGAGCGGCGTGCGCACGTCGTGCGAGATGGCGCCGAGCAGTGCGTTGCGCAGGCGCTCGGATTCCATGTCCAGCACGGC
>NZ_JAIVFO010000033.1 GCF_029991245.1 Xanthobacter autotrophicus
GCGCGAGGGAAGTCGGGCGAGACGTCGGGCGGTCCATGGGGCGTTCCTCGGGGCGTTCCTTTGGGGCGTTCCTCGAAGGGCGCGCTTCAAGCCCGGCTGCTGGGCCGGCGCGCCGCTGACGCACAGTCTAGCGCGCATGGACCGGCAGGTTCGCTCAAATCCACCTTAACAGACGACCGATGGAGGCATAATCTGCCAATCTAGACCGCCTTTAGAGCGAAAACGTGCGCCTCGACGCCATCGACCGGAAGATCCTCGCCGCCCTCCAGCGCGACGGGCGCATGAGCATCGCCGATCTCGCCGACGAGGTGGGTCTCTCCCCCTCGCCGTGCCTGCGGCGCGTGCGGGCGCTGGAAGAAGACGGGCTCATCTCGCGCTATGTGGCGGTGCTGGACCAGCGCAAGGCCGGGCTGCCGGTGAGCGTGTTCGTCTCCATCAAGCTGGAGCGGCAGAAGGAGGAGGCGCTGGACGCCTTTTCCGCCGCCATCCGCACCTGGCCGGAGGTGCTGGAATGCTATCTCATGACCGGCCAGCGGGATTACCTTTTGCGGGTGGTGGCGGCGGACCTCGATGCCTATGAGAGGTTCCTGAAGCAGAAGCTGACCCGGCTCGAGGGGATCGCCTCCATCGAAAGCTCGTTTTCGCTGGAGCAGGTGAAATATTCCCACGTCCTGCCGCTGCCCTGAGGGCGCGCGCGGACGTTGGCAACACGGTCGGTCACACGGCAAGGAGGAAGCCCCATGAGCGTGCGCGTCGGCATCGGCGGATGGACGTTCGAGCCCTGGCGGGGCGTGTTCTACCCGGAAGGACTGGTCCAGAAGAAGGAACTGCCCTTTGCGGGCGAGCGCCTGAAGACCATCGAGATCAACGGCACCTTCTATCGCACGCCCTCGGCCAAATCCTGCGCCGACTGGGCGGGGCAGGTGCCGGACGGCTTCGTCTTCGCCCTCAAGGCGACGCGCTATGTCACCCACCGCCGGGTGCTGGCGGAGGCGCAGGAGAGCGTGGCCAAGTTCATCGCCAGCGGCATCGTGGAGATGGGCGACCGGCTCGGCCCCATCAACTGGCAGTTCGCGGCCACCAAGGCGTTCGACCCGGACGATTTCGCCGCCTTCCTCGCCCTGCTGCCGGAGAGCCACGAGGGGGTGAGGCTGCGCCACGCGGTGGAGGTGCGGCACCCCTCCTTCGCGGTGCCGGACTTCGTCGCGCTGGCGCGCAGGCACAAGGTGGCGGTGGTCTATGCCGACCATGACGACTACCCCGCCATCGCCGACCTGACGGCGGACTTCACCTATGCCCGCCTCCAGCGCACGCGGGAGGAGGTGGAGACCGGCTATGATTCCGCCGAGCTGGACCGATGGGCCAGCGCCGCCCGCGCCTGGAAGAAGGGCGTGGTCCCGGAGGGCCTGCCCACGCTCGCCCCGGCGGTGAAGGCCGGGAAGGCCCCGCGCGACGTGTTCATCTATCTGATCAGCGGCGCCAAGGTGCGCAACCCGGCCGCCGCCATGGCGCTGCAGGCGCGGATTGACCGCACATAGCTTCACCCACGTGCACCGCCTGTCCTGAAGCCCGGGCCATGCAGGAACGCCCCTCGCTCATGCTGTACCGCGGCCTGACAAGATGCCGCCCAGCAGCGCGTGGCCAAAGGTTCTATCAATGAAAACAAGGCGCTCGATCCAACCTGCCTAGCCATCGAAACCCGGACGGCATCAGGAGGCCGCGACGTGTTCAGCCATTCAGGGCCACATCCGCACAGGCAAGAGAGGCCAATCCAGTGGCTGAGGGGAATGCGCCCACGCCGTCTATCAGACAGATATCCGCACGCGGCTACCCCGCCGACCAAAAAACATTCAGTATCAATTTGTTAAATGGCTGGCGGAGAGAGAGGGATTCGAACCCTCGATACGGTTTCCCGTATACACGCGTTCCAGGCGTGCGCCTTCAACCACTCGGCCACCTCTCCAGCCGCGCGCGCCGAGACGCACGCAGAACCCTTCGCGGAAGACGGCCGCTGAAGGCAGACGTGCTGCCCTCGATTCATCGGCTACTTCTCCGTACCGGGAGGGAACCCGGCCGCCGGACCTTGCGTCATCGCTTTCCAGGGGAACTCGAAGACCGGCAACACTTATGCAGCGCTGCATACCGGCGAGGCGGCGGAATATAGCCGCTTGTTGCCATCTGGCAAGCCGTTATCGCACCGCCGCCCACAGGCCAGACCGCCGCACCCGGCGGGATACCCCGCACAGCGCCAAGCCTGCACGCGACGAAGGCTGGACTCGGCCAAAACGGAAGTCGGCCAAGACGGCGCACTGCCAAGCCTGAACGCAATGAGGCCTGAACGTAACGAAGCCCGAACGCAACGAAGCCGGAACGCGGTGAAGGCTGGCCGGGCGATCGCGCCGCGCCGGAGCGAAGCCGTTCCGAATGCCCGGCCAATCCGCGCTCAATCGCGCAGCAGGTCGTTGATGGAGGTCTTGGAACGGGTCTGCGCGTCCACCCGCTTCACGATCACCGCGCAGTAAAGCGAGGGGCCGGGCTGGCCGTTGGGCAGGGGCTTGCCGGGCAGCGCGCCGGGCACCACCACCGAATAGGCCGGCACCTCGCCCACGAAGATCTCGCCGGTCTCCCGGTCCACGATCTTGGTGGACGCGCTGATGAAGACGCCCATGGAGAGCACCGATCCGGTGCGCACCACCACGCCCTCCACCACTTCCGAGCGGGCGCCGATGAAGCAGTCGTCCTCGATGATCACCGGGCCCGCCTGCAGCGGCTCCAGCACGCCGCCGATGCCCACGCCGCCGGACAGGTGCACGTTCCTGCCTATCTGGGCGCAGGAGCCCACGGTGGCCCAGGTGTCCACCATGGTGCCCTCGCCCACATGGGCGCCGAGATTCACGAAGGACGGCATCAGCACCACGTTGGGCGCGATGAAGGCCGAACGGCGCACGATGGCGCCCGGCACCGCGCGGAAACCGGCAGCGCGGAACTCGGCCTCGCCCCAGGCGAGGAACTTGGAGGGCACCTTGTCCCACCAGCGGGCGCCGCCGGGGCCGCCGCCGATGGGCTCCATGTCGTTGAGGCGGAAGGAGAGCAGCACCGCCTTCTTCAGCCACTGGTTCACCGTCCAGTTGCCGTCCGCGCCCTTCTCGGCCACGCGAACGGTGCCGGCGTCGAGCAGCGCCAGGGCCTCCTCCACGGCATCGCGCACGGCGCCCGTGGTGGAAAAGGCGATCTCGGCGCGCGCCTCGAAGGCGTCGTCGATGATGCGGGAAAGCGCGGCAAGGCGGGCAGCGTCGGCCATGGTGTCCTCCGGAGCGGCCGCGCCCCCGCGCGACCGGGCATGTCAATTCAGGGCGGGATGAAAGGTCAGCCGCGTTCCTTCACGGCGACGAACTTGAGCTTGGGCCATTCCTCGATGGCGCGGTCCAGCACCCACTGGCTGCGGGCGAGATAGACCGGCGCCTCGTCGCGGTCACGGGCGGTGGAGGAGCGGTTCGCCTCCATGAAGCGTTCCACCTCGGTGCGCTCGCCCACGATCCAGCGGGCGGTCACGAAGGACACCGCCTCGTAGCGGATGGGCACGCCATATTCCTTCTCCAGCCGGGCGGAGAGCACGTCGAGCTGGAGGGTGCCCACCACGCCCACGATGGGCGCGGGATCGGAGACCGGCTTGATGACCTGCACCACGCCCTCCTCCGCCATGTCCTGCAGCGCCTTCTGCAGCTGCTTGGCCTTCATGGGATCGGAGAGCAGCACCCGGCGCAGGATTTCCGGCGCGAAGTCCGGCAGGCCCTCGAAGCGGATGGTCTCGCCCTCGGAGAGGGTGTCGCCCACCCGCAGCATGCCGTGGTTGGGAATGCCGATGATGTCGCCGGCCACCGCCTCGTCCACCGTCTCGCGCTCCTGGGCGAAGAAGAAGATGGGGTTGGCGATGGCCATCTGGCGCTTCTCGCGCGGGTTGAACAGCTTCATGCCGCGCTTGAAGCGGCCGGAGCACAGGCGCACGAAGGCCACGCGGTCCCGGTGGTTCGGGTCCATGTTGGCCTGCACCTTGAAGACGAAGCCGGAGACAAGATCTTCCGCCGGCTCCACGGTGCGGCCCCGGGCGGAGCGCGGCAGCGGGCTCGGCCCCACGTCGCCGAGGCCGAACAGCAGCTCGGCGACGCCGGCCTCCTTCAGCGCGCTGCCGAAATAGACCGGGGAAAGATGGCCCTCGCGGAACGAGGCCAGCTCGAACGGCGGCAGCACGCCCAGCGCCAGCGTCAGGCTCTCCACCGCCTCGTTGATGATGCGCTCCTCCACCCCTTCCAGGTCGATGAGGTCTTCCGGCGTCTCGAACGGCACCTCGCGCACCAGCGGCCCGCCACGTTCGGTGGCGAGCAGGGCACGCTTGTTGGCAATGTCGATGAGGCCGCGGAAGTCCACGCCCATGCCGATGGGCCAGGTGAGCGGGGTGAGATCGAGGGCAAGGGTGGAGGAGACTTCATCCATCAGGGCGATGGGGTCGAGGCTCTCGCGGTCCACCTTGTTGACGAAGGTGAAGATGGGGATATCGCGCAGGCGGCAGACCTCGAACAGCTTGCGGGTCTGGCTCTCGATGCCCTTGGCCGCGTCGATCACCATCACCGCCGCGTCCACCGCCGAGAGGGTGCGGTAGGTGTCCTCGGAGAAGTCCGAGTGGCCGGGGGTGTCCAGCAGGTTGAAGACGATGCCGTCGCGCTCGAAGGTCATCACCGAGGAGGTGACCGAGATGCCGCGCTGCTGCTCGATCTCCATCCAGTCGGAGCGGGTGCGGCGGCGCTCGCCGCGCGCCTTCACATGGCCGGCCATGCGGATGGCGCCGGAGGCAAGCAGCAGCTTTTCCGTCAGCGTCGTCTTGCCGGCGTCCGGATGGGAGATGATGGCGAAGGTACGCCGGCGGGCGAAATCCGGCAGGGCCACCGCCGCCGTGGAATGGGTCTCGTCGAGCATCGGGGCTATATAAGGCGAAACCCGATTTCGACAAACCGGGATGGCGGGGAGCGCGCAATGATTGGCCGATGGGAGCGGAACAAGGGCGACAGCGGCGGCCGGGGGCGCGCGCAGGCATCCCTGCGGCGCGCGGGGCTCGTGGTTGCGGCGCTGGGCGCCGGCTGGTGCGGACCGGCGGCGGCGCTGATGCCGCCTTATGTCTATGAGGCGGCGCGGCGCGATGCGGCGAGCGTCATCGTCATCGCGGTGCAGAAGGTGGTGCCGCCGCAGGAGAGCTTCGGCGCCTGCACGGTCACCGGCACCGTCGCCCGGGTGGAGCGGGGCACCGCCTACAAGCAGGGGCAGGCCGTGAAGATCGCCGTGCCGTGCGCCCGGCCCGGGGCCTCCCCGCCCCTCGGCGGCACCATCTGGCAACCGGTGGAGCGCCTTGAAAAATCGCGCTTCGGCCGCGCCTACCTCGATGCGGTGGGACAGGTGGTGCTCTCCCAGTACGAGCAGCTTGCAGCCGCCCCCTGAAGCCGCCGTCCGGAGGCCGGGGCATGCTTTGTGCTTGGTGCGGGGGTGTGAGGACCCTTGGGTGGAAACCCGCCAACAGCACGGCAGCGATGCCGGGGCGGAGGACCGACGACCAGCGATCCGTCCTCCATGGCGCGACAAAGGCCACAACGCCCGGAGGAACACGACATGACCTCTCCTGCCCTGGAGGTCCGCTGCGACCCGACGCCCGATCTCGCCCCGCTCGATTGTGCCGCGCTGGACGCGGCCTATGTGTCGCCCACCTATCTCAGGACGCCGCTGCGGGAATTCCTGCTGACCACCGATCGCGGGCTCTACTGGCTCCGGGCGCCGGCCGGCATCGGCAAGACCCTGTTCGTGCGCGGCATCATCGCCAGGCGCCCGGGGCGCGACCCCGCCGTCCTCGAGGGCATCGACAGCACCATTTCCAGCGACATCAAGGCCATCGGCGTCCATGTGCGGGGACCCCTGACGCCGCAGGCGCTGGTGGCGGCGCTCAAGGATGCCGTCACGGCGGAATTCGGCGTCGTGCTGGCGGAAGGCTCAGACGCGGAGCCGACGCAGGCGGATGTCCTCGCCCTGCTGGGCGCGGCGCGCGAGCATGTGACGACCACCGGCGCCAAGCGGCTGCTGGTGGCCATCGACGGCCTGGAGCAGATCGGCGGCGAAAGCGCTATCGCGGTGCTGCCCGCGGCCGCAGCAATGCCGGCGGGCGTGGTCCTGCTCCTGACCTCGCGGCCCGCCGCGGACTGGCCCCAGGGCCTGTTCGAGGCGACGGCGGCGCAGGTGGGCGGCGGCGCGGTGCTCCGCGACATCGGCTATGAGGACGGCGTCTATACCGACATGCTGCGCGGCTATTTCAAGAACCAGATCCGGCCGTTGATGCGCAGCCGCGCCGTCGCGCACCTCACGCACCTGCTGGAGACCAAGGCCTCCTTCGAGCGTGGCGGACGGGACAACCGGCTGACCAACGATCCCGTGCTGCGCGATGCCCTGAAGGACGACTGGAAGAAGCTCACCAACAAGCATCCGCGCTATTCCGGCATCCAACTGCCGGTGGTGCCGCTGGCGGGGCTGCTGGACCAGTTCGACCAGCTGTGGGTGGACCTCATCGACCGGGCCGACCGCCGCTTCGACGACCTCTCCGCGATGATCCGCGCCCTGAGCGCGGGCTCGCTCCAGGTCGAGGAGGTGGCGGGGCTGCCCAAGGGGGCGGACCTGCGCGCCCGCCTTGGAACAGCGTAAGCCCGGCCAGCCTCTCGAAACGAGTGTCCCGGCGGGCGATGAGACAAGCCTGCGCTGCTCTCGACCCCGGTCAAAGACCCGCGCCCGCTCGGATCAACCGGCGCGGGCCGGGCAACGCCTTGAGGCGCGCCTGACCGAATCCGCAGGCCGTGTGTCGCGGATCAATCGCCCTGGCCAGGCTCCGGCGAGAAAAACTCTTCCTTGCCCGGCTTGCCGTCCCATTCCTTGGCGTCGGCCGGCGGGTCACGCTTGAGCGTGATGTTGGGCCACGCCTTGGCATAGTCGGCGTTGAGCGCGAGCCACTTCTCGAGCCCCGGCTCGGCATCGGGCTTGATGGCCTCGGCCGGGCATTCCGGCTCGCAGACCCCGCAGTCGATGCACTCGTCGGGGTGGATGACGAGCATGTTCTCGCCCTCGTAGAAACAGTCCACCGGGCACACGGACACGCAATCCATGTACTTGCAGCGGATGCAGTTCTCGGTGACGACGTAAGTCATGGAAAATCCCTTTCGAGGGCCTCGGTTAGCCCAGCCCGGCGCGCCGTTCAAGCGCATGCAAGGCCGCAGCCACCATTACCCGTCACGCTTCTGTTATTTCGTCGAAAAGCGCGCGTGCCGATGTAGCATCTCCCCGCCGCTGCGAAAAGCCAATGACTCGCAACAGGCGGACCTGCCGGTCGAGGGCGATGGTGAGCACCTGCCCGGCCCTCACCTGATGCGACGGGCTCGTCACCCGGTCGCCGTCGAGCCGGACGTGGCCGGCGCGCACCAGATCGGCCGCGGCCTCCCGGGTGCGCACCACGCGGGCATGCCAGATCCAGCGGTCGAGCCTCTGTCGCTCCGCCGGATCCGCCACCGCTTCCGTCACCTCACTTGCCCTTCTTCTCCGCCTCCATGCGCGCCTTCAGCGCGGCGAGGGCGGCAAACGGGCTGTCCGGATCCGCCGGCTTGTCGCGCCGGCGCTCCTGGTGCGGCGGACGCTGGTCCGCACGCTGGTCGGCGCGATGCTCGGGACGCGGGCCGCGATTGCCCTCACCCTCCCGCGGGCCGCGGAAGGGACGGTCGCCCCGGGGCGGACGGGGCGCACGCTCGCCCTCGGCTCCGGGGGCTCCGGGGGCTCCGGCGACCGCGGCGGGCGCCTCGGCGGGACGGCGATGGGGCGGACGGCCGTCGCGCCGCTCACCGCGGCGCTCGTTGTCCTTGCCACCCTCGCGGCGTTCCCCGTCCTTGCGCTCGCCGCCGAACCGGCGGCCTTCGCCGGCCGGACGCTCGCGGCGGGGTGCGCCCGGCGGACGGCCGGGACGCCACACCTCGATCATCTCGGGCTCGGCAGGCGCGCCTTCCACGGCCTCGGGACCACCGGGAGCGGCGGGCGCACTGACCTCGGCCGCCACTTCGGCGGCGGTGGGATCACCGGTTTCCTCAAGGACCTCGACCGCCGCTTCCGCCTCGATCTCGTCGGCGATGACGGCGTCCGCTTCCTCCGCTTCGGAAACGTCCGGCCCGGAAACGTCGGTCTCGGAAACGTCGGGCTCGATCACCTCGGGCTCGACCACCTGGGGCGCAACCTCGGTCGCCTCGGCCGCGATTTCGGCGGCGGGAGTCTCAACCTCGACGGCCTCGACCTCAGGGGCCTCGACCTCAGGGGCCTCGACCTCGGCCCCCTCCGCAGGCGCAGCCGCGGCGGGCGGCGCGTCGAACAGCAGGTCGGCCTCGATGGCGCCTTCCGGCAGGGGCGCGAATTCCACCGGCGCGGGCGCGGCGACAGGCGCCTCGGCCTCCGGCGGGGGCGGCGGGCGGCGCTCCATGCGGTAGCCCAGCGACTTCAGGATGGAGGCGAAATCCTCCCCCGAGCAGCCGGCCAGCGAGGTCATGCCCACGGTCACGGTGAAGCCGCGTCCGTCCACGGCGCCGGCCGGCTTGGGGCCGGCGGAGCCCGGCCGCCAGGCCAGCGCCGGGCGGATGAGGTCGGCGAGACGCTCCAGGATGTCCACGCGCACGGCGCGCTCACCGCACACCCGGAAGCCCACGGCGCGGTAGAGCCCCTTCTGGACCTCATGGTCCACCGGGATGGAGGTGCGCCCGGAGGCGGCCAGGTGCGGCAGCTCGTCGAGGCCCTTCTGGGCGAGGCCGCCGTGCTTCAGCGCATAAAGCTCGGCCGCGAGCGAGCGCGGGGCGGGCTTCAGCAGCGCCGGCAGATAGATGTGATGGGCGCCGAAGCGCACGCCATAGCCACGCAGGGTGGCGCGGGCGGCCTGGTCGAGCCCCTTCACCTCCTCGGACACGCGGGCGCGCTCCAGCACGCCGAGGCTCTCGACGATCTGGAAGGCGATGCCACGGGCGATGCCGGTGATGTCCTCCGCCGTGCCGAGCTTGGTCAGAGCGCCGAGCAGCTTTTCGATGTGGGCCGAAAGCCACAGGGCGATGCGCGCGTCCACCTGGTCGCGGACCGTGCCGGTGAGATGCTCGTCGGCGATGATCTTGAAGCGCGGCTTCAGCACCTCGTCGCCGGGGATGAGCTTGGCCACCGCCTCCCCCGTCCAGCGGACGGTGCCGTCGAACGTGAGCACGAAGGCCTCGTCCACGGCCTGGGCGACGCGGGCGGCGCGCTGCTCGATCTCGCCCGCCAGCGCCTTCTGGGCAGCGGCGCGCAGGGCCTTGGCCTCCTCCCCGCCCGCCGCCGGATCCGGGGCGAACTGGAAGCCATGGAGGTGGCCGATGACATGGCCTTCAACGGTAACGTCACCGGTCTTGCTGATTTCAGTTTCGAGCATCGTGTTCTCTCGCAGGCGCCGCATGAGCACGCTGGTTCGCCGGTCCACGAAACGCTGGGCCAGCCTTTCGTGCAGTGCGTCCGACAGCTTGTCTTCGACCCCTCTCGTGACGCCTTGCCAGTGCCCCGGATCCTTGAGCCAGTCGGGCCGGTTGGCCACGAAGGTAAGGGTTCTCACCTGCGCGATCCGGTTCGACAACGTGTCGATGTCGCCTTCTTGGCGATCGGTCAAGGCGATTTGACGGGCGAACCACGTATCGGGGATAAATCCGCCCCCCGAAAGGTGCCCGAAAAGCGTTGCCACCAGTTCCGCATGGGCTCCCGGAGACACCTTGCGATAATCCGGCACCTGGCAGGCGTCCCACAACCTTTCCACATCGGAGGGCGAGGCGAGGCGGGCTGTCACCTCCGTGTCCCGGCTCATGATTTCGAGCACGGCCACGTCGTCGGCGACGGGCGCGCGGGTCAGCCCCTCCTCCCTGGGAAGCTGGGAGAGGCTGGCGAGAAGGGCGGTGGCGGTGCGGAAATCCGGGACGGCGTTGCGCCATTGCAACACCTTCGCGGTGTCGAACACATGCTCTTCCAGCCGGCCCACCAATTCCTCGTCGAAGGGCGGGCAGCGCCCGGTGGTGCCGAAGGTGCCGTCGCGCGTCGCCCGCCCGGCGCGGCCGGCGATCTGCGCCATCTCGGACGCATTGAGCTTGCGGAACTGCCAGCCGTCGAACTTGCGGTCCGAGGCGAAGGCCACATGGTCCACGTCGAGGTTGAGGCCCATGCCGATGGCATCGGTGGCGACGAGATAATCCACGTCGCCGCTCTGGTAGAGCTCGACCTGGGCATTGCGGGTGCGGGGCGAGAGCGATCCCATCACCACCGCTGCCCCGCCGCGCTGGCGGCGGATGAACTCGGCGATGGAATAGACCTCCTCCGCCGAGAAGGCGACGATGGCCGAGCGCCGGGGCAGGCGGGAAATCTTCTTCTCGCCGGCGAAGGTGAGGGTGGAGAGGCGCGGGCGCACCACGATGTTCACGCCCGGCAGCAGCTTCTCGATCAGCGGCCGCATGGTGGCGGAGCCGAGCAGCAGCGTCTCGTGCCGGCCGCGCCGGTTCAGCATCCGCTCGGTGAAGACATGGCCGCGGTCCAGGTCGGTGGCGAGCTGGATCTCGTCGATGGCGACGAAGGACACGTCCAGGTCGCGCGGCATGGCCTCCACGGTGGAGACCCAGTAGCGCGGGTTTTTAGGCTTGATCTTCTCCTCGCCGGTGACGAGGGCCACCTTGTCCGCCCCCACCCGCTCGACGATGCGCTGGTACACCTCGCGCGCGAGCAGGCGCAGCGGCAGGCCGATGATGCCGCTCTCGTGGCCCAGCATGCGCTCGATGGCGAGATGGGTCTTGCCCGTATTGGTGGGGCCGAGGACCGCGCTCACCCCCCGCGCCCTCACGGTGCGCGGCAGCACGGCCCATTGGGTGACGTCATCCATCGGCTGAATATCGGTCCGCTCACGTGTGGGGAGTTCTGTAGCATATCGGGACAGGGCGGCCATGGCGAAAGGGGGGCGTGAACAATTTGCGAACGCAAGGGGAGCGAATCACCGCTGCCCGCCTGTTCACGCCGCGTTCCGCACGGCTCCCCCACCGCGACGCGGCGTTACGACGGCATGCCCGGGCACGGCCCGGTGTCCTGGATCGGGACGACAAGTGGGGCCCATGAGAACAAAAAAGAAACGGAAGGCGCGCGAATCACAGCCTGTGGAAAAGTCCCTTTTGTTCCCCCGGCGGCGGACACGGCGGGACGTAGCCTCCCCTGCCCTGCTCCATCGCGGCGCGAAGGCGGCCCGTCACCTCCCGTCAGCCCCTTGACTTCATGCACCTTTTCAGTCCCATGAAAAACGCCGCAGACAGGCGGCGACCCCTCAGGAGGTGGCTGGTGTTTCTCAAGTGGGCAGAACTCTCCTCCCCGGCCATCGCCGCCCTCGACAAGACGCGGCTCGTTGCCGTCCTTCCCGTCGCCGCGGTTGAGCAGCACGGCCCGCATCTGCCGCTGGGAACCGACCTTTTCATCGCCGAAGGCTATATCGAGCGCATCGCGCCCCAGGTGCCGCGCGAGGTGGATGCCGTATTCCTCCCGGTGCAGGCGGTGGGCAAGTCCGACGAACACATCACCTTTGCCGGCACGCTCACCCTGTCGCCCGCCACCGCGCTGACCGCCTGGGTGGAGCTGGGCGAGAGCCTTGCCCGCGCCGGGGTGCGGCGCCTCGTGCTCATGAACACCCATGGCGGCAACGTGCCGGTCATCGATCTCGTGGCCCGCACCCTGCGCGTGAAGCACCGCATGCTCGCCGTCACCTGCTCCATGCACCGCTTCGGCTATCCGGTGGGCCTGTTCACGGACCACGAACGCGCCCACGGCATCCATGGCGGCGAGATCGAGACCTCGCTCATGCTCGCCTACCGCCCCGAGCTGGTGGACATGACCCATGCGGGCGACTTCACCCCCTACAGCGTGGCCATGGAGAGCGAATTCGCGCGGCTTCGGGCCAACCACCCGGTGGGCTTCGGCTGGCTCGCCGAGGATTTGAGCGCCGATGGCGCCATGGGCGACGCGCGCGGCGCCACCGCCCTGAAGGGCGAGGCGGCAGCGGAATTCGGCGCCCGGGCCTTCGTGGAGCTGCTGAAGGACGTGGCGAACTTCGACCTGGAGCGCTTCGACCACCACGTGTGATCCCGACGGCCTTTTGTCTGCGACCAAGGCCAAGAGGGTTTCGCTCAGGCGCCGCGCGGGCTCAGGACGGCCTTTTGTCTGCGACCAAGGCCGTTGGCAAAGGTCAGGACCGCGCGCGCCGCTCCGCCGCCGCGATCAGCTCCGGCAGGCGGGCGCGATTCAGCGCCAGCCATTGCAGGGCGAGGATGAGGAAGCCGTTGATGCAGCGCCCCTGCGCGATGGCGGCCAGCGCCCCGTCCACTGGCACCGCGAAGGGCTGCGTCATCTCCGTCTCGTGCCGCGCCCCGGCCCGCGCGGGCAGCGCGTCCGCATCAAGGATGCCGAGGTACATCAGGGCGAATTCGTCGGTGACGCCCGGCGTCGGCGTGAAGCTGAGCATGGGCAAAACGAGGCGCGGTTCCACACCGGTCTCCTCGATGCATTCGCGCACCGCCGCCGCTTCCGGGTCCTCGCCCGCTTCCACCAGCCCGGCCACGATCTCCACCATCTCGCCCCGCCCCTGGGACAGATGGGCGGTGAGGCGGAACTGGCGGATCAGCACCACCAGGTCGCGCCCGGGATCATAGCCGAGCACCCCCACCACGCGGCCACCCCGGACGATGTCGCGCACCTGCGCATCTGACGTGCCGTCGTCATGGTGCAGCACCAGGCGGTAGCGCTCGTAGGGCCGGAAGCCCTTGGCCAGCAGTTCCGGGCCCTCCACGTCCACCCGCGCGGGGCGGTCCTCCATGAGGGTCGGCTCTCCCCTTGTCATTGGCGCACCACGCCCTGGCCGGCGATCTCCAGGTTGAAGGCGGCGGCGAACAGGGCCCGCGTATAGGCCTCCTTCGGCTGCTCGAACACCTGGCGCGCCTCGCCTTCCTCCACCATCTTGCCGTCGCGCATGACGAGGATACGGCTCGCCAGCGCCGAGACCACGCGCAGGTCGTGGGAGATGAACATGAAGGTGAGGTCGCGCTTGCGCTGGAGCGCGCGCAGCAGGTCCACGATCTGCGCCTGCACGATCATGTCGAGGGCGCTTGTGGGTTCGTCCAGCACCACGAAGGAGGGCTCCAGCGCCATGGCCCGGGCGATGGAGATGCGCTGGCGCTGGCCGCCGGAGAACTCATGGGGATAGCGGTGCCGGCTCTCGGGATCGAGCCCCACGTCTTCCAGCGCCGCCACCACCCGCGCCTCCCGCGCCTCGGCGGAGAGGCCGCGCTGGTGGACCAGAAGCCCCTCCCCCACGATGTCGCTCACCGACATGCGCGGCGAGAGCGCGCCATAGGGGTCCTGGAACACGATCTGCATGTCGGAGCGCAGGGGGCGCATGGACTTGAAGGAGAGGCCGTCGATGCGGCGGCCGAGGAAGGCCACCGGCCCCTGGCTGGAGATGAGCCGCAGGATGGCAAGGCCCAGCGTGGTCTTGCCCGATCCCGATTCCCCCACCACCCCCAGCGTCTCACCCCGGCGGATGGCGATGGAGACGCCGTCCACCGCCTTCACGTAGCCCACCGTCTTGCGCAGGATGCCGCGCTTGATGGGGAAATGCACCTTGAGGTCGGTGGTCTCCACCACGATGGGCGCGTCGGGGACGACGGGGGCGGGATCGGGCCGCGGCTCGGCCTTCAGCAGGGCCTGGGTGTAGGGGTGGCGCGGATGGAGGAAGGTGTCCTCGGCCCCGCCC
This sequence comes from Xanthobacter autotrophicus, assembly GCF_029991245.1. Lineage (GTDB taxonomy): Bacteria > Pseudomonadota > Alphaproteobacteria > Rhizobiales > Xanthobacteraceae > Xanthobacter > Xanthobacter autotrophicus_C. Next base: position 13,895 of record NZ_JAIVFO010000033.1, read on the forward strand.
TGCTCCACGATCTCGCCCCGCTGCATCACGCACACCCGGTCGGCGATCTTGCGCACGATGTTGAGGTCGTGGGTGATGAACAGCATGGCCATGCCGAGGCGGGCCTGAAGCTCCTTCAAGAGCTTCAGGATCTGCGCCTGCACGGTGACGTCGAGGGCGGGGGTGGGCTCGTCGGCGATGAGCAGGTCCGGCTCGTTGGCCAGCGCCATGGCGATCATCACGCGCTGGCGCTGGCCGCCGGAAAGCTGATGCGGATAGGCGGTGAGCCGCTCTTCCGGCTTGGGAATGCCCACCTCGCCCAGAAGCTCCAGCGTCCGCGCCCGCGCGGCGGCGGCGCCCATGCCGCGATGGAGGGTCAGCATCTCCACCACCTGCTGCTCGATGGTGTGGAGCGGGTTCAGCGAACTCATGGGCTCCTGGAACACCATGGTGATCTTGTTGCCCCGCACCGCCCGCAGCTCGCGCTCGGGGACGGCCAGCAGGTCGCGCCCCTCGAACAGGATGCGGCCGGAGGGGTGGCTGGCTGCGGGATAATTCAGCAGCTTCAGGATGGAGAGCGCCGTCACCGACTTGCCGGAGCCGGATTCGCCCACCAGCGCCAGCGTCTCCCCCTTGGACAGGGCGAACGACACATGCTTCACCGCCGGCGCCTGCCCGGTGCCGCTGGGATCATCGGCCCGGCGGAAGGCGACGGAGAGGTCCTCGACGGAAAGAAGGGGTTGGGTCATGACATCATCTCGATAAAGGCGTTGATGTCGCTGCTGCTGGGGTCCACCAAACCGAGAGCCGTAGCCCCTCTGAGACGTTTGTCTCCCGTCAAGATGAAGGTACATCCGGCATGCTCGGCGGTCGCGATGTGGATCGCATCCGGCAACTTGATCTTCGGCCCTCTGTTGCGGATGTGCGCCGAAAGACCCAGAATTTCGCGAGAGACGGGCAACGTCTCCAACTGGCTTTCTTTCATACCCGCGAGGAGGTTATTGTAGATCGCTTTCAGCTTGAAATCCTGCTCGCGCAGCGGTTTGACGAGGAGTTCAGCCAACGACAGTTCGCTGGTAACAACCTTCAGCCCCGTCTTGGCCGCGGCATCAACGACAGCCGAGAAACGGCCTGATGGAATATCCGCGCCTTCTACGGCCAGAATGATCGCATTCGCGTCGAAGTAGAGGCGCACGATGGCTCAGTCCCATTCGTCACGCAATGCGCGGATGCGCTGGACCGCTTCTTCCGCAGTGACATTGCGAGGCCCGACAAGCGCCCGGGCTTCTTCAATCGTCATCGGCTTCGGGTTTTCCAGGATATCCTTAACCAAAGCCTTAAGCTCCTCAAGGCTGGGCTTGGTGGCCACCTCCTCCACCGTCACGGTCACGGTGGCGCCTTCCGGCAGTCCCTCCCGCAGATCCTCCGGCAGCTTCTCCACCGGGTAGTGCTCGCGCACGATCCTGTTCATCGCCTTCACCCGATCAGCCCGCTTCAATCCTACCACACCTCACGAGAAGGTCTTGCGCGGGTCGAAGGCGTCGCGCACCGCCTCGCCCACGAAGATCAGCAGGCTCAGCATCACCGCCACCGTGAAGAAGCCGGTGAGGCCCAGCCACGGCGCCTGGATGTTGTTCTTGCCCTGCGAGAGCAACTCGCCCAGCGAGGCCGAGCCCGGCGGCAGGCCGAAGCCGAGGAAGTCCAGCGCCGTCAGCGTCATCACCGACGAGGAGAGGATGAAGGGCAGCATGGTCAGCGTCGCCACCATGGCGTTGGGCAGCATGTGCCGGGTCATGATGGTGAGGTTGCCCACCCCCAGCGCGCGGGCCGCCTGCACATATTCGAAATTGCGCGCGCGCAGGAACTCCGCCCGCACCAGCCCCACCAGCGACACCCACGAGAACAGCAGCAGGATGCCCAGCAACACCCAGAAGCCCGGCACCAGCACCGAGGAGATGATGAGCAGCAGGTAAAGCGAGGGGATGGCCGTCCAGATCTCGATGAAGCGCTGGAACAGCAGATCCATCCAGCCGCCGAAATAGCCCTGCACCGCGCCGGCCGCCACCCCGATCACCGACGAGATGAGGGTGAGCGCGAGCCCGAACAGCACCGAGATGCGGAAGCCGTAGATGAGGCGGGCTACCACGTCGCGGCCCTGGTCGTCGGTGCCGAGCCAATTGTATTCGAGGCCCGCGCAGCCGCTCACCCCCTTCTTCTCCGCCACCGCCTTGCATTGGGCCTCGGTGAGCATCCAGGTGGGCGGCGAGGGCGCGGGCGTGGGCAGGTCCAGATTGTGGGTGGAATAGGAAAAGCGGATGGGCGGCCACACCATCCAGCCGCCCTTTTCGGCGATCAGCTTCTGCAGGAAGGGATCGCGATAGTCGGCGTCGGTCTCGAAATCGCCGCCGAAGGCGGTCTCCGGATAGGCGCGGACCACCGGAAAATAATAGCCGCCGTCATAGGAGACGAGGATGGGCTTGTCGTTGGCGATGAATTCGGCGCTGAGGCTGATGACGAACAGCACCATGAACACCACGAACGACCAGTAGCCCCGCCGGTTGGCGCGGAAATTGGCGAGGCGCCTCCGGTTCAGGGGCGAGAGGTCGAAGCGTCCGCGGGGCTTGGCCGCCCCCGGCGGCTGGAGCTGGCCGTGGGGCACGTCGCGGGCGGCGGGCACGTCGGTGGGCTCGCCGGGCTGGAGCAGGGGGACTGCGTCCATGGCTCAGACCTCCCGCGTCTCGAAGTCGATGCGCGGATCGACCAGCATGTAGGTGAGGTCCGAGATCAGGCCGACGATGAGCCCCGCCAGCGAGAAGATGTAGAGGGTGGCGAACACCACCGGATAATCGCGGTTGAGCACGCTCTCGAAGCCCAGCAGGCCGAGGCCATCCAGCGAGAAGATGGTCTCGATCAGCAGCGATCCGGAGAAGAAGGCGGCGATGAAGGCGCTCGGAAAGCCGGCGATCACGATCAGCATGGCGTTGCGGAACACATGGCCGTAGAGCACCCGCCCCTCGCTCAGCCCCTTCATCCGCGCGGTGGTGACATACTGCTTGCGGATCTCCTCCAGGAAGGAATTCTTGGTGAGCAGCGTCATGGTGGCGAAGGCTCCGAGCACCATGGAGGTGAGCGGCAGCACCAGGTGCCAGGCATAGTCGGCGATGCGTTCCGGCCAGCTCATCTGCCAGAAATTCTCGGAGGTCAGCCCCCGCAGCGGGAACAGGTCGAGGAACGAGCCGCCGGCGAACAGGATGATGAGCAGGATGGCGAACAGGAACGATGGGATCGCATAGCCGACGATGATCACCGCCGAGGTCCACATGTCGAAGCGCGAGCCGTCGCGCATGGCCTTGGAGATGCCCAGCGGAATGGAGATGAGATAGGTGAGCAGCGTCATCCACAGGCCAAGCGAGATGGAGACGGGCATCTTCTCCCCGATCAGCTGCAGCACGGTGATGTCGCGGAAATAGGAGCGGCCGAAATCGAAGGTGGCGTAATCCTTGATCATCTTCCAGAAGCGCTCGTGGGCCGGCTTGTCGAAGCCGAACTGCTTTTCGAGCTGCTTCACGAAGGCCGGGTCCAGCCCCTGCGCGCCGCGATATTTCGAGCCGGCCCCCTCCATGGCCGCGCCGGCCTGGGCGGCGGCGCCGGCCCCCGAGAAGTCGCCGCCCCCGCCGGAGACGCGGGAGGTGGCGGACACGTCGTCGCCGGTAAGCTGGGCGATCACCCGCTCCACCGGGCCGCCCGGCGCGAACTGGATGACCACGAACGACACCAGCATGATGCCGAGAATGGTCGGCACCATCAGGGCTATGCGGCGGATGATATAAGCGAGCATCACGTCTCCCGATCCGGCCGGACGGTGCAGCCAAGCCGGCGCACCGTCAACCGCCCGTCCTCAAGCGCCTTTCCGCAACCGCCCACCTTCAGCCACCTCTGGCCGGCTCCGCGCCCGTGCTCCACCAGGTGTCGAGCGCGCCCAGGTCGTAGCGTGGCTTCACGGCGGGGCGGGCGAACTGGTTCCAGTAGGCGATGCGGTGCTGGCCGGAATACCACTGGGGGATCCAGTAGCGCCCGGCGCGCAGCACCCGGTCCAGCGCCTGGCAGGCGACGACGAGGGCGGCCGCATCCGGCGCGGCCAGCGCCGCATTGATGAGCCCATCCACCGCCGGGTCGGCGATGCCGGCCACATTGTAGGAGCCGCGGGTGCGCGCCGCCTCGGTGGAGAAATAGGCGCGCAGCTCGTCCCCCGGATAAGGCGCGAAGGAATAGCGCCGCACCACCATGTCGAAGTCGAAGCCCTGCAGGCGCAGCTGGAACTGGGCCGGGTCCACGATGCGGAAGGTGGCGTCGATGCCCACCTTCTTCAGGTGGCCGATGAAACGCGCCGTGTGGCGCTCCATGCCGCCGTCATCATCCAGGAACTCGATGGTGAAGGCCTCGCCTTTGGCGTCCACCAGCTTGCCCTGCTGCACGCTCCAGCCGGCGTCCTTCAGCAGGTTCAGGGCCTGCCGGCGCAGGGTGCGGTCTTCGCCGGTGCCGTCGGAGGCCGGCGGCACATAGGGCTCGCCGAACACCTCTTCCGGCAGGCGGTCGCGGAACGGCTCCAGCAGCTTCAGCTCGGCGGGGGATGGCAGCCCCTGCGCCATCATCTCCGAATTCTGGAAGAAAGAGACGGTGCGGGTGTAGCTGTCATACATGAGGTTCTTGCGGGTCCAGTCGAAGTCGAACAGGAGCCCGATGGCCTCGCGCACGCGCCGGTCGAAGAATTTTGGGCGGCGGGTGTTGAAGAACCAGCCCTGCACACCGGAGAAGGAATTGTCCGGCAGGGTCTCCACCTTCACCCGCCCCTCGCGCACGGCGGGGAAGTCATAGGCGGTGGCCCATTCGCGGGCGGTGAATTCCTCGCGGAACAGATAGGCCTTGGCCTTGAAGCCTTCCAGCCCCGCCACCCGGTCGCGGAAATATTCGTAGCGCACCGTGTCGAAGTTGAAGCGGCCCTTCATCACCGGCAGGTCGCGGCCCCAATAGTCGGGCACCCGCTCATAGGTGATGAAGCGGCCCTGCTCGAACGTCTTCACCCGATACGGCCCCGAGCCCAGCGGCACTTCCAGCGAGGACTGGTTGAACGGGTGCCTGGCGAGGAAGGCCCTGGAAAAGATCGGCAGCCCGGCGGCGGTCAGCGGCACGTCGCGGGCGCGGCCGGGGCGAAAGCGCATCACCACCTCGCCCGGCCCGTCCGCCTCCACGGCGGTGAGATCGCGCAGGGCCATGCGGATGGTCTCGTAGGCGTCCGCCTTGAACGCCTCGAACGTGGCCACCACGTCCGCCGCCGTCACCGGCGTGCCGTCATGGAAGCGCGCCTGTGGCCGCAGCTTGAAGCGATAGGTGAGCCCCTCGTCGGCGATGACCACCGAGCCGGCGAGGCGGCCGTACATGGCGCTCTTCTCGTCGCCGGCGGCGGTCATGAGCGTGTCGTAGATCAGCTCGATGCCCTGGGCGCCGTTGCCGCGCTGGTTGTAGGGGTTCAGCGTGTCGAAGGTGTTGAGCGACTGGTTGTAGAAGGTGGCCCGGCCCATCTGGGAGAACGGCCCGCCCTTGGGCGCATCCGGGTCCACATAGTCGAAATGGGTGAAGCCGGCGGGATAGCGCAGATCCCCGAAGAACGAGAGGCCGTGCCGCTCCACCGCGGCGGCGGAGGCCGCGCCCTCGCTCGCCGCCGCGTCCTGCGGCGCCGGCTGCCCGCGCGCACCGGCGGGCAGCAGGGAGATGGCGGAGGCGGCGGACAAAAGCAGCGTGCGGCGCGACAGGCTCATTTGTTCGCCCCGCTGCTGGCCGGGCCGACCGCGTTCACCTTGGCCGCCTTGGCCGGATCGAACCACCAGATGTCCGGAAAGGCGAAGGAATAGGTGGGCAGGGTCGGGGGATGGGCGAAGCGGTCCCACCGCGCCGTGCGGGTGTAGTTCAGGGTCCAGGCCGGGACCACATATTCGTTCCACAGCAGCACCCGGTCGAGGGCGTGGGTGGCGGCCACCAGGTCGGCCCGGTCGGTGGCGTAGATCACCTTCTCGATCAGGGTATCCACTGCCTTGTCCCGGATGCCGGCGAGGTTGCGCGAGCCCTCCCGGTCGGCGGCTTCCGTACCCCAGAACTCGCGCTGCTCGTTGCCCGGCGACAGGGACTGGCCCCAGCCGGAGACGATCATGTCGAAGTCCCGCGCCCGCACCCGGTTGATATATTGGGAGGAATCCACGAGGCGGATGGTGACGGTGATGCCGAGGCGCTCCAGCGCCGGCTTGTAGAACACCGCCACCCGCTCCATGGCCGGGCTGGAGATGAGCAATTCCAGGGTGAAGGGCTCGCCCCTGGCGTCCACCAGCTTGCGGTTCTTGATCTCGTAGCCGGCGTCCTTCAGCAGGCGGGAGGCCTCGCGCAGGTTGGCGCGCCGCGCATCTTCCGTTCCGCTCTCGGGATTGGTGTAGGCGGTGGTGAACACCTGCGGCGGCACCAGGTCCTTCACGCCCTTCAGGATGTCCAGCTCGCGGCCCTGCGGCAGGCCGGAGGAGGCAAGCTCGGTGCCCGAGAAGTAGGAATTGATGCGCTTGTACTGGCCGAAGAACAGGGTGTGGTTCATGCCCTCGAAATCCAGCGCATAGTTCAGCGCGCGGCGCACCCGCGCGTCCTTGAACTTGTCGCGCCGCAGGTTGGGAATGAACGCCTGCATGATGCCGGAGGCGCGGTTCTCGAACATTTCGAGCACCACCCGCCCGTCCGCCCGCGCCGGGAAGTCGTAGGCCGTGGCCCAGTTCTTGGCGGACGATTCGGTGCGGTAATCGTAGGTATCGGCCTTGAAGGCCTCCAGCATCACCGTGTCGTCGCGGAAATACTCGTAGCGGATCTCGTCGAAATTATCCTTGCCCACGTTCACGTTGAGGTCCTTGGCCCAATAGTCCTTCACGCGCTCGTAGGTGATGGAGCGGCTGGGTATGAAGCTCTTGACCCTGTAGCCGCCGGAGCCCAGCGGCACCTCCAGCGAGCCCTGGGTGATGTCCCGCGGCTTGCCGGCGGCGTCGGTGCCGGTCCACCAGTGCTTCGGCAGGATGGTGAGCTGGCCCACGATCTGCGGCAGCTCGCGGTTGCCGGCCTGGTCGAAGGTGAAGGTCACGTCCCGCTCGCCGGTCTTCTCCGCCTTCGCCACGTGGCTGTAGTAGAAGCGCTGGTTGGGGTTGTTCTTCGTCAGCGCCTCGAAGGAGAACACCACGTCGTCGGGGGTGATGGGGGTGCCATCGTGCCACTTGGCATCCGCCCTGAGGCGATAGGTGACGGAGGAGAAATCCGCCGGGTGGCTCACGCCCTCGGCGATGAGGCCATATTCGCTCGACACCTCGTCATAGGAGGAGGTCATGAGCGTGTCGTAGATGAGAGTGATGCCCGCCGCCGGCGTCCCCCGCGGCACCACGAAGTTGAAGGTGTCGAAGGTGCCGTCTTCGGCGAGGCGCAGCAGGCCGCCCTTGGGCGCCGCCGGATTCACATAGTCGAAATGGGGAAAGCCGGCGGGATATTTCAGCTGGCCCATGAGGGAGAGGCCGTGGCGGAACACCGGCGCCGCCGGCGCGCTGTCCGCGGCAGCGGGAGCCACCTGCGCCTGCGCGAGACCGGCCGGGGCGACCGCGGCCCACGCCACGGCGGCGAGGACGGCGAAGCGGCGAACGGACGGCAGGCGCATCGGTATCTCCAGTTTGGGACTTCAGGCCGGGACTCCAGCGATCTCGGCAATAGCCGATTATGACACCGCGGGCGACGGCAGAAACATGGCGGCGGCCGAACCGGAGGGGCGCCGCGCCCCACCCGCCCATGGCGATCCGGGGGCTCGGGCACAAAAAAGGCCGATCCCGCGCGGGATCGGCCTTCCATTTCGACACCCGGCGATGCGGATGACAATGGCGTGAAAAAGGGGGAAGCGCCGCCGGCGTAGCGGCGCGTGCCCGACCCCTACTTCGCTGCGGTCGGCAGCGGCTTGGGGGCGTGGGACAGGCTGTTGAGATAGGCGATGAGGTCCGCCCGCTCGGCTTCCTTCGGGATGCCGGCGAAGGCCATGGCGGTGCCGGGCACCGCGGTCTTCGGGCTGGTGAGGAAGGCGTTGAGGGTGAGAGCGGTCCAGTCGCCGCCCTTCGCCTTCATGGCGGCGGAATAGGCGAAGCCCGCAGCGGACGCCACCGGTCGGCCCACGATGCCGTAGAGGTCCGGGCCCACCTTGGCGCCGGCGCCTTCCTGGAAGTTGTGGCAGGCCGCGCACTTCTTGGCGGCGGCCGCGCCCTTCTCGATGGAGGCGGTGGCGAACAGCTGTTCGATCGGCACTTCCGCGGCCTTGGCCGGGGCGGCACCGCCGGCGGCGCCTTCCTGCACGACGATGTCGAAGCCGGGCTTCGCAGGCGCTTCGGGCGCGAACAGGATCTGCGACACGATCCCCAGCCCGAGGGTGAGCGCAAGGGTACCCAGAACCGCACCTGCGATCTTGTTCAATTCAAAAAAGTCCATCGGCGCTTCGCCCCTCGGAGCCCTTGATCCTCGCCGCCGCGGCGCATGGGATGAAAGATCCGGCCCGGCGTGCAAGCATGTCGATGAGCGGCGCGCGAAGAACCCCGCGCACCGCCGGCGACACTAACCACTTTGATCCGAGCGAGGCAACCCGTATAAGGCGCGCCCCAATGCCACTCCCCGCGCCCCCTCGGACGCGGCCCGAAGGGACCCGCCGCCTGCCATGTCCCCCGCCACGTCCCCCGCCCTTTCCAGCGAACGCGTGCTCGTGCTGATCCCGGCGCGGATGGCCGCCACCCGCCTGCCGGGCAAGCCGCTGGCCGACGTGGGCGGGCGCCCCATGATCGTGGAGGTGGCGCGGCGCGCCGCCGCAGCCGCCATCGGGCAGGTGGCGGTGGCCACCGATTCCGAGGAGATCGCCGCTGCCGTCCGGGCCGCCGGCTTCACCGCGGTGCTGACCCGTGCCGACCATCCCTCCGGCTCCGACCGGATCTTCGAGGCGCTGGGCGCGCTCGACCCCGATGGCGCCGTGGACGTGGTGGTGAACGTGCAGGGGGACCTGCCCACCATCGCCCCCGCGACCATCCGGCGGGCGCTCGCGCCCCTCGCCGAGCCGGCGGTGGATATCGCCACGCTCTGCGCCGAGATCGTGGAGGAGGAGGAGCGCACCGACCCCAACGTGGTCAAGGTGGTGGGCTCGCCCCTGGCGAACGACCTGTTGCGCGCGCTCTATTTCACCCGCGCCACCGCGCCCTTCGGCACCGGGCCGCTCTACCACCACATCGGCCTCTACGCCTATCGCCGGCCGGCGCTCGCCCGGTTCGTGGGGCTTGCGCCCTCGGTGCTGGAGCGGCGCGAGAAGCTGGAGCAGCTGCGGGCGCTCGAAGCCGGCATGCGCATCGACGTGGCCGTGGTGGACGCGGTGCCGCTGGGGGTGGACACACAGGCCCATCTGGAGCGGGCCCGCGTGATTCTGGCCCAGGAATTGGCTGAACAGAAGTGAGGACGTCATGATCCGCCGCATCACCTTCCAGGGCGAGCCGGGCGCCAATTCGCACATCGCCTGCCGCGAGGTGTTTCCGGATTTCGAGGCGGTGCCGTGCGCCACCTTCGAGGACGCCTTCGCCGGGGTCGAGAGCGGCGCGGCCACCTACGCGATGATTCCCATCGAGAATTCGGTGGCGGGCCGGGTGGCGGACATCCACCACCTGATGCCCCAGTCGTCCCTCTCCATCATCGGCGAGCACTTCCTGCCCCTGTCGCACCAGCTCATGGCGGTGAAGGGGGCAAGCCTTTCCACCCTCAAGAGCGTGCAGAGCCACGTGATGGCGCTGGGCCAGTGCCGCAAGGCCATCCGCACCCTCAACCTGACGGCGGTGATCGGCGCCGATACCGCAGGCTCCGCCCGCGAGATCGCGGAAGCCGGCGACGTGAGCCGCGCCGCCATCGCCTCGCGCCTCGCCGCCGACATCTACGGGCTCGACATCCTGGCCGAGAACATCGAGGACGAGGCCCACAACACCACGCGCTTCATCATCCTCGCCCGCGGCGGGGAATGGGCGCCGGCCGGCAACGGGCCGGTGGTCACCACCTTCGTGTTCCGGGTGCGCAACGTGCCGGCGGCGCTCTACAAGGCGCTGGGGGGCTTTGCCACCAACGGCGTGAACATGACCAAGCTGGAATCCTACCAGCTCGACGGCCGCTTCACCGCCACCCAGTTCTATGCCGACGTGGACGGCCACCCGGACGACCGGCCGGTGAAGCTGGCGCTGGAGGAACTCGCCTTCTTCTCCCGCGAGATGCGCATCCTCGGCGTCTATCCCGCCCACCCCTACCGGGCGCAGTTCGCGGCGGCGCAAGAGACGTTCTGAGGAAACATTCTGAACTGACGGAGCGCCGCTCCGTCAGTGATCGAAGCGCAGGGCGATGCGGGCCTTGCCGCCGGTGCGGCCGAAATGCACGTGATCGGACAGCCGCTTGAGCATCCAGGCGGCGAACGAGGCGTGTTCCTTCGCGTCGCCCAGCAGCGCCTCCGGCGAGGGCCGTTCCTTCGGCACCTCCACCACCTCGCCGTCATAGAGCAGATAGACGTCGAGATGGGTCTCGTCGAAGCGCGCGCGCAGCTCGACGGGTCCCTCGGCGATGCCCGAATCGATCACCAGTTCAAGCGCCTGCGCCACAATGGGGATGGCGGCGGCGATCACGTCGCGCCGGGCGCCCCACACATCCCCCTGCCGTTCCAGGAAGTCGCGGGTGAAGGGAAAGGCGTGCGCCCCGTCCGGCACCATCTCCCCGGTCTCGCGGGCGATGCCGATGCGGAACAGCAGGTTCAGCAGGATGGCGCTGAGCGCCCCCACCGTGAGCGGCGTGGAGAACAGGGGCTGGAGCACCGGCGGCAGCTGGTCGCGCAGCGGCAGGAGCGCCACCGAAAGCCCCGCCAGCACCGACAGCCCCACCACGAACACCCGCCGCTCGCTCAGGCGGCGCGAGGTGACGAGATCCATCCCCGCCACCACCAGATAGGACGACGTGTAGAGCAATATGCCGCCGATCACCGGCGAGGGGATGAGGGTGAGCGCCACGATGGCCTTCGGGACGAAGGCGATGGCGAAGATCATGGCTCCCGCGAGGATGCCGATGATGCGCGCAGTGGACTGGGTGGCGAAGGCCAGCCCCACGGACGAGGAGGAGAGCCCGGACTGGAAGCCCGAGGTCAGCCCGTTGAGGATGTTGCCGATGCCGCAGGCGGTCACCGCCCTCTGGGCCGCCTGCATGTCGGCGCGGCGCCAGTCGGCGTCGTTCATCTTCTCCAGCGAGACGGTGACCGAGAGCACGTCCACCAGGTTCATCATCACCAGCAGCGCCATCAGCGGGAACAGCGCCGGGGCGAACTGGAGGCTGGGCAGCGTCAGCGTCGGCCAGGCCACGAGGGGGGCGGCGGCGATGGCCGCGTTCGCCTCCGGATGCCCGGCGCCGAGCACCAGCGCCAGCACCCAGCCGATGCCGGCGCCGGCAAAGACCGCGAACAGCTTCAGCCGCCGCGGCGCGAACACGGTGATGGCGACGATGATGCCCACGGTGGCAAGGCTGGCGAGGCTGGCGTTCTGCGCCACCAGCGGCCCGTGGTCGAGCCCCAGCGCCCGGCGCAGGGCCGGCCCGGCCAGCGACACCCCCAGCATGCTCACCGCCACGCCGCACACTTCCGGCGGCAGCAGCACCCGCAGCGGCCGCACCAGCCGCGCCATGAACAATTGGCAGATGCCCACCAGCAGCGTGGTCATGGCCATGAGCCCGAGCCCGCCCAGCATCAGCGCCTGCGCCGCCAGCGGAATGGCCCCCGGCGCCGGGATGTGCACGGCGAGATAGCCCGAGCCGAAGCGCGTGCGCAGGCACTGGATGATGGTGGCGACGCCGATGCTCATGGCGCAGGCCGAGAGCATGGCGGACATCTGGTCCGCCGGCAGCCGCGCCTCGGTGGCGGCCAGCACCGGATAGATCAGGAAGGTGACCGCCAGCATGGCGTGCTGGGCGGCAAGCGGCACCAGGGCGGCCGGCGGCACCTTGTCGTCGAGCCCGTAGACCAGGGACACCGGGCGCCGCGGGGTGCGGCTGCCGCGCCGCGGATCGGGAAAGAGGCGCTCGATCGCCCGCCGGATATGGGACCGGGGCGACCGCGACCGCGCTTTCGCCTCAAGCATCGATGCCTTCGACGAAGGCGCGGATGAGGTGATGGGCGATGGCGATGGGCGGCGGCACGAACAGGCCGTCGGGGTGGGTGCGCGCGAGCATCAGCGCCACCTCGTCCCGGCCGAACCAGCGGGCGTCCTCCAGCTCGTTGCGGTCGATGACGATGTCGCGGCTTGTCGCTTGCGCGAGGCAGCCGATCATCAGCGACATGGGGAAGGGCCAGGGCTGGCAGGAGCGATAGGTGACACGGCCGGTGGCGATGCCCGCCTCCTCCGCCGTCTCGCGGCGCACCGCCTCCTCGATGGTCTCGCCCGGCTCCACGAAGCCGGCAAGGCACGACCACATGCCCGGCGCGAAATGCGGCTGGCGGCCGAGCAGGCAGTGGTCGCCCGCCGCGGTCAGCATGATCACCACCGGATCGGTGCGCGGGAAGTGCTGCGCCCCGCAGGACGGGCAATCGCGCCGCCAGCCGGCATCGAGGATCCGCGAGGCAGTGCCGCAATTGGCGCAGAAACCGTGCCGGCCGTGCCAGCCGAACAGCGCCTTGCCGCAGGCGACGGGAGGAAGATGGCGCGGCAGCACCAGCCCGCCCACGGCGATGGAGCGCAGGTCCGTGACCTTCAGCCCCTGCCCTTCCAGCTCTTCCCTGAGGCCGGGATCGAAGGCCAAGGCGAAGCGCGGCGCGCCATCGTCGAGGCCGAGAAAAAGCGGCTCGCCGCGTCCCAGCGCCTGCGCCTGCCCGGCGGAAAAGAGCGGATCGAAGACCGGGCCTTCGCCCTTGAGCGCCACCAGTTCGCCGCCCAGCAGATAGAAGCGGGCGTCAGGATCGGCGATGCGGTCGCCCGCGTGGGCGCGCAGGTGCGCGGCCCGGTCGAGCACGCTTCCGACATAGCCGAGGGCCGGCCACGCGCCGAGTTCAGGACGGGAGGGAGAGGACATGGATGGGCGACAGGTTCCGGGCGGGCGACAGATTCTGGCAGGAGGGCCGCCTGCACGGCCCCGCGGGACCGTCGCATGGGCAAGACCTGGAGGCAAGGTCGCACCATTCCGGTGAACGCAAAGCTCAGGGCCAGACCCACCGGGGCTGGCTCGAAGCGGTTTAAAGGATGGCGAGGCAGGTGCGCAGGGCAGCGAGGCGTTCGTCCCGCACGGCCGCCGGAAGCGGCTCGTGGGTTCCAACGCCGAACACCGGTCCCGGCCAGGCGGCATCGCCCGGGTTGCGGCCGACCACATGCAGATGAAGCTGCGGCACCACGTTGCCGAGCGCAGCCACGTTCAGCTTGGCGCAGTCGGAGCTTGCCTTGACCGCCGCCGACACCACCGCAATCTCCTCGATGAGGTGGAGCCGGTCGGCGAAAGGCAGGTCGATGATCTCCACCATGTCGGCCTTGCGCGGCACCAGCACCACCCAGAAGAAGCGGGCATCGTCGACCAGACGAACATGACATAACGGAAGGTCGCCGACGGCCGGTCCGTCGGCCTCGAGGCGAGGGTCGAGGCGAAACGCGTGGTGCTGGCTCATGAAACGGCTCCACAGGGATCGAGCTTGATGGCCCGGGACGGGGAACCACACAAGCTCGACCTTTACCCGCATCGCGCGCCAAGGCTTTCCCGAAGGTTGTAGCCGCTCTGCCGCGCCCTGCCTTCCGGCGACGTCGGGCCGCACGGCGATCGGGGACGGTTGCCCCCGCGCGCACTTGCCGCTATGGAGGCGCGCAATCACACCGCGCGCCTTTAGATCGAACCCGCGCGGAAGGACTTTCGGGATGTTTCGCTCGGCCCAATTGACCCGCCTCGACCCGCGCGCCCGCCGGCGCCTCGGTATGGCGCGCCTGCGAAAATGACGTTGCCCTGACCCCGGCCCGCTGTCGCGCGGGCCGCCCAGAGACGTCTCCCATCCGTTTTCCAGGCGAAGAAAGGCACGAGCGATGGCTCGGCTGGTGATGAAGTTCGGCGGCACGTCGGTCGCCAATATCGAACGCATCCGCAATGTGGCGCGCCATGTGAAGCGCGAGGTCAAGGCCGGCTACCAGGTGGCGGTGGTGGTCTCCGCCATGTCCGGCAAGACCAACGAACTGGTCGGCTGGTGCAAGGATGCCTCCGCCCTCTACGACCCGCGCGAATATGACGCGGTGGTGGCCTCCGGCGAGCAGGTGACCAGCGGCCTGCTGGCCATCGTGCTCCAGGAAATGGGCCTTCCGGCGCGCTCCTGGCAGGGCTGGCAGCTGCCCATCTCCACCGACGACGCCCACGGCTCCGCCCGCATCCTCGATATCGACGGGGAGAAGCTGGGCGCCGCCATCGACGGCGGCCAGGTGGCGGTGATCGCCGGTTTCCAGGGCATTCACCTGCCCACCGGACGCCTCACCACCCTGGGCCGTGGCGGCTCGGACACCTCGGCGGTGGCGGTGGCGGCGGCGCTGAAGGCCGAGCGCTGCGACATCTATACCGATGTGGACGGGGTCTACACCACCGACCCGCGCGTGGTGCAGAAGGCGCGGCGCCTCGACCGCATCGCCTTCGAGGAAATGCTGGAAATGGCCTCGCTGGGGGCCAAGGTGCTGCAGGTGCGCTCGGTGGAGCTTGCCATGGTGCATAATGTGCGCACCTTCGTGCGCTCAAGCCTCGTGGATCCAGACGCCCCCGAGACGGCGAACGTGGAAAAGGCCGGAACGCTCATCTGCGACGAGGAGGAGATCGTGGCAAACCAGATGGAATCGCAGGTGGTCACCGGCATCGCCTTCTCCAAGGACGAAGCCCAGGTCTCCATCCGCCGGGTCGCCGACAAGCCGGGCATTGCCGCCGCAGTGTTCGGGCCTTTGGCCGACGCCCACATCAATGTGGACATGATCGTGCAGAACGTGTCCGCCGACGGCTTCACCGACATCACCTTCACCGTCCCCACCGCCGACTTCGAACGCGCCAAGGCGGTGATCGAGAGGGCCCGGGACACCATCGCCCACCAGGTGGTGGAGGGCGCCGCCGACGTCACCAAGGTGTCGGTGATCGGCATCGGCATGCGCTCCCACGCCGGCGTCGCCGCGCAGGCGTTCCAGGCGCTGGCGGGCAAGGGAATCAACATCCGGGCCATCACCACCTCGGAGATCAAGATCTCGTTCCTGATCGATGCGGCCTATACCGAACTTGCGGTTCGGACTCTCCATTCGCTATACGGGCTGGACAGCTGATGGGCGGACCCGCGGGGGCGCGCCGTTCAACGCACAGCCCCGCGGGCACCTGAAACCCGCCCACATTTAAGGATGCGGCCGATGCGAGGCGCGCTCGGCGGTCCGCGCGTATTGCTCCGTCGCCTCCGTGAGGTGATGGCGGAGCCGGTCAGCGCGCAGGACCGCCTCGACAAGATCGTGGTGCTGATCGCCGCCAACATGGTGGCGGAGGTCTGCTCGGTCTATGTGCTCCGCGTCGACCAGACGCTCGAACTCTATGCCACCGAAGGCCTGAACCGGGACGCGGTCCATTTAACGGTCATGCGCGTGGACGAGGGCCTGGTCGGCCATGTGGCGCGCGAGGCGGAGTCGCTCGCGCTTTCGGACGCCCATGCCCATCCGAAATTCTCCTACCGCCCGGAAACGGGGGAGGAGGTCTACAACTCCTTCCTCGGCGTGCCGATTCTGAGAGCCGGCAATACACTGGGCGTGCTGGTGGTGCAGAACCGCGCCCGCCGCACCTACACGGAAGAGGAGATCGAGGCGCTCCAGACCACCGCCATGGTGCTGGCGGAGATGATCGCCTCGGGGGAACTCACCGCGCTGGCCAAGCCCGGCGCCGAGCCGGCGGTGCGCCGGCCCCTGCACCTGAAGGGCGTGGCGCTCGCGGATGGCCTCGGCCTCGGCCACGTGGTGCTGCACGAACCGCGCATCAAGGTCACCAACGTCATCGCCGACGACGTGGTGAAGGAGACCGCCCGCCTCGACGCCGCCATCGGCAAGCTGCGGCACTCCATCGACCTGATGCTGGAGGATGACGGCCTCGCCAAGGCCGGCGAGCACCGCGACATCCTCGAAGCCTACCGCATGTTCGCCCACGACCGCGGCTGGATGCACAAGATGCGCGAGGCCGTGCTCTCCGGCCTCACCGCCGAGGGCGCGGTGGAGCGGGTGCAGTCGGATACCCGCGCCCGCATGATGCGCGCCTCCGACCCCTATCTGCGTGAGCGCCTGCACGACCTCGACGACCTCGCCAACCGCCTGCTGCGCGAGCTGACCGGCCGCAATCGCAGCTCGGAGCGGGAGGCGCTGCCGGAAAACGCCATCCTCGTCGCCCGCAACATGAGCCCGGCGGCGCTGCTGGACTACGACCGCTCGCGCATCCGCGGCCTGGTTCTGGAGGAAGGCGGCACCACCAGCCACGTCACCATCGTCGCCCGCGCGCTGGGCATCGCCGCCGTGGGCCAGGTGGAGAATGCGGCGGGCCTTGCCGATCCCGGCGACCCCGTCATCGTCGACGGGCAGGCCGGCGAGGTGCACCTGCGCCCGCCCGGCGACGTGGAGGAAGCCTATGCGGAGAAGGTGCGCTTCCGCGCCCGCCGTCAGGCCCAGTATGCCGCCTTGCGCACCCGCCCCTCCGTCACCAAGGACGGCGTGCATATCGAATTGCACCTGAATGCCGGCCTGCTGGTGGATTTGCCTCACGTTACGGAAACCGGCGCGGCGGGCATCGGCCTGTTCCGCACCGAGCTGCAGTTCATGATCGCCTCGGCCTTCCCGCGCATCTCGGAGCAGTTGAAGCTCTACCGCGCGGTGCTGGATGCCGCCGGCGAGCGGCCGGTCACCTTCCGCACCCTCGACATCGGCGGCGACAAGGTGTTGCCGTATATGCGTACCGTCGAGGAAGAAAACCCGGCGCTGGGCTGGCGCGCCATCCGCCTCGGGCTCGACCGGCCGGGCCTGCTGCGCAGCCAGCTGCGCGCCCTGCTGCGGGCCGGGGCCGGCCGCGATCTGCGCATCATGTTCCCCATGGTGGCGGCGGTGGAGGAATTCGACCGCGCCCGCGCCATCGTCGAGCGCGAGCTGACGCACCTGCGCAAGCACGGCCACGGCCTGCCCGAGAAGGTCTATGTGGGCGCCATGGTGGAGGTGCCGTCCCTGCTGTTCCAGCTGGACGAGATCCTCTCCCGCGCCGACTTCCTCTCGGTGGGCTCCAACGACCTGGTCCAGTTCCTCTATGCGGCGGACCGCTCCAACGTGCGCGTGGCGGACCGGTTCGATCCGTTGTCGCCGCCCGCCCTGCGGGCCTTCCGCATGGTGGCGGAAGCCGGCCAGCGCCACGGCAAGCCGGTGACCCTGTGCGGGGAGCTGGCGTCGCGGCCGCTGGAGGCCGTGGCCCTTGCGGCAGTTGGTTACCGCGCCCTCTCCCTCTCGCCGGCCTCCATCGGGCCGGTGAAGGCGATGCTGCTGGAGCTGGATGTCTCCGCCGCCCGCAAGGTGCTGCTGCCGCTGCTGGAGGACAAGAGCGGCATGGCCGACCCGCGCGCCGCGCTCGCCGCCTTCGCCAAGGCGAGCGGGCTGCCCATCTAGGGCGGCGCCGAAACTGTCGCCTCATCGCGTTTCCTGGACGCAAACCGGCCTCACCTGTGCGGAAAACGCTTTAGAAACATGACGTCCCTGCCCACCGCCAAGCTCGACCAACTGGTTGCGCGCCATGCCGAGATCGAGGCCGCCCTGTCGCGCGGCGCAGAGGGCGAGGAATATGTGCGCCTCGGCCGCGAGTTTTCCGAGCTTTCGCCGGTGGTGGAGCAGGTGCGCGCCCTGAAGGATGCCGAGCGCGACCTGGAAGGCGCCCACGAGCTTCTGGCCGAATCCGCCGCCGACCCCGAGATGCGGGAGATGGCCGAGGCGGAGGTGGAGCGCCTTGAAGGCCGCATCGGCGCGCTGGCCACCGCCGTGCGCCTCGCGCTCTTGCCCAAGGACGCCATGGACGAGCGCGGCATCATCCTGGAGGTGCGCGCCGGCACCGGCGGCGACGAGGCCGCCCTGTTCGCCGGCGACCTCTACCGGATGTACACCCGCTATGCCGCCGAGAAAGGCTGGAGCGTGGAAATCCTCTCCGAGAGCGAGGGGACCATGGGCGGCTACAAGGAAATCGTCGCCGCCCTCCACGGCCGCGGCGCCTATGCGCGCCTCAAGTTCGAGAGCGGCGTCCACCGGGTCCAGCGGGTGCCGGCCACCGAGACCAGCGGGCGCATCCACACCTCCGCCGCCACCGTCGCCGTACTGCCCGAGGCGGAGGACGTGGACGTGGACATCAACGAGGCGGACCTGCGCATCGACGTGTACCGCGCCCAGGGCGCCGGCGGCCAGCACGTGAACAAGACCGAGAGCGCCGTGCGCATCACCCATCTTCCCACCAACACGGTGGTGGCGGTGCAGGACGAGCGCTCCCAGCACCGCAACAAGGCCCGCGCCATGGCGCTGCTGCGCGCGCGCCTGCTCGACGACGAACGCCAGAAGAAGGAGGCCGGCCGCGCCGCGGAACGCAAGGGCCAGGTGGGCTCCGGCGACCGCTCCGAGCGCATCCGCACCTACAATTTCCCGCAGGGGCGCGTCACCGACCACCGCATCAACCTCACCCTCTACAAGCTGGACGAGGTGATTGCCGGCCCGGCGCTGGACGAGATCATCGACCCGCTGCTCACCGAGCACCAGGCCGCCCTGCTCGCCGCCGCCGAAGAGGCCTGAGCCGTGGGCAGGAGAGGCGTGGGCAGGAGAGGCGTGGGCAGGAGAGGCGTGGGCCGGGGCGCCGCTGGTGGCTGAAGCCCTGACCATCGGCGCCCTGCGCCGGCAGATGGCGGCGGCCCTCGCCGCAGCAGGCGTGGAGACGCCGGACCTGGATGCCCGCCTGTTGCTGGCGCAGGCGCTGGGGTGCGCGCCGGGTGACCTGCTGCTGCACGCCGATGCCCTTGTCCCGCCCGAAGCGGCGGACACCGCCCACGCTTTCACGGAACGGCGGGCTGCCGGCGAGCCGGTGGCGCGCATTCGCGGCCGGCGGGAGTTCTGGAGCCTCGACCTTCACCTCTCCCCCGACACCCTGGTGCCCCGTCCCGACACCGAGACCCTGGTGGAGGCGGCCCTCGCCGAACTGCCCGACCGAAACGCGCCGCTCCTGATCCTCGATTTGGGCACGGGCACGGGCGCGATCCTCGCCGCCTTGCTGGTGGAGTGTCCCAACGCCACCGGCATCGCCGTGGACCGCTCCGAGGGCGCGGCCTTGACCGCCCGCGGCAATTTCGCGCGCAACGGTGTTGCCGCGCGCACCCATGTGGTGGTCGGCGACTGGGGAACGGCGTTGGCCGGCGGCTTCAACCTCGTGGTCTCCAACCCGCCCTACATCACCTCTTCCGCCATGCTGGACCTGCCCGCCGAGGTCCGCCTGCACGACCCGCATCTGGCGCTGGAGGCCGGGGCGGACGGCCTCCTCGCCTATGGCGCCATCGCCGCCGACCTGCCGCGCCTGTTGCGTCCCGGCGGCATCGCGGTGCTGGAGCTGGGCGCGGGGCAGGAGCCCGCCGTCGCGGAATTGATTGCGGCGGCGGGACTTGAGGTGGCAGGTCCCGCGCGGCGCGATCTTTCAGGCATCCCAAGGGCCCTGGTCGCCCGACGCGGGTGAGTTTCATGGTGGCGCCGACTGGCGCTCAAAGCGCGTGCATTGCGCAAACTGAGAAAAAACCGCTTGGAACCTTGGAGGGAAATGGCTAGTGTCTTCCACAGGAATCGAACCGATGCGTTGGTCCAAGGGGCTGATGCGGGCTTCCGAAATCTCAAGCAGATGTTTCGGGCGCTATGGATGCGGTGGGATGATGCGCGCGGATGCTGCGCACATTCCAGCATCCGGCGGTGAGATCGTTTCACGGTGTTGAGCGCGCGCGGGCCGGATGGCCCGGCAGCGTATCGTGTAACGGCGGCCGTGCTGGGGGGCACGGGACGGGGCTCGATGATCGGACAGATCCTGACTTAACGAACGATCGCACTTTCAGACCAGCGCGAATGCCGGTGCAGGCGGCTCGCGAAGCTGATGTTCTTGGCCTGCGAACATGACTTGCGAAAGCGGAACAGCGCGCATCCTGGCGTGCGCCGCCCGGACCAAACATCGGGCGTGTTGCGAAAGTTCACCGGCGCATGGCGACCGGGCGCAGACGGCGGCGTGAACGCCGGGCGAGTAGAGATTGATCCACATGAGAAATGGTCAGCAGAAGCAGCGCATGCGCGGCCGTAACAACAACGGCAATGGCAACCGGCGCAGCTCGAACCCTCTGACACGGGTCTACGAATCGAACGGCCCGGACACGAAGGTGCGTGGAACGGCGCACCACATTGCGGAAAAATACCAGCAGCTCGCCCGCGACGCCCAGTCGTCCGGAGACCACGTGGCTGCTGAGAATTATTTCCAGCACGCCGAGCATTATCTGCGCCTCATCGCATCGCTCCAGGGCCAGTTCGCCCCCCCGCCCGGCTTCGGCCGCGACGAGGAGATGGAGGACGAGGACATGGACGACGTGGGCGCGCTCGATGCACCCCAGCCGCCCTTCAACCGCGGCGAGCAACCCTATAATCGTGGCGAGCAGCCCTATCAGCCCCGCGAGGCGCGGGAGAACCGCGACAATCGCAGCGACGATCGCGGCCAGCGCGACAACCGCCAGGGCAATTATCGCCGCAACCGCGACGACGAAGGCGGCGAAGGCTACCAGCCCCAGCAGCAGCGCGAGGCCCGTGAGCCCCGCGAGCAGCGGGACCAGCGTGACCCCCGCGAGCAGCGCGACCCCCGTGAGGATCGCGCTCCGCGTGAGCAGCGTGAGGACCGCGCGCCGCGGGACCAGCGCGAACCCCGGGAACAGCGTGAGGACCGCGCGCCCCGCGAGGATCGCGCCCCCCGGGAACAGCGGGAGCCCCGCGAGGATCGCGCGCCGCGTGAGTTCCGCCGTCGCAACCGCGACGAGACCGGCGAGGGCTTCACGCCGCGCGCCGCCCGCGTTCCCCGCAGCGAGGAGGCCGAGGCGCCCCGCCC
>NZ_JAIVFO010000339.1 GCF_029991245.1 Xanthobacter autotrophicus
GGTCCATGCCGCGGTACTTCTCGGGCGCGTTCTCGCTGACGGTGGCCTGCAGGGTGAGCACCACGATCATCGGCAGGTTGTGGCGCTGGCCCACCTGGTAGTCGTTGGGGTCGTGCGCGGGCGTGACCTTGACCACGCCGGTGCCGAACGCGCGGTCCACGTAGTCGTCGGCGATCACCGGCACGCGGCGCCCGGTCAGCGGCAGCACTACGTTCCTGCCGATCAGGTGCGCGTAACGCTCGTCTTCCGGGTGCACCATCACCGCGGTATCGCCCAGCAGGGTTTCCGGGCGGGTGGTGGCAACGACCAGGTAGTCGCGGGTTTCGCGCAGGGTTTCCACGCCGTCGGCATCGCGCTCGACGTGTTCGTAGCTCAGGCCGTCATCCAGCGTGTAGGCGATCGACCACAGGAAGCCGTCCTCCTCGGCGCTCTCCACTTCCAGGTCGGAAATGGCGGTCTTCAGCACCGGGTCCCAGTTGACCAGGCGCTAGC
>NZ_JAIVFO010000340.1 GCF_029991245.1 Xanthobacter autotrophicus
GAACAAAACAGCTTGAAGAAGAATTAAAACTTGAGCTTGAAAGAACTGAAAGATATTTAGAACAAGAAAAAGAAAAAAATGACATAATCTACGAGCTTGCTGATGAAAAAACTAAAAAGCTAATTGATTTAGAAAATAATTACAATAAAATGCGGGATAGAATAAATGAAAACACTATTTTAACGGAAGAAGAAAAATTTAATTTGCTTAATCAATTACAAGAGCGATACACACAAAAAAAATTAGAACTTATTAATCAAGAACAAGAAGCAGAAAGGCAAAAACTTGCTGGCGAGCTACAAAATGTTGCTACATCAGCACAGGCACAAGATTTATCAGTTAAAAGTTTGGGCA
This sequence comes from Xanthobacter autotrophicus, assembly GCF_029991245.1. Lineage (GTDB taxonomy): Bacteria > Pseudomonadota > Alphaproteobacteria > Rhizobiales > Xanthobacteraceae > Xanthobacter > Xanthobacter autotrophicus_C. The sequence goes on from NZ_JAIVFO010000340.1 coordinate 355, forward strand.
ATGTTATAAGAAGTAAAATTAAAATGAAGTTTGCTGAAATAATTGCGGATGTTATTGCTGCTGCTTTTGCAAGTAGTGGGCTTTTAGGCTTTATTGTAGCACCTGTTATGGCTGCTGCTGCGGGGGCTTTGTT
>NZ_JAIVFO010000341.1 GCF_029991245.1 Xanthobacter autotrophicus
GTGCGCGTCCCGTCCGGGTCGTCGTCGTCGTCCATGAGGCCCTTCGTCTCCGCCTTGAAGATGCGGAGCGCGCGACCGGAGCCGCGTGCCAGCTCCGGCAGCTTCGAGGCGCCGAAGAGCAGGACCAGGACGGCCAGGATGAGAGCGATCTCGCCGGGGCCGAGGCCCGCGATCTGGGGCAGCATCGACGGCAGATTCATTGGGTTCCTCACGTTGGGGTGTTCGTTGCGGAGTCTACGCCGGTTTGGTCAAGCGCCGGACGCGTACAGGCTGAGTGTTCGCTGAGCCGTCGCCCGGAAGTCGGTGTCCAGCTCGGCGGGCGAGATGACCCGAGCGTACGGCGCGAGCCGCATCAGGAGCCTGCGCAGCCACCGCTGGTCGGCCACCAGCATGTCCACCTCGAGAGCGCCGTCCGGTGCCGGGCGCACGCCCTCGACCTGGTAGTACTCCACCACCCAGCGCGCCTGCGGCTGCAGCGACAGG
>NZ_JAIVFO010000342.1 GCF_029991245.1 Xanthobacter autotrophicus
TGCTCGGAGCGATGCTCAGGGCCAAGGACCACATCCTCACCTGACATACCTGGGGGTGGGCCACGCAGGATTCTGCGCCGCTAGGTTGGCCGCCATGGGAGAGATGACCGACCGGGCCAGGAACACGGCCGAGCAGAAGGGTCGTCAGACCCAGGACAGCCAGTGGTTCGACTACGCCATCCGCATCGGCTTCATCGCCTACGGCGTGGTGCACCTGATGATCGCGTGGCTCGCGATCCAGCTGGCCTTCGGTGACCGAGAGGGCCAGGCCAACAACCAGGGCGCGATGCACCAGCTGGCGCAGCAGCCGTTCGGCGAGATCATGCTCTGGGTCATCGTCTTCGGCATGGCGTCCCTGGTGGTCTGGAAGCTGCTCGACGCGGCCTTCGGCCACAACGAGGAGGACGAAGACCTCAAGAAGTGGGGCAAGAAGGCCAACGCCGCCGGCAAGGCCATCCTCTACGGCTTCGTCGGCTAC
>NZ_JAIVFO010000343.1 GCF_029991245.1 Xanthobacter autotrophicus
GACCTGTGGCCGGACCCGTCGTCGTTCCGGCCGGAGCGCTTCCTCGACGCGAGCGACCGGCCGACCGGCTACCTCCCGTTCGGCCAGGGACCGCGCCTGTGCATCGGGCGTGAGTTCGCCCTCGGCGAGATGGTCCTGGTGCTGAGCCGGCTGCTGGCGACGCACCGGGTGAGCGTGCCGCCCGGCTGGACACGCCCCCACCCGGAGGCCCAGGTGGCCGTGCACCCGCGCGGCGGCATGCGGCTGGTGGTCACCCGTGTCGGCGGTGGGTCGCGATGACCCCCATCCTGCTGACGGTCGTGCTGGCCGTCGTCCTGGCGGTGGCTCTGCTGCTGGCGGGTCGCTTCCTCGCCGACCTGCGCCCGGTGCCCCGTGGCGTGCTGTCGCGCGGCGGAGCCGCCGTGTCGGTGGTCGTCCCGGCCCGCAACGAGGCCGCCACGATCGGGGTCCTGCTCGGCTCCCTGCGACATCTCCACAC
>NZ_JAIVFO010000344.1 GCF_029991245.1 Xanthobacter autotrophicus
GCCATGCCGCTTCGCATAGGTTGAAAGCCAGGCAAGGGCCAACCGAGGCATGGCGCCGTAGGGCACGACCTGCAAAACCGGTCCATTGCCCTCATCGAGAAAGCCAGCTTGTACCGTCAACCACGCCGCGCCCGACTGGCGCATGAAGTGCGCTCCATCTACCTTCGCGCGAGGCAAACCCACCTGGCACATGACCGAGTGCATGAACGCGAAATCGTTGCCAGTCGGCGACTGGCCCATGATGTCAGCACTGGCTGAGATCAGCTCGATCTCGCGCTTCGTGGGCAGTTTCCGAGCAGCTGCGGCCACTCCCTGCTTTCGTGTGATTTTGCTAGGATCTGTCATGGTCATCCTTTCCTCCCCAGGACTTGGCCAAAGCCCGGACTGTTGACGCAGTCTCGGGCTCTTTTTTTGCATCAAGCTACTTGTTGAGCGGCATGCAGCAGCCGCAGAATTTCCACCGTGCTGGTGTCG
>NZ_JAIVFO010000345.1 GCF_029991245.1 Xanthobacter autotrophicus
GATTATAAATTTACTACGATATAAAAAATCCAGAACCACAGTCATAATCGTTTCTTGTATTTACTCAGTCGTTTGAGACTGCATCATGATTGAAAGATTATTTGTGATTCTGGATAAAAATTTTATTTAACGATTAATACAGGGATAGTCGCACGTTTTGCTACTTTGTGGCTGACACTTCCAAGTACAAATTTCTTTTTGTCTTCTGCTTTACGGTTACTTAAAACAACAATTTCATATTTACCGCTATTAGCATGTTTTAATAGTTCTTCTTTTGCATTACCACGAACAATTATTTGGTCATAATCAATACCATAATCTTCTAAAGCTTTGCGTGTTTTTTCCAATCGCTTGCTTCGTTCTTCAGTAAGTTTGTTTAAATGAACACCTGCTTTAATTGATGCTTGAGCATCTTGTTCGCTGATTGCGTTTAAAACTGTTACGACTGTACCTTCGCCAGCTAATTTAGAC
>NZ_JAIVFO010000346.1 GCF_029991245.1 Xanthobacter autotrophicus
GGGATCGGCGCCGGCCAGAAGTTGGTCCAGAAGCGCGTCAGGAATACGGGGGGCTTTGCGTCGGGCCATCGGGAACCTCCATAAGGTCCATCATGACCGCCCCCACACGAAATTCCTGACACTCCCGCCGCCCCACGGCGCTGGCCGGGACGGAGTAGCGATTGTTGTCGAAGCGCACCAGGCAGGAAGACCAAAGGGAAATCTTGGAGACGGACGCCGGTAGGGCATGGAAACCGTCAAACCGACATCGATACGAGTTTTGCCTGTTCCGCCTCGAACACCTCCCAGATCGTCCGATCACGCAGCTCGGGATGAGGATGCACCTTGGCGTAGGCGATCGTGCGGTCGCGCGGCCAAGCGTTCAGTTCCTCATAGCTCTTCACCCGAAGCCGCGGGGTGAAGAAACGCTCGCGCTACCTGAGCCAACCTGGTTCTCGACCTGCCCCTTCTCCCAGCCCGACGCTGGCGC
>NZ_JAIVFO010000347.1 GCF_029991245.1 Xanthobacter autotrophicus
TTTGCCCTCTGCAATTCACCGTCTCCGCAGACTATGAATTCGATGATCGCCTTGTTGCAGAGAGAACGTCAGTCGACATGCGGCCTTATCTACGTTCGTCGCCACCTATCCATCCCGTTGCAGAGCAACTGGAGGCGCTCAATAATCAAATCAAAATTTTTCTCACGAAGCTCAACAAGTGATATCTAACCGGGCGCTCAAGCGGACTTGCCATGTTTCCTCCATTCGCAAAACTCAAAATTGGCTCGATGCAAAATCTGCCTCACATTGAAACGCTCATAAGATCAGATCCGCAGGCTATGGCGGCCGCTACTGGCAAGTTGGTTGCGCTCATTCAAGCAAAGATGAACGCCTCGGAAGGCACTCCATGATGTCGGGGCACCTTCGTAGCTTTACACAAACTGTGCAACGTCACAAAAACCAATATTCGGGGCCTAACATTACGGTCAAGCGGAAGCCAACAAA